>JAFGMZ010000090.1 GCA_016927285.1 Chlorobiaceae bacterium
CGGCCCGAACCATACGCTGCCCACGAACGGAACCGCACGGTTTTTCTCGCCGCTATCCGTACGGGATTTCGTCAAGCACACCTCGATCATCTCATACTCGAAACAGCAGCTGTTCGCATGTGGAGAAAAAATCGCCTCGTTTGCCGACCATGAAGGGCTTCAGGCGCATGCAGAAGCAGTACGCGAACGGCTCAGACAATCATGAACGTCAGCGATTACGATTATGCGCTTCCGGAGGGAATGATCGCCCGATACCCTCCGGCCGAACGCGGCACAACAAGACTGCTGGTGCTCGATAGCAAGAGCGGGGCAATCCAGCACAGTCGCTATGCCGCTCTTGCCGGCTTTCTCCGCGAAGGCGATCTCCTTGTACTCAACGACAGCCGCGTAGTCAGAGCCAGGATGTTCGCCATCAAGCCGACCGGAGCATCGATAGAGCTGATGCTGCTCGAAAAGCACGGATCTGCCCAGGACCTCGTGCTCTACCGCGGTCGTCTCAAAGCGGGCGACCGACTCGTTGCGCACGGCTGCGATCTCATCGTCGAAGCACTCGCCGGACAGGGAGTCGCCCGTATTTCCTCGCCTGACGGCTTTGAAATACGGCAGCTCTTCGAACAGCATGCCGCAATGCCGATTCCGCCCTACCTGAAACGGGAGGCCGAGGAAGTCGATGCCGAACGCTACCAGACAGTCTTTGCCCGCAATCCAGGTTCCGTGGCGGCCCCCACCGCATCGCTCAACATGACCGGAACCCTTCTCGCGGAACTCTCCGCAAAAGGCGTCAGCACGGCATCGCTCACCCTGCATGTGGGGCTCGGCACCTTTCTTCCCATACGGGCAGAGCGCTTCGAAGACCATCTCATGCACCGCGAATACTACGAAATACCGCACGAGACCATTGCCGCCATCCTTCGCGCAAAGGCCACAGGAGGCAGAGTGGTCGCCGTCGGCACCACCGTTACCCGCACCCTCGAACATGCCGCATCCCTGCAGGAATGGGATACCTGCCAACACGGGCTGACGGGTGAAGCCGACATCTTCATCTATCCCGGATACCGGTTTCGGGTAATCGATCTCCTTCTGACCAATTTCCATGCGCCGAGGTCTACGGTACTCATGCTCACCGCGGCATTTGCCGGAAAAGAATATCTGAACGTGGCATATCGCGAAGCCATCAGCGAAAACTACCGCTTTCTCAGCTACGGCGACAGCATGCTCGTCGGGTCGCACATACTACCGGTCGCAACCTGAACCCGGACGAACAAATTCCCGATACTTTCCGCGACAATTCCGCCCTCATTCCGCATCAGACAGGCAAACCCTGAAATAGTTCGGCAGAAACGCGGTAACCGCTTTAGAAAATGCGGTTGCCGCGTTTCTGGTGTTTTCTGAACGCTTTGTTTTAAAAAAAAGGAGTGCTATCATTATATTTTTGTCTTTTTCGGAATAAGACAGATCGTTTTTTCCTTCCATTCAGCATTGTTTCACGTAACATCCGTTTCAACCCTAACACCGGGAGAACCCTATGAGTCTTGTCAGCCAATACCGCGAGCATACCGAACAGAGGGCCCAGCTCGGCATTCCTCCTCTGCCGTTGACCGCGGATCAGGCACGCGAGCTGATCGTACTGCTCCAGCAGCAGCCAGTCGAAGAAAAAGAGTATCTGCTCAAACTTTTCTGCGAACACATCAGCCCCGGCGTCGACGACGCCGCATTCGAAAAAGCAGCATTCCTCGACGCCATCATCAAGGGGGAGTCATCCTGTGAGGTCATCACTCCGGTCGAAGCAGTCAGACTTCTCGGCACCATGCTCGGCGGTTACAACGTCAAGCCCCTTGTCGACGCGCTTGGCCACGCCGAAGCTGCAATTGCAGCAGAAGCCGCATCGATGCTCAAGACCATTCTGCTTGTCTACGATTCATTCGATGCCGTAGCGGCACTCGCCGAATCCAATACCTATGCCAAAGAGGTGTTGCAGTCCTGGGCAGACGCCGAATGGTTCACCTCGCGTCCCTCGCTGCCCGAAAAAATGACGCTGACCGTGTTCAAGGTACCGGGCGAAACCAACACCGACGACCTCTCGCCAGCCAGCGAAGCCTTCACCCGCAGCGATATACCCCTGCACGCCCTCTGCATGCTCGGCTCGAAAATGGACGATCCCATCGGCACGATTTCCAAACTCAAGGAAAAAGGCCACCCGCTTGCCTACGTCGGCGATGTGGTCGGAACCGGTTCAAGCAGAAAATCCGGCATCAACTCCGTGCAGTGGCACCTCGGTGAAAATATTCCCGCCGTACCGAACAAACGCACCGGCAGCGTAGTCATCGGCAGCATCGTCGCCCCGATTTTCTTCAACACCGCCGAAGATTCCGGCGCGCTGCCGATACAGGCAGACGTCACCTCCATGGAGATGGGCGACGTCATCGAGGTCTACCCCCGCGAAGGCAGGATCGAAAAAGAGGGGCAAATTATTTCGCGATTCGATCTCGCACCCAATACGCTTGCCGATGAAGTCAGGGCCGGCGGACGCATTCCGCTCATCATCGGGCGGAACCTCACCAGAAAAGCCCGTCTCGCGCTCGGTCTCGGTGAATCCGAGGTCTTCACCCTCCCCGACCAGCCAGCCAACTCCGGCAAAGGCTATACCCTTGCCCAGAAAATGATCGGCAAGGCATGCGGCCTTCCCGGCGTTCGTCCAGGCATGTATGCCGAGCCCGAAACGCTCACCGTCGGATCGCAGGATACCACCGGAGCCATGACCCGCGACGAAATCAAGGAACTCGCCGCGCTGAGCTTCAGCGCCGATCTGATGATGCAGAGTTTCTGCCATACGGCAGCCTATCCCAAGCTGTCAGATATCAAA
>JAFGMZ010000091.1 GCA_016927285.1 Chlorobiaceae bacterium
CGGGTCTTGCCGGAACCGGCACCGGCAAGCACCATAACCGGCCCCTCGGTTGTCGTCACCGCATTGCGTTGAACATCATTAAGATCACGTAAAAAATCAGTCAAAATACCTAAATATCTTTATCAGTTGAGCGCTGCGAAGCAGTGTGGCGATACCTATCGTGCAGCTGAAGTTCCTGTTGAATTTCGTATAAGTTTGTACGAATTACAAACAGGCCTGCCGAATAATTGCAACATCATCCCTCAACCCTGTCTGCCAGGGAAAAACTTTTTACTACCTTTCAGAAAATGAACAACCGATTGCAATGAACCGTTCTGCGCTTAACGTCTATGTATTTTTCAGCCCTTTGCTTTCGGGTGCCACAAACCTCCTGGGCAGCGTACACAAAAAAACAGGAACTTTCCTTGCTGTTCGGAAGCATCTGTTCGAGGATCTCGAAAAACGACTGACATCCCTGCCTGTCCAAAAGAAGTCCGCTTACCGGCTCTGGGTACACGCGGCATCGGTCGGCGAATTCGAACAGGCTCGACCGGTCATCGCCGCACTGCAGGCAAAACACGCCGGACTCGCACTCTTCGTTTCGTTTCTCTCCGATTCAGGCTACAATGCCAGAAAGGACTTTCCTGGAGCTGCTGCTGTATTCTATCTTCCCGTCGATACACCGGCTAACGCCCGGAAACTCGTTTCGCTTATCCGACCGGATCTGCTCATGCTGATGCGTTATGACTTCTGGCCAAATCATCTGATCGAAGCAAAAAAAGCCGGCGCACGACTCTTGCTCGTCGCTGCTGTACTGCGTCAACGGTCACAATATTTCCGACCCATCCTCAAAAACTTCTATCGCAGCGTATTCAACCTGTTCGACCGAATCTATACCGTTTCAGAAAATGACACCCGTGCATTCGAGAACAGTTTCGGCTGCAAGCAGGCCGAAACTGTCGGTGATCCCCGTTTTGACCAGGTATTGCAACGAAGTCTGCAAATCGATAAAGTCGCGCATCTGAAACCGCTCTACAAGAATCGTACCGTGCTTATAGCCGGCAGCGTCTGGGATCGCGACGAGGCTATCCTGCTTTCAGCGTGGCGAAAGCTCAAAAAAAAGCCTGTCCTGATTCTTGTGCCGCATAAGGTTGATCACGAAAACATGGAACGGCTCTGCCATGGGCTCGAAGAAATGAGTATCGCGTTCGAGAAGGTATCTGCTATAGAAAATCCGTTCGATCCGGAACAACAGGCGCTTGTAATCGACCAGACAGGCTACCTTGCCGAACTCTACTCGCTCGCCTCTATAGCCTACGTGGGAGGCGGATTCGGCGTCAACGTGCATAACACCATCGAACCGGCAGCCTACGGGGTCCCCGTACTGTTCGGCCCGCGCCATCACAACTCCCCGGAAGCCGTCGATCTTGTTGCTGCCGGTGGCGCAATGGTCATCACGAACGAAGAGTCGCTTTTCGCCACCCTGAAAAAACTGACCGAGAACGCTCACTATCGCATGCTTACAGGATCTGCTGGCGCAGCATTCGTTATGAAACGAGCCGGAGCCACAGAACGAATAACAGCAGATATCGAAAATGATTACCTCAGCAGGACAACTCTCAGGACATGAACTGATACGCTGTAGAACTCCCGATCAAGGCTGCCCCCCGGAAAAACCCTGCCGATCCGTGGATCACGCTGCTTTATCGCGGACAGAACGCATCGAAACGTATAGCAAAGCCCCGACTGAAGCAGTAATCATACCGCGAAAAAGAAAGATAGATAAATACAAGAGGTACGCTTAAATAATGATATCTTCCAGCCCGATGCCTATCATCTCGCAGTAGCATCTGCCGAAAAAAAACGCATCGACGACACTCGAAAAAAATTTCGGGACACCTATTCGAACCATTCACATACCCTATGACATTTCGCTCACTGCCCATTATCGAGCCGATCCTCAAAGCTCTTGAAGAAGAAGGATACACCTCTCCGACACCAATACAGTTAAAAGCCATTCCTATCGTCCTCGACGGATCCGATCTGCTTGGATGCGCGCAGACAGGCACGGGAAAAACTGCAGCATTTGCAATTCCCGTTCTGCAGCTGCTCTCAAAAGAAAAATCGAACGAAAAGAAAAGAAAAATACGAAGTCTGATCGTCACGCCTACCAGAGAGCTTGCAATCCAGATCGGAGAAAGCTTCGATGCCTACGGACGACACAGCGGGATAAGAAACACTGTGATTTTCGGCGGAGTAAGCCAGAATCCGCAAACCAGTGCACTGCAGAGAGGAACGGACATTCTCATAGCCACACCCGGCAGGCTGCTCGATCTCATGAATCAGGGATATCTGCACCTGCGTGACATCGAGATATTCGTTCTCGATGAAGCCGATCGCATGCTCGACATGGGATTCATCCACGATATCAGGAAACTTCTCGGGGCACTACCCAAAAAGAAACAATCGCTCTTCTTTTCGGCAACCATGCCGCCAGAAATTGTCAAGCTTTCCGCATCAATCCTGCACAATCCCGTCAGCGTAAGCGTCACGCCGGTGTCCTCGACTGCCGAAACCATAAGACAGGAAATGTACTTCGTCGATAAAGGAAACAAGAACAGTCTGCTGCTCCATATCCTTCGGGAACCAAAAATCAAAAACACCCTCGTCTTTACCCGGACCAAACATGGGGCGGATAAGGTAGTGAAATTCCTGCAAAAACATGACATTACCGCTGCGGCCATCCACGGCAACAAATCGCAGAATGCGCGCCAGCGAGCGCTCAGCGGATTCAAGGATCAATCCATGCGGGTACTGGTTGCAACAGACATTGCCGCTCGCGGTATCGATGTCGATGAACTGGAATATGTCATCAACTTCGATATACCAAACATTGCCGAAACCTATGTGCACCGTATCGGAAGAACCGGCAGAGCCGGGGCGAAGGGAACTGCGATATCGTTCTGCGACCGGGAAGAAAAGGAGTATCTGCGTGACATCGAAAAGCTCATTACGCTGAAAGTCCCTGTCATCGACACGCATCCCTATCCATTAACCGGGCAGGAACCGGATAAGTCGAAACCGCAGGCGCTTCACGCCGCAGGACATCCAAATCCGAAACCGGCTGCCAGTCAGAAACGGACACATTGGCGCAGTACAACCAGAAAAATCAATTGACCAGATAACAGGCAACCCAATCTGATACGAATTATTCGCCAGAATTCTTAAAGATGGATTTGCGTCAAACCCCTCGACATCGTTGATTTGCATCATCGCTATCGAGGGGTTTGACGCATCCGGTTTTGCTTGCCTTCCTTTAAGATTCCGCAGGAACGAGCTATCGGTAGCGCGTGTTACAGCCTGGAGAAATTGATTTCCGCAACAAGCACTCCGGGTTACCGAAAAAAAACTGGACGGCGAAATAGCTGAAGATCGCGTATTCGTTCCACGTCTTGCCATCTTCCCGAATTTCCGGCTCCGCAAGAACTCCCCCTCGATCACGACCGAGGTCAACCCGGCGATTTGCAGTATGATGCCCTGACTCGGAACCATGACGGGATATCAGTTGATGAATAAACTTCAGGTTACGACGATTATTTGATCGAGACCCCGACCTTTTCTTTTGCGGCAAGTTTGTGCATGGCTGCGGCATCGCCAAGCTTTGCCGCCCTCCTGTAATCGTCCATAGCTCCGTCTTCATCGCCGGACTGCTCTTTTGCAAGCGCACGCTCACGGTAGATTTCCGCCGATTTCCGGTTATATTTTATCGCCTTCGTATAATCGTCTATCGCCCCCTGGTAATCCTGGAGATCGTATTTGGCATATCCTCGATGCTTGTAGGGCAGTGAAAACTTCGGTTCAAGTGCAATTGCCATCGTAAAGTCATCAATGGCACCTTCATAGTTTCCCTGAATATACTTCAATAGGCCTCTGTTATCGAAGGCGAAAGCATATCCGGGAACAAGATCCGACTGGAAAACCCGTGTCGAAAAATCATTGCCAGACCGACTTTCGCCGCCCCGATCAACATCCTCATGTTTGCCGTCGAGAAAATCGGGGGCAAGTTGCGGCTCAAGATCGATAACCTTCATAAAATCAGCTACTGCTCCCGGCCGATCGCCGAGTTTCATTTTTGCCATACCCCGTCCATGGTATGCCGCCGCCACATCCTTCCCCTCGCGCTCGATAAAACTCGAAAAATCGGCTATTGCGCCAGCGTAGTCGTGTCGCTCTATCTTTGTCTTGCCTGAAAGGAAAGCGCTGTCATCAGCGCTCTTTGCAGAGGTTGGCAAAAAGAAAAAAGACACGACGATCAATGTGGAAAACATCACCCGCATCATACTGTTCATCGGTAAAAAAGATAGCGTTGCTCTACAGTTGCGTCATGGTTATTTGAATATAAAACGCTTTTGATTGAAAAAGCCAGCATACCGGCAGGAAAAGAGATCTGTCTCCCCAACTTCGAGATATCCGTTGACGAATAATGCAGAATAGATGCATTACTTTTTCAAAACGCCCGACATCGGGAAACAATCATGCCCTGCAAACCGTTATACCCGGGCAAAGCGTGAAACACAGCCCGTTGCACACAGGGATTTCGCTGCCAAATCGCTATAATGCAGAACGCATAGATTTTTTCCGACAGAAGTGCCGAACACACCATGGAATTCAGCCATATCACCATCAGAGGAGCCCGTGTCCACAATCTGAAAAACATATCACTCGATATTCCCAGAAATCGGTTCGTAGTCATTACCGGCATTTCAGGATCGGGAAAATCGAGCCTTGCCTTCGATACCATCTTCGCCGAGGGTCAACGGCGCTTCATGGAGACCCTCTCGCCATACGCCCGGCAGTTTATCGGAAATATCGAGCGGCCCGACGTTGATTTTATCGAAGGACTCTCGCCGGTCATCGCCATAGACCAGAAAAGCACCAGTCGTTCGCCCCGCTCGACGGTGGGTACCATTACCGAAGTCCACGATTTCATCCGTCTGCTGTATGCCAAAGCAGGGAGAAGATACGATCCGGTTACCGGTCAGATGCTGCAGAAACAATCGCCGGAAAGCATCGTCGAATCGATTCAGTCGATGCCCGTTGGCACAAAGGTCAGCATTCTCTCGCCCCTTGTCAGCGGTCGCAAAGGGCACTATCGGGAACTCTTCGAGCGACTGCTGCTGAAAGGGTTCCTGAGAGTCCGTATCGACGGCGAGGAGCGTGAAATGGAAAAAAACATGCAGATCGAAAGGTACAAGACGCATTCTATCGAGCTTGTGATCGACAGGCTCGTTATCGGACCGGAAAGCGCCGAACGGCTGCAGCAGGCGATCGGATTAGCTATCGGAATGTCGGAACATCGTTCCTCTGTTATCTGTACCGTCCTCGGCGACGAAAGCAAAGAATTGTTCTTCAGTACGCAATATGCATATTCGGACGGTTCTGTGCCGGTCGACACCCTCGCTCCGAACCATTTCAGCTTCAATTCTCCATATGGAGCCTGCCCTGAGTGCAACGGACTCGGTGAGCTGATGCAGCTCTCCGCCGACCTGATGATTCCCGATCCATCGCTCTCTTTGAACCAGGGAGGAATCGAACCATTCGGAAAACCCGGAAAAAGGAACCTCTGGCAAATCATCAAGGCAATAGCCAAACAGTTCGGATTTACGCTTGACACGCCGGTTTCGGAGATTCCGCCGAAGGCGCTCGACATCCTGCTGCTGGGTTCCGGCAGCCGCACCTTCGATGTCGCGTACGGCTATGCAGGAAAAGAGCACAGCTACCCGCAGATTTTTCAGGGCGCTCTTCCCTACGTTGAAGAAATGCTCCGTAACAGCAGCTCCACGCGAATCCGCGAGTGGACGGAAAGCTTCATGATACACCAGCCCTGTCCGGTCTGCAAGGGTGCCCGCCTGAGACAGGAGAGCCTGCATGTCAGAATCAATGGCATGAACATCGCCGAAGCCGAGTCACTGCCGCTGCCGGAAACGCTCGATTTTTTCAGAAACCTGCCTGAACAGCTGAACGAAAGAGAGCGGCTCGTCGCTGTTCCCGTCCTGCATGAAATCACCAAACGCATTGAATTCCTGCTCGACGTCGGGCTTGGCTACCTCGCTCTCTGCCGCAGTGCACGTACGCTCTCGGGAGGCGAAGCACAGCGCATACGTCTGGCCTCGCAACTCGGTTCCCGTCTGAGCGGGGTACTTTACATACTCGATGAACCCAGCATCGGGCTGCACCAGCGCGACAACCATAAGCTTATAGCCTCTCTGCAGCAACTCCGCGACATAGGCAACACCGTTCTCGTAGTGGAGCACGACAAGGACACCATGCTGATGGCTGACGAGATCATCGACCTTGGCCCCGGAGCAGGGGAGTATGGAGGAGAAATCGTCGCAAAAGGCCCTGCGTCGGAACTCGGTAATGCATCGCTTACCGCGGCTTACCTCACCGGTCGAAAAAACGTCTTCTGCGAACCGGAACAAGGCAAAGAGCGGACTGAACCGCGTTTTTTAGACCTCTACGGCTGCCGGGGCAACAACCTGCAGAATATCGACGTACGCTTCCCTCTCGGCTCGCTCGTCGCCGTTACGGGGGTCAGCGGCTCAGGAAAGTCCACCCTCATCAACGAAACGCTCTATCCGGTGCTCGCGCGCCACTTCTACCGATCGAAACTGATCAGTCAGCCCCATGCGGGCATCGCCGGTATCGAACTGATCGATAAGGTCGTCAACGTCGACCAGACTCCTATCGGACGAACGCCACGCTCCAATCCCGCCACCTATACGGGCGCATTCACCTTCATTCGCGACTTCTTTACCCGTTTGCCCGAAGCGCAGATCCGCGGCTACAAGGCAGGAAGATTCAGCTTCAACGTAAAAGGGGGGCGTTGCGAGGTCTGCCAGGGTGCCGGGACCATGAAAATAGAAATGAACTTCCTCCCTGATGTTTACGTGCCGTGCGAAAACTGCAAGGGGCAGCGATACAACCGCGAAACCCTTCAGGTAAAATACAAAGGAAAGTCCATCGCTGACGTACTGGAAATGCCTATCGAAGAAGCTGCGGAATTTTTCATGGATTTTCCGCGCATCAGGCGCATCCTCTCGACGATGGAGAGCGTTGGACTCGGCTACCTCAAGCTTGGACAACCGTCTCCCCTGCTGTCAGGCGGAGAAGCGCAGCGAATCAAACTTTCGGCTGAACTCGCCAAAATCCAGACCGGCAAGACCCTCTACATCCTCGACGAACCGACCACCGGCCTCCACTTTCAGGATATCCAGCACCTGCTCGAAGTGCTGCGAAGACTGGTTGACAAAGGCAATACGGTCATCATTATCGAACACAACCTCGACATTATCAGAAACAGCGACTGGATTATCGACCTTGGACCGGAAGGCGGCAGCGGCGGCGGCATGCTGATTGCCGAAGGCACGCCTTCGGCAATCGCAGAAATCGAACACTCCCATACCGGCAGGTTCCTCAAACTTGAAATGAAAGAACAGCAAGGCTGACGACCGGGAGGATTGTGCGTCAGACACCTGAAAAAGCACCGATGCAAAGGTTTGATAATCAATGATAAAAAATGTTTTATTAATGGACGCCAA
>JAFGMZ010000092.1 GCA_016927285.1 Chlorobiaceae bacterium
CGATACTCCCCTCTTCCATTCTACTTCCTCTTCTTCTTATGTCCAGTAAAAAACGACTCCTCGTTGCGGAATCCACTCTTCGGTTTCGCTTTACGGGCAGAGCCGAACGAATACTGCTGGCGCTCTTTCATTTTCGAAAGCCGAAGCTGCCGTCCGCACACGCGGACCTTGCGCATCTCCTGAAAAACATCGTTCGGCATCCCGGAAGGAAGTTCGACTGTACTGAACGTATCGTTAATCGTAATTCTACCGATCGACTCCGGGTCGAGACCAATCTCATTGATAATCGCGCCAAGAATATTACCGGCTTTCACGCCATGGTCATTGCCCACCTCAACACGGTAACTCTCCTTGCCTTCATCGGCATACATGCCGCCGGATCTCGGTTTCCTGGACGAACCTCTATCTCTGTCGGAATGATCCCTTCCTTCAAAACGATCCCTCCCTTCAGGACGCGAAGTCCTCTCGGGCTTTGCCGAAAGCAGCAAAGGGGTTTCGCCCTGATAAAGTGAGGCAAGCGCTGCAGCAGCCTCTAATTCCGAAACATCATGTTCATGGCAGTACTGCTCTATCAAACGGGTATAAAAATCCAGATCTTCAGCAGCTATAGTATCGGTAATGCGCTGCTTGAACTTTGAAATACGCTTATCATTGATAATCTCCGTCGAAGGAAGCTCCATCAAGTCGATACGCTTTCGGGTCGCCTTCTCGATCGCATAAAGCATATTTTTTTCCCTCGGCGACACAAACAGAATCGCCTCGCCACTCCTACCGGCACGACCGGTTCTGCCGATCCGATGAACATACGACTCGGTATCGGAAGGAATATCATAGTTGATAACATGGCTGATACGTTCGACATCGAGCCCTCGGGCCGCAACATCGGTAGCAATAACAATATTGAGCGTACCATCCTTAAGCTGATCGACAGTCCGCTCCCGCTGGTTCTGAACCATATCGCCATTGAGAGCCGATGCGGCATACCCCCTGGCCTGCAGCTTTTCGGCAAGCTCCAGCGTCATCGTCTTGGTCCGCACAAAAATCAGCATCCCCTCGAACGGCTCGACCTCGAGAATACGGGTAAGCACATCGAGTTTGTGGCTGCCACCGACAATCCAGTAACGCTGACGAATAGTATCGACAGTGGTGGTTTTTGCCTGAATGGTAATCTCGGCAGGGCTGTTCAGATGCTTCTGAGCGATACGGCGGATCGGCGCCGGCATAGTAGCCGAAAACAGCGCCACCTGACGATTCTCAGGCGTCTGATCGAGAATCCACTCGACATCATCGATAAAGCCCATGCGCAGCATTTCGTCAGCCTCATCGAGCACAAGGCACTGCAAACCATCCAGAGAGAGCGAACCACGACGCATATGATCCATCACGCGCCCCGGCGTACCCACAACCACATGCACGCCACGCTTCAACATGCGAAGCTGCGTACCGTAATCCTGGCCACCATAGATCGGCACCACATGGAAACCCTTAAGATATTCGGCATAACGATGAAATGCCTCGGCAACCTGAATAGCAAGCTCCCTCGTGGGAGTCAGCACCAAAGCCTGAGGATCAGTTTTTCCAAGCACGATATTCGACAGCACCGGAAGCGCGAATGCCGCAGTCTTACCGGTACCGGTCTGTGCCTGGCCAAGCACATCGCGACCCTCGAGCAGCAAGGGAATAGTCTGGGCCTGAATAGGGGTCGGCTTCTCATATCCTACAGCCTCCAGAGCCCTGAGCAACGGCTCAGCCAATTGGAGCTCGCTGAAAAGCGACACAGGTACATTTCCTTCAATCATACGTTTTCTTTCCTCTGATAAAAATGTTGACAATGCATAAAGCACTCACAGATGTGGCAACAATGCAGGAAAGGGTATAATCTGAAGGAGAGTTTCGCCCGGCAGGAAGAAAATCCTTGCAAACAGGTAGACGGTAACCGTCTGTAAAACAACAGGACACCTGAACTTTCTCGGCATCTTCACCACGCGGTAACATGCGGAATTTCAATATACGAATAAATCCAATCAATAACGAAAGCAATTTCGCATGGCGCTAATCGCATACGCAACATCATCGCCACAATCTCCAGTCTATATCAGACAGCCCGGTAAAAAGCCAAAGCACATCCGGCAACAAAAAAAACGAAGCCGCAAAAAAACGCCCCCCATGAATCAATGAGTCAACAAGAAGCATTGGAACAAGCCGCCTTCTGAACGGACCTCCGATCGCCTCGCCGATTCAGAGACATCCGGCTACTCGCGCACAATCATATCTGAACCTGCATACCGATCTCAATCACCTGACCCGAAGGAAGATCATAATACCCGGTAGCGCTGATTGCATTCCGCATCATAAGCGCGTAAAGCTTCTTGCGCCACGAACTCATTTTCGACTTCAGACCCGTCACGATCTTCTCCCTGCTAAGGAAAAAGCTGGTCGCCTCGAACCTGAAATGGAACCCCTTATGATGCGCAAGCGAAAACACCTGCCGAATACTCGGCGACTCCATAAACCCATACCGTGCGATCACCTTATAGATGCCATCCCCGCACTTCACAACCTCCACCTTCTTGCTGTTCGGCACCCTCGGCACCCGTTCAGTGGTAAAATGGAACAACGCCACCTCCGAATGCAGAATTTTATTATGCCGCATATTATGAAGCATCGCCACAGGAATCACATCGGGATTGGCTGTCAGATAAACCGCCTGACCGGCAACCCGTTGTGGCTGCTGCAAGGCAAGGCTCTCGGTAAACTCCTCAACCGTCAGCGTCCGGTCCTTCAACTGCTTAAGCATAAGAATTCTGCCCTGCTTCCACGTATAAAATAACGTAAAAATGATTAAGGCTATCACAAGCGGGAACCAAGCCCCATGAAATAACTTACTGGCACTCGCTCCAAAAAACGCAAGATCAATGATAAAAAAGAATGATATCAGAATATTAACTCCAAATTTATTCCAATTCCAGATATCCCGCGCCACATAATAGAATAACAGGGTCGAAATCAACATTGTTGCTGTAACAGCAACTCCATATGCCGCTGCAAGCTTGCTCGATGAACCGAAACCTATAACCAGACCGATTGTTGAAAGCATCAAACCCCAGTTAGCAGCAGGAACGTAAATCTGACCAATATGACCCGCAGAAGTATGGCAAATAGTCAGACGGGGAAAATAACCAAGCTGTATCGCCTGCTGGGTCAAAGAAAATACTCCGGTTATTAACGCCTGAGAGGCAATAATCGTAGCAGTTGTCGACAGGATTACCATAGGAATCAATGCCCATGAAGGCACCAACGCATAAAATGGATGATGCGATTCATGAGGTGACGCCAGAAGAAGAGCGCCCTGTCCGAAATAGTTAAGAAGCAAAGCCGGAAGCACAAAAAAGATCCATGTTAGCCGGATAGGCTTTTTACCGAAATGACCCATATCAGCATAAAGTGCCTCCGCGCCGGTCACGGAAAGAAATACAGCTCCAAGCACAAGAAAACCATAAATCTGATTGGTGAGCAAAAAATTGATGCCGTACCAAGGTGCAATCGCTTTCAGAATTTCCGGATAGCGGATAATCTCGGTAACACCCAGTACCGCAAGCACCGAAAACCAGATCATAATAATCGGTCCGAAAAACCCTCCAACCTTGGCGCTTCCGTGATGCTGAAAAAAAAATAAACCAGCAAGAATAAAAACCGTTACCGGTATAACAAGATCCTTGAACGCAGGCGCGATAATCTGTAATCCCTCAACGGCGCTGAGCACCGAAATTGCAGGCGTTATCATGCCATCACCATACAGCAGAGCAGCGCCAAACAGACCTATAGCCACAAGAAACCATCTTTCATGTCTGTTTTTCCGACTATGGCTGATAATCAGAGCCGTAAGCGATAAAATACCCCCTTCGCCCTCATTATCAGCTTTCATGATGAATGTCAGGTACTTGAGTGTCACAATCAGAATCAGTGACCAGAAAAGCAGCGAAAGAACTCCGAGGATATTATCATGTGTAACCGGAATACCATAATCGCCATGAAAACACTCCCGGATAGCATAAAGCGGACTGGTACCGATATCACCGAATACCACGCCGAGAGCCGTAAGAGAAAGAGTCGCAAGACCTTTAAAACTCGAGTCGCCTGATAAATGAGACGAATCTCCGCCTTCTGATGAACTTGTCATGAAAAAGGAGCTACTTAAAAAAATAAACAATTCCGTACCACATGAACACACACATACAGACAGACATGGCACATAAGCAAAAGAGAATTTACAGAAAAAGAACCCGGTAAATCAAACCAACCAGATAAAAAGACCTTTATACCTCCCATATTACGTCAAATCAAAAGGTTCGGCAAAAAAATAAGCGTAAAGGGCACCTCTATTTATTGTCGAAAGAAGCCCGGGGACAAGGCGGACGGAGCGGAAAAACCGGAGTGTACACGGCGTACATGAGGATTTTGAGCATCGCCCAACGCAGTAATCGGGATTCGGAACAAATAAATAGAGGTGC
>JAFGMZ010000093.1 GCA_016927285.1 Chlorobiaceae bacterium
CATGTCGTTGTCTCTGTTGTGATCGGGTTCATGGGGGCGAAAGGCCGATATCGCTTGCCGCCTTATGCAAGATACACCTCTCGCATCAGTCTGACAACCAATGAGCCGTCTGCATGGCATGGCGTGTTTATCGACTGGTATAATAACTATATTCAATTGTGCAGGGTATAGAACGCAAACACACATTCGGCTCTTCTTATGTTATTCGATTCCTGTGACCTTGGCGGTATTGCGATGCGCAATCGTATACTTCGTTCCGCAACGCATGAGAGCCTGGCTGACGCTTCGGGTGCTCCCGGCCCGGGCCATGATCGGCTCTATTCGGCGATAGCGAGAGGTGGAGCAGGGGCGATTATCACCGGCTATGCGGGCGTAAGGCAGGATGGGCGAAGCAGTCTGCCCGGTATGCTGATGATGGATGACGACAGACTGGTTCAGGCGTATCGGAAGTTGACCGGATCGGTGCACCGCAATGGCGCCCCGCTCATTATGCAGCTTGCTCACTGCGGACGGCAGACCAGGTCGAAAATTACCGGTATGCCGACTGTCGCTCCTTCCGTTATGCGCGACGGCATCTTCAACGAGGATCTGCCGGTTGAGCTCTCTGAATCCGGCATCCTCGAAATTGCCCGGAGTTTTGCCGATGCGGCAGTGCGGGCCAGAAACGCGGGTTTTGACGGCGTTCAGCTGCATATGGCTCACGGCTACCTGCTCTCCCAGTTTCTCTCCGGGTACGGCAACCGCCGCACCGACCGCTGGGGCGGTTCAACCGAAAACCGGTTTCGTATCATTCGGGAAATCATGCGTCGCATCAGGTCTCTGCTACCGCATTATCCTGTTCTTGCCAAGATCAACGGATTCGATCAGCGCCCCGGAGGTATGCGCATTCCCGAATCCGTCCGCATTGCACAGCTGCTTGAAGCCTCCGGATGCACGGCTATCGAAGTATCGTCGGGTACAGTGGAAGAGGGGCTGACGATCATGCGCGGTCCCCGGATACCAGCCGAAGCCCTGTTATCCTGCAACTTCAGGTTCGAATCTTTGCCGAAACCACTCAGACCTCTTCTCGCGCAGGCGATCAGGATGGCGCTGCCAAAACCGAAACTGTTGCATGGCTATAATTTTGAAGCTGCGGCAGCGATCAGGAAGGCCGTTTCCATTCCCGTCATCGCTGTCGGAGGGTTGCACACGCTCGATGATCTTCTTGCTCCGCTGATGAATGGCTTTTCCGATTTCGTATCGATGTCCCGTCCATTCATCATCGAGCCCGACATCGTCCGCATATTGCAGGATGGTCGCCGGGATGCGTCGCGCTGCACCATGTGCAACCATTGCGCTATCATGATTGAGGCAGCCCCGCTTCGCTGCTGGCACGGCATGTTGCCCGGCAGATACTATCGGACAGAGTAAAAAAAATCGACGTATTCCCTTGACACGATCCCTTTTTTGTGTTATGTTATTGGCATATGCTAATAACTGAAGCGTGCAATCGAAACCTGAACTTTTGGGTAATCATGACAAGACCGTTGAAATGCAGGAAAATTGGTAACGAAGCCGCATTCCGGATTTTCAAGCCGTCAGGCTTGCCGGCTGAAGAGCTCGAAGAGGTGGTGTTGACGCTTGACGAGCTTGAGGCAATCCGTCTTGCCGATCTGGAAGGATTATACCAGGAGTCCGCAGCAGGCGAAATGAGAGTTTCGAGGCAGACGTTCGGCAATATTCTCGCTTCAGCGAGGCGTAAGGTTGGAGATATGTTGATCAATGGGAAAATATTAACAATAACCGGAGGAAATATCATGGTTACCAGTGAGGAAAGAGTATTCAGATGCGCAACCTGCGGGCACGAATGGAGCATTGAGCACGGCATTACAAGGCCCGAGATCTGTCCGTCATGTTCAGGAGAGAACATCCATCGTCGCTCCCCGGGCGGAGGCTTCGGAGGAGGTCGCATGGGAGGCGGACGTTGCCGCGGATTTAAAACCGGTCTGCATCGCGAAGGCTATGGAGCAGGAATTCAGGCGCAGGGCGTCGGCAGGCAGGAGCTGCGAGGCAGAGGAATGGGAAGAGGACGGTGTACCGGAGATCATGACCACAATCACGAGCATTCGGCACCCAAGCCCGAAACAGGTCATGGCGAAGGGGGTGAAGCATGAAACTGATCATACCTCTTGATGAAAATCAGGGCCCCATATCCAAATTATGCGACCATTTCGGCAGCGCTCCTTTTTTTGGGGTTGCCGATACGGAAAACGGCGCTTTCGATATTATCGAAAACGGCAACAGCGAACATGATCATGGTCATTGCACCCCGGCCGACGCGTTTACCGGAATGGGCATCAATGCCGTGATTTGTAACGGAATCGGCGCACGGGCGGCCGCACGTCTGCAGGAAACCGGAATCGATATTTATATGGCCGGACTTGCGCGCACCGTTGAAGATGCGTTGGCACGCTTCAGCACCGGAACGCTCAACAAAGTCGGCCCGAAACAAGCCTGCGAAGGACACGACTGTCATTGACGGGGATAAGGAGACAGGAGAGGGAAGCTTCAACGACGCTGAATACTCCTGTTTCCTTATTCGCTCAATCCACCCGACTCCGAAATTCTCGGTTTCGGGGTCTGCATATGGCTGCTTTCGACTTGCTTCACCTGTCGCAGCAGTGCTACCGCATTTGCAACAAGTTCTTTTACCGAACGCTTCACGTAACGGCTTTTCATGAAGCGGCTCACATTATGCTGCATATCTTCGGCAATCCACCCTCTGCTCCAGCCCATATAATTGAAGGGCGGAAAGATGAATCCAAGATCGGCAAAAAAAGCGTTGAGCTGGCCGGCGACACCCTGAACATTGTCCTGTCCGCCGGTAATGATAAATGAAACCACCTTGTTTCGTATAAGAACGCGATCGTGAAGAGTGATCTGGTTCTGTACCGTATTGAGCCGTTCGGCCATCTTGTAGTAAAGCGACGAGGCATTGCCCCAGCGGATCGGCGTGGCAAGAAGCACCACGTCAGCCCAGAGCACCATGGCGCGGTATAGCTCCGTCATGCCATCATCAGGATTCATTTCGGTAATGGAACAGGGCCAGGTGCAGGCCTCCTCATGCAGGCTGTAGTACCCCTCGCAATGCCTGAACTGCAAATCGCGCAGCCTTATCATCCTCGTCTCAGCGCCATACTCCGAACCTGCAAAATCCAGCGCGGACTGCAGCGCAGTTTCGGATGTGGAAGGACGGGGGAGCGCCTTGTTCATGTTGGTAGTCGAAATGCCGAGCACATGCAGCGAATCCGGCGTCGTCCGGTATTCGAGCTGCCGCAGATCCTGCAGGCCGTCATGCGCATGTTCCGCCCGGAAAGCCGTGATCACCGGGTTTTCCGAAACCAGTATCATACCGTCTTCTATCCTGACCTCGAAAACCGCCTGACGATCGAGATAGCCATGAGGCGCCTGACCTGTCCGGATATTGTACTGCCACCCGTGCCACGGACATGCCACATACAGCTCGCCGTCATCGAGCGTCTGCAGGAACCCCTCCCCGAGATCCCCTCCCTTATGAAGACAGGCATGTTCGAGTGCGGTGATACGGCCATCGTAATGAAACAGCGTGATCCGTCGTTTACCCGCCCTGACCGTTCTGTGGGTACCGGAGGGCAGTTCGGAGCAAGGAAGTACAGAAAGGAATTTCATAGGCGAAAACCTGCAATTGCATTGAACGGAAAGCGGTCTTCATATAGCATTATCAATGCTTCCCGGCTTTTTAACGTTCAGTCAGCACCAGCTTCAGGGCAAGAGCGGCAAAAACCCCTCCCGCAATCCGGTTGATGACGATCTGAGCCCTTTCCGAGCGCCGCAGCCGTACTCCGGCGCCGCCGGCCACCACGCCGAGCATGCCGAAAACCAGCAGGGTAGCCAGAATGAACATCATGCCGAGCAGCAGCAGCTGAGGAACAACCGGTCCGCGCGAAGGGTCGGCGAACTGGGGCAGAAATGCCAGAAAAAACAGCGAAACTTTCGGGTTCGTAATGTTCATGATAATCCCCCGCCGATAGAGCTTCCCCCGGCTAACGATTAACGGCTCGCAACCGGCGTTCTTTCCTGCCCGAAAAGCCTTGTAAGCGAGATAACAGAGATACGCGGCACCGACAAACTTCAGCGCCGTAAAAGCAAACGACGAGGCCTGCACAAGAGCCGCCAGACCCAAAGCGACAGCCAGCGTATGCAGCACAAGGCCGGTCGCAAGGCCAAGCGTAACAAGCAACCCTGCAGAACGCCCACTCTGTACCGACTGCGCCATCACAAACAGATTATCGGGCCCGGGAGAAAGCGCCAGAAGCGCCGAAGCGGCAAAAAAAACAGCCAAATGATGCAATTCAGGCATACCAGCAGACAATTATCAGATCACTCCCCACACTCTTCCCGCTCATCGCTTTCTTCATCCCCACTCTCCACTTTCCACTCTCTTCCTACTCATCCCTTCCAACCCCATCATCCATTACCCATCATCCATTACCCATCATCCATTACCCATCATCCATTACCCATCATCCTCTGGCAGTAAACAACATCGAACCGCTTCCCGAGCTTTTCGCCGGCCTCCCTGAACCGACCGCACTCCTGAAAGCCGTTTCTGAGATGAAACCGGAGGCTCCCTTCGTTCAGGGAACTGATGCTTGCAAGAACCGAAACAAGTCCGATTTCAGTTGCCTGCTCGATAAGGTGGGAGAGAATCACCTTGCCTATCCCATGGCCGGTATAACCATTTCGCAGAAAAAGCGTTATTTCGGCGGTAGCAGCAAAAGCCGGCATCGGGCTGAACGGGCGTAAAAGACCGAACCCGACGGCAGTTCCGCTCTCGTCGCGCGCAATGACCGCAGGATACCCGTTCGACAGATCCAGAAACATGCAGGCCATCTCATCGGGCAATGGTTGCAGGGAATATGCCGCAAAGCTGTTTTCGGCATAATAATTGAAAATATCGAGAATTTCAGGCCCGTCGCTGTCGGCGAGCGATTCAAGCACGATATGCATGATCCCCTCCGGTTCAGGTGTTTGTCGGTCGCGGCGGTTGCTGACGGCTCTGCTGCGAAAGCTTGCCGCCGTAATGACCCAGCAGCGTCACCACCGGCAGCATCCCTAGCAGCACGACAACATAGAACCAGTGCAGCAGATCCATGCGAGCCATTACGTCAGGCACCGCAAGCCGCACCGCCACCGCCACGGTACAAAGCGAAAAAAGCGCTACCGACAGTCGGATCTTCTTCATGAATACCGGAGCCTTCGCCCCCCTGTACTTCGTTTTCCAGTCATGTACTCCGGAAAAAAACGAAACGGGAATGGCCAGAAACGTTATCCAGAGCAGATGCTGAACCGTATGCTCGAAAAAAGTATTGCCGGTCGGAATCGCCAGCAAAAGGTACAGCACGGCAACAGGAATAAGGCCGTTACTGAAATGCGCAGTAATGGCATGAAGCATAAAGGTTTTCTTCATGTCCTTCCAGAGACTCGGCTTCGGCATAGGCGGTAACTCCTTTGATTCGTTTCGGATTACTTTCAGGTCATACCTGAAAGTAAGGCTTTTCAAAGCTTACATGCAATCCCCGATCCCAACTCTCCCCCTGCCCACAACCAACATCCCACAAATCTACCCAATACCCAATACCCCACTCCCCGATAATCCACCTTAACCATACCGAATCTTTGCGAATTCTTTTCACCGAACCCATACCCGGAACTCAGTTGCACCCCGGGCTACCAATGTTTCGCCCCTCCGGGGCTGAAGAGAACTGTTCGGGCTGCCGGTATGTCGCTCCCGGGGTGCTGGAGAGATTCGACAGGCATAAGTGAAAAAGCTTGTCTGGCCGGATTTTTCGTGGGCGGATGTGCTGTTCTTTCGTTTTATCGTGTTATTTTTCTGCCCGGCAGCATTCTTTCATCTATCAAGAACTTGAGCGTGGCCAGAGAGGAGTCAAAAGAGCGTAGAACGGACATGGAAAAGCCTTCAAGTGGGTTACAGGAAGCACTGAATGTCCGCAAACTCGTTGCGCCCCGGAACCGTTCGGGCGAAACGCTCTCGAAGCTTGCGCTTTTTCTGCGTTTTCTGAAGCCTGTCACCTGGATTCCCGTGATGTGGAGTTTTCTGTGCGGGGCGGTTGCAAGCGGTCGGTTCGGATGGGAGGATCTTGCCGGATGGAAGTTCCTGCTGGCGATGCTGCTGACCGGACCTCTGGCTACCGG
>JAFGMZ010000094.1 GCA_016927285.1 Chlorobiaceae bacterium
ACATGCCATTGGTGCCATGTGATGGAACGGGAGTCGTTCGAAGACCCTGGAACTGCAGAACTGCTCAACCGGCATTTCATACCGGTCAAAGTAGACCGCGAAGAACATCCCGATCTCGACCGTCTCTACATGACCTATGTACAAGCCTCTACAGGCCGTGGAGGGTGGCCGATGTCGGTCTGGCTCATGCCCGACCTGCAGCCATTCTACGGCGGCAGCTACTTTCCTCCCGAAGATCGCTACGGCATGCCGGGCTTCGGGACCCTGCTCCACTCCATAGCCGAACTCTGGACAAACGACCCGAACCGCATCAGAGCGGCATCGACGGGTTTTTTCGCGCAACTTCGACGAAATGAAGAAAACCAGACCGAAAGTTCGCTCCTGAACGGAGAAGCGGCACAAAACGCCTGTTTCCGATGGCTGCAATCCGCATTCGACCCGGAATGGGGAGGATTCGGTCCGGCTCCGAAATTCCCGCGGCCTGTGCTGCTCTCATTCCTCTTCGGATACGCATACCGCAATGAGAACCCCGAAGCTGCATCGATGGGCCTCCATACGCTCAGACGGATGGCCGAAGGGGGCATGCATGATCAAATATGGAGCAGCGGCAGCGGCGGCGGCGGATTCTGTCGCTACTCCACCGACGCACGATGGCACGTTCCGCACTTCGAAAAAATGCTCTACGACAACGCCCAGCTCGCCATCAGCTATCTCGATGGCTACCTCGTAAGCGGAGAGCGACATTTCGCTTCGATAGCCGAAAACATCTTCAACTACCTGCTCTGCGACATGCAGTCGCCCGAGGGCGGGTTCTTTTCGGCGGAAGACGCCGACAGTTATCCAGCCAATGATAGCCCGAACAAAAAGGAAGGGGCCTTTTACGTCTGGACGTGGGATGAATTGCAGCGGCTTCCGATTGAACCGGCAGCACTCGAACACTTCATTCTGACCTGCGGAATCGATCCCGAAGGAAACGTTCCGGAAGATCCGCATGGAGAATTCGACGGCAAAAACGTACTCAGACAGCTGATGACGCCCGAAAAAGCAGCTGCGCTTGTTGGAATTCCGGAAGAAAAAGCTGCAGCCTCCATCGATGCCGTCAGGGAGGTGCTCTATCGGAATCGCATGGAACGACCCCGTCCCCTGCTCGACGATAAAATCATCACCTCATGGAACGGCCTCGCGATTTCAGCCCTGGCAAAAGGATTCAGGATATTCGGAAAACAGAAATACCTCGATGCAGCCCGAAAAGCTGCGGATTTCGTGCTTGAACGCCTCTATGATGAAAATGAGGGTACGCTGCTGCGCCGTTACCGCGACGGTGAAGCCGGGATAGCAGGAAAAGCCGAAGATTACGCCTTTTTCATTCGAGGCCTGCTCGACCTCTACCAGGCATGTTTCGATAACCGCTATTTTGAAAAAGCCCTTTGGTTGTGCGAAAAGCAGAACGAACTGTTTTTCGACCACATATCAGGGGGGTATTTCAGCACTGCGACAACAGACAAAACCGTACCTGCAAGGCTGAAGGAGGAATACGACGGGGCCGAACCGGCAGCCACGTCAGTGAGCGTCAGAAACCTGCTCGATTTGGCGACAATGACAGGAAACGAGGCCTTGCGGAGTATGGCCGAACAGTGTTTCACCGCATTCTCGCGTATGCTTGCAGAAAACGGCAACGCCTTGCCGCTCATGCTTACGACCCTTGACTATGCGCGCAAAGGTGGAATATCCGTCACCATCTCCGGCGATCTGCGCTCAGAGGAGCTTTGCGACATGCTTCAGATACTTGATACGCGATACATGCCCGATATCACCATCATTCACGAATCCGCAAACCGCATTACCGGTGCCGGGGACGACACGCAGGATGAACCGCACAAAACGGAGCTCCGCCTCTGCGTCGACCGCTCGTGCGTGCTGCCGGTTTCCACGCCCGAAGCTCTCCGAAAACTGCTTGCAGAAACTATCCGTTGAACGGCAGACGGTCTTCGATATCGTCGCGATCGTCTTTTTTGTGCATCACGCTGTCGGCAACCTGGCCAATAATCGATCCGGCAGCGAAAACCCCGAGACCAACAACGGCAAGACCGGTCAGCACCGGCATCAACGGAGCGGCAAGAGGTCCGACCACCGCGGCACCGGCAACGCCGGCAGCTGTCTTGACAGCCATATCCATAGGATTCGGCGTTTCCATGTATTTCTCCTGTTTAAGAACGTGAATTTTGATATTTTGTATGCGTTCCTTACCTTACCGCTTATCGTTTGCGAAAACGTAACGTTTTCGGCGGCATATGGACAATTAGCTCAGTTGGTTAGAGCGTTCGCCTCACACGCGAGAGGTCATAGGTTCGAGTCCTATATTGTCCACCAACTCTTCAGCTTTCCCTTTTGTCAGGAGCATTGCCCTTTTCGCCGGTACCATCGACGCTTTGCTGCGATGTGTCCATCACTTCAAGTACCTGTTTCAAGAGCGAATCGGCAACGAAGAGGCCGGCGCCGCCGACCAGCATTCCTGCAACCCCGTGCATAACGAAAGGCATTCCTAAAGGCGTCAGGAGGATTGCACCTCCAGCCGCAGCAGCAGCGTCCTTCAGCATAACAACTCCCGGTTATACTATTCATTAAAGGCCTTCCGGGCGCACCAGTCCCACCAGCCGTTAAACTTCATTTACTAATATACACAGGTTTTTTCTTAAAAGGAATTTCAGTAAGCTATTCCGAGAAGTCCTCGAGCAATCCGGTCTTGGCGGATCACTTCAAGTCGAACGGAAAAAACCGCCTCCGAATCTCATTCCGTACAGTGCTTGCCTGGCCACTTCGCAACTGTAGTGAAAAACCGCTCTTCACAAGGCAAGAACAT
>JAFGMZ010000095.1 GCA_016927285.1 Chlorobiaceae bacterium
AAATCCGTTGCCAAAGAGTTTGCGTCGCGCAATATCCGCGTCAACGCGGTTGCTCCCGGCTTCATCGCATCAAAAATGACAGATGCGCTCTCCGAGGAGGTCAGAAACAAAATGCTCGACGTCATTCCGCTCGCTCGATTCGGCAAGCCGGAAGATGTTGCCCGGGTTGTATCGTTCCTTGCCGGAAACGATGCTGCTTATATCACCGGTGAGGTCATCAACATAAGTGGCGGAATGGTCATGTAGAGGCCGCTGTTTGAGTAAGCATTTTTTCTTTGTATATTATTAGACATATTCAATTTTTTTATCCGTAACAAACCATTAACCAGGAGAACAGAACAATGACCGAAGCTGAAATTAAAGATAAGGTATACGATATTATTGTCAGCAAAATGGGCGTCAACAAAGATCAGATCAAACCGGAATCGAAGTTTTCCGATGACCTCGGCGCAGACTCTCTCGATACCGTAGAACTGATCATGGAACTCGAGAACGAATTCGGCGTACAGATTCCGGACGAGGATGCCGAAAAAATCAGCACCGTTCAGCAGGCCATCGATTACATCGTCAAAAAGTAACATCTCCATCCGGATCCGCAATGTATCAAATATCCGGAACAACGAAATGAACACACCACAGATGGGTCAGGAACGCAAAAGAGTTGTCGTTACGGGAATAGGGGTTTTATCTCCGATAGGTCTCAACAAAGAAGAGTTCTGGGCCGGTCTGGTTCAGGGAAAAAGCGGTGCGGCTCCAATCTCCTACTTCGACACCACTGGTTTTGCAACAACCTTTGCATGCGAGCTGAAAAACTATTCTGCCGTTGATTACATGGACAGAAAGTCAGCAGACCGCATGGATCCATACTGTCAGTATGCAGTTATTGCTGCGGGCCAGGCTCTGGATGATTCAGGGCTTGACCTGCAGGCAATCGATCCGCTGAGGATCGGAGTTGTTCATGGTTCCGGCATCGGCGGGATGACCACTTATGATCAGCAGTTCAGGGCCTATCTCGAAAAAGGCCCGAGAAGAATCAGCCCGTTTTTTATTCCCATGCTGATTCCGGACATCGCGGCTGGGCAGATTTCAATGAAATACGGTCTTATGGGCCCTAATCATGCGACTGCTTCCGCTTGTGCAACATCCCTGCACGCCATAATCGATGCGTGGATGATTCTTCAGCTCGGTATGGCTGACTACATGGTCTGCGGCGGCTCGGAAGCGCCCATCACGCAGATGAGCGTCGGCGGCTTCAATGCGGCACGAGCCCTTTCGACGGCAAATGAACGACCCGAAACCGCATCTCGACCTTATGATCGCGACCGTGACGGCTTCGTGATGGGAGAAGGTGCCGGCTCTCTTATTCTTGAAACCTATGAGTCAGCAATATCTCGTGGCGCAAAAATCTACTGTGAAGTTGCTGGCGTAGGCGCAACTGCCGATGCGTATCATCTCACCGCTCCACATCCTGATGGGGCCGGTGCGGTAAATGCCATGAAAGCAGCGCTCTCAGTTGCCGGAATCGGTCCGGAACAGATCGAATATATCAATACCCACGGCACAGCGACACCGCTTGGCGATATAGCTGAAATCACAGCGATCAAAAAAGTATTCGGCGAACATGCCGCCAAACTCAGTATCAGCTCGTCGAAATCCATGACTGGCCACCTTCTCGGCGCTGCGGGTGTTATAGAGTCCATCGTCTGTATGCTTGCCATACAGAACTCGACCGTACCGCCTACGATCAATAACGATAATCTCGATCCGGTTATAGATCTCGATATAACGCCGAACAAACCGAAACAACGCGCAATCACCTATGCGCTCAATAACGGATTCGGATTCGGCGGCCATAACGCTACCCTTATTTTCAAAAAACCGTCATAAGATCTGGTTATGACCCTCCGCTTATGGAGCAGTTCTGGCAGAAACTGACAGGTTTCGTGTTCAACCGAGCTCAACCCTCCGGTAATAACGAAACGATTTTCTCCCGTAACGGAACAGGCCCGCTTCCTGATAAGCTATCAGGGTTGATCGATCGTATTGCCGATGGGCCGGGAAACAACCCGGAAATCTACCTGACAGCTTTTACCCATCGTTCCGTTACCCACGATCCCCAATCTGCAGCGACCCAGTCAAATCAGCGTCTTGAATTTCTCGGTGACGCGGTTCTGGATCTTGTAATTACAGAATACCTCTATATCCTGTTCCCGGAAAGTGCGGAAGGCGAACTTTCAAATAACCGGTCAAAAATAGTAAACAGGAAATCACTTGCCGGATTTTCACAGAGCATGGGACTGGCAGAATACCTCATAATCGGAGAATCGGCCGACCAGGATAAAATCAAAACCAGTGAATCGGCACTTGCCGACGTTTTCGAATCGCTGACCGGGGCAATCTACCTTGATAAAGGGCTCGATGCCGCCCGATCGTTCGTCATGAAACAGGTTATCGGGCACATTGACTTCAAAACCATTGTCACGTCCGAGCACAATCATAAAAGCCGTCTGATCGAATACACCCAGTCCCGACACATGCCGCCCCCTCTTTATACCGTCATTGCCGCTGAAGGAGCAGAGCATGAAAAAATATTCACCGTTGAAGTTTCTTGTGCCGGACGAGTTTACGGCACGGGAAAGGCTCAAAGAAAAAAGGATGCCGAACAGCATGCCGCAAGAGAAGCCATGGAAGTACTTGCACAGGAAGATCTCGATACTCTGCAACCAGAACGGTCCTCTCCCGACAGTATTCAGCCTTTTTAAACGCCTGCAGGTTTGAGCATTTCGCCTCAGTGCTCTATATTGCCTATCATTCATGCCATTCATCCCACTTCACGACGCAGTGCAACCATGAGAGAACAACTGATTTTCGACCTATCCAGGGAAGGCCGCAAAGGTTACAGCCTTGCTGTAAACGACATTCCGGAACTGACGCCGCAGAAGGTTTTACCGGAAAAATTCCTCAGAACCCGGCTGGCTGACCTTCCGGAAGTGCCGGAAAGCGAAGTTGTCAGGCATTTTATCCGGCTCTCAAACCTGAATTATCATGTTGACAAAAACATGTACCCGTTAGGTAGCTGCACCATGAAGTACAATCCCAAAATCAACGACGCAGTCTGCGATCTTCCAGGATTCAGCGAACTGCATCCGCTACAGCCGGAAGAAACGGTTCAGGGAGCCCTGCAGATGATGTATGAACTCAGCGACATGCTTGCCGAAATTGCAGGTATGGCTGCCGTGACACTGCAGCCGGCTGCTGGTGCGCACGGCGAACTGACCGGAATACTGCTCATCAAGAAATATCATGAGGCAAGAGGTTCGAAACGCACGAAGCTTCTTGTTGTCGATTCAGCGCACGGAACAAATCCGGCATCTGCGGCAATTGCCGGCTATTCGATCGTATCGGTCAAAAGCGCTGATGACGGCAGAACCGATCTTGACGATCTCAGCGAAAAACTTGATAAAGAGGTTGCCGCTATCATGCTCACCAATCCAAATACCATAGGATTGTTTGAAAAAGACATCCTCATGATCGAACGCATGGTGCATGATAACGGCAGCCTCCTCTATATGGACGGCGCAAATATGAATGCCCTGCTCGGTATTACCCGGCCAGGCGACATGGGATTCGATGTGGTACATTATAATCTCCACAAGTCTTTTTCAGCTCCGCATGGCGGCGGAGGTCCAGGAAGCGGACCTGTCGGGGTCAGCGAAAAACTCATTCCCTATCTTCCAATACCTGTTGTCGAAAAAATCGACACCCCTGACGGTTCAATTTACCGGCTCAATAACGCCTGCCCGGAAAGCATCGGAAGAATGATGAACTTCTACGGTAACTTCTCGGTACTGATAAGGGCTTATACCTATATCCGGATGCTGGGAGCCGATGGGTTGAGACGCGTCTCGGAAAATGCCATTATCAATGCAAACTATCTTCTCAGTCGGCTATACCAGAGTTACGACCTTCCCTATCCTAAACCGGTCATGCATGAGTTCTGTCTTTCGGGAGACCGTCAGAAAAAACAGCACGGCGTAAAAACGCTCGATATCGCCAAGAGGCTTCTCGACTATGGTTTCCATGCTCCGACCATTTATTTCCCGCTGATCGTCAGCGAAGCCCTGATGATCGAACCGACGGAAACGGAGACGAAAGAAACCCTGGACCTTTTTGCTGACGCCATGCTGAGTATTGCCAATGAAGCTGAAACGTCTCCCGAACTGATTATTTCGGCACCGGAAAACACTCCGGTCAAACGGCTCGATGAAGCGCATGCATCAAGACAACTGAACATCTGCTGCCCTGGTTAAGTTCGGTTTCCATATGTTCCCTTAGCAAGCGCATCAGGCAATTGAAGCAAGAAGTAACGAAAAGTTAACACGGCTCATTTTGACTCGGCATAATCAAGACGTATACTCCTACAAAAACACGGGAGATGTCTTTGCTCAGTTCAAAAGTTCTGGTACTGAACAGCAGTTACGAACCATTGAGCATCTGCGATGCCCAGAGAGCCCTGCTCCTGCTGTTCTGTGGTAAAGCCGTACCTGTTGCAGACCATCCTGAAAAAATGATCTGCACGGTCACAAGACGTTTTCCTCTCCCGAGCATCGTCCGACTCAATCTTTTTGTCCGAGTTCCGTTCAAAAGCATTATGCTGAACCGGAAGAATATACTCAGGCGGGATGCTTTTCGTTGCCAATACTGCGGGCGCAGCGATCTGCCCTTGACAGTAGATCATATGCATCCCCGATCCAGAGGAGGTGAAGATTCATGGGAAAACCTTATCACTGCCTGTCGACGCTGCAACATGAAAAAAGGAAACAGAACCCCGGCCGAAGCCGGCATGCCTCCTCTTTCCCGACCATCAAAACCCAACCAACTCATCTTCATGCAGCAGTTCACCGCAGCTGTATCAGAAGAATGGAAACCCTATCTGTTCATGAGCTGAGCCTGTGTCCCGATAATACAAATTACCATTACTTGCCAATGCTCGTCTGTAATACCCGGCAACTGCTGCCCGATCCCCTCAAGGCATTTCTTGCGATACTGCCTGAAACCATATCTGAAGAAACAGAACGTATGCTGACAGTCATTGAGCTCTCGCGCCTGAATGTTTTGCACGGCACTGGAGGTCCGTTCGGCGCCGCAGTTTTTGAAACCGCAACGGGCCGACTGATTTCCGCAGGCGTTAACGTGGTAGTCGAAAGCCGCTGCTCACACGCTCACGCAGAAATGATCGCCCTGGCAGCAGCCGAACAGCAACTGCAGACCTTCGATCTGAGCACGCATAAACCCGAACTCGAACTGGTCACATCTGCCGAACCCTGTGCAATGTGTTTCGGTGCGATCATCTGGTCCGGAATCCGGAAAATCCTGTCGGGAGCGACAGGCCGGGATGCCGAAGAGGCCGGGTTCGATGAAGGGCCGAAACCAGCGGACTGGAAAAAATGTCTTGAACGAAGAGGCATTTGCGTCACAACGGAACTCTGCAGAAACGAAGCCCGAGCAGTCCTGACGTCATACCGCGATGCTGGCGGCATTATCTACAACCCGCAACGAAAAGGCTGAAAAGAAAACAGCCGCTCACAGCGTCATTTCTCCACTGATAACAGTTTCCATGCCCTGCTCCACGGCCTCATGGCCCCTCCCTTCAATAACGGCCATTCCTGTAAGGCAGATCAGTTATGCAAGTGCGGCTTCAGCAGTCAAATCATGACCGCAGACCGCATGAGCGCGATGCTGAAGACGATTTCCTGATTCATAGTTTTGCATCTGTACTCTTCCAGACAGCACCTGCGTAGCATCGACAATGACAACCCCCTGCTCTCTGGCCTTTGCAAGAGACTCGATCAGACCATTCGAAACGGGCGCATTGCCTGAACCAAACGATTTCAGCACAATGCCCTTCAGCCGGGGCGATAAGGCGAGCAACGCATCTACCATGCCCGCAGGAATACCGGGAAACAACGTCATCACAATAACACAATACTCCGGAATAGCTTTGCAGAGCTGCGAAAGTTCCTGCTGTCTAACTGCCCTATTTTCCGGGCAGTCCAGAGAGCTCTCGTTCAACGGCACATCAAGAAACCGGGAATGAGACAGAACGATCTCTGTTCCTGCATGTCCCAATACAGGATAATTCGGAGATGCAAAAGCATTGAAGGATCGGGAATCGATTTTGACCGAACGGTTGCCTCTCAACAGCTGATGATCGAAAAACAACCCGACCTCAGTGATACCTGATGTCGCCACAAGTATGAGTGCGGTCAGAACATTCTGCACCGCATCGCTTCTCTGATGCGCAAGAGGCAGCTGTGAACCGGTAAATACAACCAGTTTTGAAAGCCCCTGCAGCATGCAGATGCACTCCATGACATGGTATCAGTACCATGCAATATCACAAAGCCATCATACCGGTCATACCGTTCGAGCACCCATCTCGCCATGGAGAGCCAGTCAAGCGGCATAAGATCGGAGCTGTCGGCAGGCCGACCTGTCCATTCGATACAGCATGCTATCTCATCGGCAGCAAGACGAACAATGCCATTATTGAACCAGGGAATCGCAGCGACCATCGCCCTGAACTTTTGGCCGGACACCGGTACAAGAGGCGACCCATCGCACCCTATGGTCCCGCCGGTATAGAGCAAACCAACCGTTTTCCGCATATCGACATCTGTTTCTATTCATTGCCGTGAGTTCCCGATATCCCCGATATCGGCTCGCCATACTTGGCCCAAAAGCTTTCTGAGGATAGTCGTCCTTAAAATATAGGCAGTCACAAACCATTTCCCTGAGGCTGTTCGTCTGCAAACCAGGTATACCGATTCATCGCTTTTTTTTGTATTCTTTCACAAAGCATATCAGCAACTGCGGTTCCCTGAAAGAGAACCGGCAATAACAGGTTCATGAAAGCACCTTCCCGTATTTCAGCCGCCCTGCTCTCTATTATTCTTATAGTCGCAACAGCTGTTGCCGCAATGCCTGCGCATGCAAAAACGCAAGTATCTGCAAAAAAGTGGCAGGCCCACTACATCTTCAGCCATAAGGATTCCGGAATCGAAAAAGAACTCGGCAGAATGACTCTGGAAGAAAAGGTTGGCCAGATGATCATCGCCCAGACTGAAAGCCGTTTTAACAGCGTCGGCACGTCAAGCCATCGGCAGCTGCAGCGGCTTGTAAGCGAAGGAAAAGTCGGGGGGATCATGTTCATGAAAGGCGAAGCATTCAGTGCTGCCATGATGGCAAACGCCTTTCAGGCTATTGCTCCACGTCCGCTGCTGATGAGTGCTGACATGGAACGTGGCCTTGCCATGCGCCTTGCCGGCGCCACGGAGTTCCCTCCGAACATGGCCCTTGCTGCCACGACAGATCCCCAACTCGCATTCTCCATGGCAAAAGCTATTGCCAGCGAAGCCCGCTCAGCCGGGATCCATCAGAGTTATTCCCCGAATGTCGATCTCAACAGCAACCCTGCCAATCCGGTCATCAACACCCGCTCGTTCGGAGATAACGTAGAACTTGCAATCTCAATGAGCAACGCCATGATCGAGGGGCTGCAAAAAAACGGCATCGTTGCAACGGCAAAACATTTTCCCGGACATGGCAATGTGACAGTTGACAGCCACCTTGCGCTGCCGGTGCTCGGTGCCAGCAGGCATCGGTTGTTCGACTACGAACTCAAACCGTTCAAAGCCGCCATCGACCACGGAATTATAAGTATCATGACCGGACATCTTGCCGTACCCGGACTGACCGGCACCATGGAACCGGCCTCGATTTCCAGAGCCATCGTCACCGGTCTTTTGCGTAATGAACTTGGCTTCAAGGGGCTCATTATTACCGATGCGTTGAATATGAAGGCACTGTATAACGGCAGCAACGTAGGCGATATATCCGTCAAAGCCGTTAAGGCTGGCAACGATCTCCTGCTTTTTTCCCCTGATCCCGAACAAACACACTCGGTCATCGTTGATGCCGTCCGAAAAAACGACATCCCGAAAGAACAGATCGATGCATCAGTACGCCGTATCCTCCTGGTAAAAAAATGGCTCGATCTTAAAAAAAACACGCTGGTCGATCTCAACCAGATACAGCACAATATCAGCCCTGAATCACACAGGAACCTCGCCGACGAAATCGCCTCACGCTCCATGACGATGGTAAAAGAAGATCCGCGCCACCTGCCGATCCGGAACAACGGCAACGGAGGCGGACTGCTCAACATCATCCTTCAGGATAAAAACAACCCTGAAACCGGACGAAACTATGCGGAAAGGCTGAACCGCGCCTTTCCTGGAACAACTATGAGAATTCATCCTCAAACTGATGCCGACGAACTCGCAGCAACTGCGGCCGCGGCCGCAAGCGCCGATGCCACAATCATATCTTCATATGTCCAGGTCTTTTCCGGATCGGGAACACTTAAACTCACCGACAAACAACAGCGGTTCATTCACACGCTCTCAAGATCACTACCTTCAGATAAACCGCTGATCTTCGTATCTTTCGGCACTCCGTATCTGATAGGCGCATTTCCTTATATACGAACAGCCGTATGCACTTACTCAT
>JAFGMZ010000096.1 GCA_016927285.1 Chlorobiaceae bacterium
AAATCTTCAATACCCCGCTGCTTGCGGCGGGGTTCTTTATCGATGGGTGGATGACAATTTGTCCGGAGCGACAGTTTCACCTATCTGAAATGTCTTACCTGTCTGCCGGAGTTAACTGGTTCTGAAGAACAGGTGACTCCGATTGTTATTCGAAAGCACTTAGAGGTTTGAGATTGCAAGCATCATAGTATCATGCGCTGATGAGCAGCCTATTTCAGGCATCCTTGCATTTCGAAACGCGTTCGGGTACTGAAGAGGTCGAGCCATTGCAAGGGATCATCACAATTTGTCGAAAACCGATCATTTCGGCATGCCATCTCGGAGTGCATCCGGCCAATAAGGTATTTTGACTTTTCATGGGCACGAGCAGAATCCGTCTGAAAAAGCTGCTTTTCTGACTAACTGGTTCTGTTTTTTCAATATGCATATAACTATTCTTCTGAAAGTTCATGACCTGTTATTTCTCTCGGTTCATTCATCGTAAGTGGCTCTGGATTTTTTCGACATGAAATGTACCTGACAAAAATGTTCATGGTTTCAAATGAGACATGAGCGTGTTTTACCTATTCGGGTTTTATCCGTCTTTTTTTACAGGGGATGTGTGTGCATGATGGTTTGGGGCAGTATATTGCATCAACGCAACATAATCCGCAGCTTTGAGCAAGTGCTCTGTACGTGAACCGTTTATGAAGATAATCGACCGTTATATTCTCAAGTCCCTCACAGGGCCGTTTTTATTTTCTTTTCTGACGATTGTTTTCGTACTGGCGCTGCAGTTTCTCGCCAGCTTTGCCGACCGTTTTATGGGCAAGGGGATCGGGTTTGGCGATATTGCGGAGCTTGTGGCGCTGCAGTCGGCATGGATGGTTGTTTTTGCCGTTCCGATGGCTGTACTTGTTTCGGTTATTATGGTTTACGGGGCTATGACCAATGCGTCGGAAATCACGGTTTTGCGTTCTTCCGGACTTTCGCTTTTTCGTCTTGCCCTACCGGTTCTGATTGCGGCGACAGTGCTTTCTTTTTTTGTCGAGCGGTTCAATAATGTAGTCATTCCTCATGCAAATTACCGTTCCAAAACCCTGATGGCCGATATTGTGCGGGCCAAGCCTGCGTTCGGACTGACGGAAAATGCTTTTTCAAGTTTTATCGACGGCTATTCGATTTTTGTGGGGGATACCGATGAGTCTTCACGGGAGCTGAGGGGCGTGCTTCTGTATGATCTTACCCGGCAGGGGTTCAGGAATATGGTGAGCGCTGAAAAGGGAGTTATTGATTTTTCTTCCGACGATCGTTTTCTCGTTATGACGCTCTACAACGGCGAGATTCATTCCCTGCAGCTCCCTGGAGATGGCCGGTATCGTACCATGAGTTTCGATCGGCATCGTATGGTGTTCGAATCATCGGGTTTCGGTTTCAGCCGTACGACCGAGGGGCGAATGCGCAACGATATCAGGGAGCTTTCCGCGGAGGAACTGTTTTTTGCCGCAAAGGCTTTGAAGCGGGAGCTCGGTTCGAGGGAAAAGAGCGGGAGCTCTTTGCAGGAGAAGGGGCTGTCGGCTTCCGAATCGGGTATCGATCTTTCGAAGAATTCCGGAATCGGCGGCTCGGGCGATCAAGCGCTTCGGGAAATAAAACGTCTCGACGAGCAATACAAAGAGTATAATCGTTATATGACGGAGTATCATAAAAAGTATGCGCTTCCTTTGGCCTGTTTCGCCTTCGCACTTGTCGGCGTGCCGCTCGGCGTGCTTGCCCGACGGGGTGGATTCGGGGTTGGAGCCGGGCTTTCGTTGCTGTTTTTTGTTTTCTATTGGGCCGTGATCATAACCGGCGAGAAATTTGCCGAACGAGGGTCGCTCGATCCGGCGATTTCGATCTGGTCGGCTGATTTTCTCGTCGCTTTTGCCGGCGTGCTGTTGCTCATCCGACTGAATGGCGTCGCCGGGGGGAGTGGTCGGTAAGTCTTTGTTTTTACAGCAGGAACGATAATCCCAGAAATAAGCATGAGATCACTCCGGCTGCCATGATGTTCATGAGCAGACCAGCGGATATGATCTTTTTCAGTGAAACACGTTCGAATCCACCGAATGCCAGCGTGTTTGCGGGCGAGGCAAGGGGGGTCATGTATGCCGCGCTGGCGGCTGCGGTGAGCGAGAGCAAGAGCAGCAGCGGACTGAGTCCGATTTGCGGTGCTGTTGCGATCATGAGTGGAGCGAGTAGCACTACAATGGCCGTGTTGCTGAGCAGTTCCGATGAGAACGCCGCAGCGGCATTGAGGACGGGGATAAAGAGCAGCGGCGTTTGCATCGGCTCGAGGAGCCCGATTATCAGTGCGGTCAATCCGGTTACCATATAGCCGTCACGTTGCGGTGTTAATGGGTTGTCGCCTGCATTGAGGGCAACATAGAGCACCGTACCGAATATGGCGATCAGGAGCAGCCCGAAATAGGGGATGTCGAGAATGATTCTGTTTATGGAGAGCAGGGCGTTCGTGTTGGGCGATTCAATGTTTTCTGGTTGTTCATGAAACAATCGAGTCCATACCGTATCGTAGAGTTTCTGGATCATTTTTTCGAGAAAGCGGTGGATCGGTGAGAGGGGTATGCGAAGGTGTCGTTCTGTTTCAATCGAGATCCGGCTGATGAGCAGTATCGGAAATGTTGCGATGAAGAAGAGGAGAAAAACTGCGTTTTTTCGGATGCCGCAGGTAGCGTTTTTATTTTCTGGATTGATAAAGGAGAGCAGGATGAAAAATGTGCCGTAGCAGAGAAAGCAAATGTCGATCCATGATAATCCGTTAATAAGCACTTCGGGTTTCTGAAAAAACTGGATTCCGGTCAGCGTGGTGATGAAGGTCATATTGAGGGCGAAAAATAGTACAGGACGATGCGGGAACAGGTCGGTATCAGGATTTTTCGGGCAGAGAAGCGCGTTTTCGCTGCAGTTTCGGGCTGCCCGGAGGATTACCATACGCGCGGCAGCAATGATGACGAGCGAAACAGGAAGCCCGATCATGAGCCAGGAAAAGAAGTTGATCTGCTCGCGGTTATCGATCCGGTAAAATTCCAGAAGGCCGACGGCGAAGGCGTTGAGCGGATTGCCGGTAAGGGATGCGAGTCCTCCTGTGGTGGCTCCGAAGGTCAGGGCGAGGTAAAAGAGCGTCGAAATTTCTTTTTTCGATGATTTGTCTTCCAGAAATCCCATTAAACGGTTGATAACCGGGAGCAATGCAAGTACGACGACGGTATTGGACAAAAATATCGACAGACCGTATGAGATCAGCAGAACGGTGGTCAGAAGCGAGCGGAATCCGGAGCCGCCGTGGCGGAGCAGGAAGGCTATCAGCCGGTAATGGGTGTTCGTCGCTATCAGCACCTGCGAGAGCAGAAAGCCTGTGCAGACGATGATGATATTCTGAAGAAGGTTCATCGGTCGGCAGCTTGTTCTTCAGCGGATAGGTATTGATTTCCCCACAATTGTCTGAATCGTTACACAATCGTAACCGTTACCCAACATTGGTTTTATTTATTGCCTGAAATGGGTTCAGACCGCATTTGCCGGTTTCCCCTCCAGAGTAAAAGGTAATGAAAAAATCATGCAAACCCTTTTCAGGTCCCTTCCTTGCCTGACGTTTAAAGAGGCTTTGATCCTCAGGCTGCTGATGGTTCCCAATATGTTCCTGATTCGGGCGACGGGCATGGAAAACCTTGCGCGTTCCGGTCCGGCGATCTATGTGTTCAATCATAACAATTCCATCGAATCCCTGCTTGTTCCGGTTTATCTGATGTTTTGTCTTGGCGGTAAGCGGGTCAGCTTCGTCATTGACTGGATGTTCGGAAAAATCCCGGTGCTGGGATGGCTGATGGAGATGATCGATCCTCTTTATGTCTACCATAAACGTTCGACCATTCCCCTGATCGAAAGCCGGAGGCCTGTGCAGCCTGCTGCAGATACGATTGAACGATGCTGCGCGAAGCTTGACGAGGGAGGAAGTATTGGTATTTTTCCGGAGGGTCGAAGAAACCGCGATCCTGAGCGGCTTGCGCGGGCGAAACCGGGAGTCGGTCATATCATTCTCCGTTCCGGCGTGCCGGTTGTGCCTGTTGGCATCGATTTTCCCTTGCGTCAGCGAAAAGGAAAAATTCCGATGATTGGGCGAATGATTCTCAGAGCGGGGACTCCCCTCGAATTTCCTGCATTGTCGGAGCGTTATCGCCTCCTCGATGCATCAGCCGGACAGAGCAGGGCTCGCCATGTGCTTGCATCCGAAGTTACTGCAATGGTTATGCGGCAGCTCTCCCTGTTGTGCGGGAAATCATGCGTCGAACCTCTTCCTGTTTTCGATTCAGCCGGTCATTCCACCACCATATATAATAAGGAGCTGCCATGTCAGGTATAACGGTTCAGCGTGTGCTCGGCGGCGATGACCGCCAGGCGGTTATCGATATTATCGAGCAGGTTTTTCAAAACGAGAAAAACTGGATCAGCAGCGCCCACTCCCAGATTCCGCAGGAGCTTGCGGCAGATCAGCCGTTTTCATGGTTTCTGGCGCGAGTGAACGGGCGTCCAGCCGGCGTACTCCGGCTGCTGTACGATCCGCCGCTCAATCTTCCCGAGGAGTATCAGGTCACCTTTATGCCGGGTATCGATACCGATTACCTGAAAGGTCTCGGCCGATATGTGGAGATAGGCCGGTTTATGATTCCCGGCGAGTATCGGCGGAACCATCGTATCGCCCTTCGCCTGATGCGTGCGGCTACCGAGGAAGTCGTGGAGCGGGATTATACTCACTTTATCACCGATGTTTTCGAAAACGAGAAGCATTCTCCATTGAACTTCCATACGCGTGTACTTGGTTTCGAAGTGATCGGTCGGCATCTGTTCGGGGATCTTAACTGCAGTTCCACGAGAATCATTCTTACGCTCGATATTTTGAAGCTCTACAGCAGGATCAAGGACAGCAGGCACCGCATTTACGCCGAGCTTACCGAAGGGATGCACGGCCTCGTCGAGCGCAAGCGGAGAAAGCTGATGGCGGAAGGGGGGGGGAGATCGTGAGCCGTTAGCGGTGGGCGGTTTGCCGCCCGGGTGTAAGGAGTAGAAGAAAGGAGGAAGATTTTTGCCCACAGATTTTCACGGATTGGCACGGATTATCGGGTTGAGCGCTATGGGTTATGTTTTCTTGCTATTGAGCCATCCAGCTGTCTCGCTAACCAGCTATAAAAGGAAGAGCGCGGTTCCCGCTGAATGAAATCGGATTTTCACGGATGAAGAAGAGGTGGACCGTTAGCGGAGGGATGGAAGAGGAAGAGTTGCCCACGGATTAACACGGATTGGCACGGATGGAAGAGGGGCGAGATTGGCTTAAGCGCTGTGGGTTATGTTTTTTTGCTATTGAGCTATCCAGCAAAAAGAGAAAGAACGCGGTTCTCGTTGATTGAAAACGGATTTACACGGATGAAGAAGAGGTGGGCCTTGGGCCGGAAGAGGTCGTATCGTGCATCGGGTTCGCAGGAGTATCGCTTGCTTCGCTTTGCGTAAGTATCGGATGCGGAGCGTCTGAGGTTCCTTTTTTCGCCTACGGATTGCGGGAGAGTGGGGAGGTATTGAATCAAAACAAGGGGGAGCATACCCATGCTGCGACTCGATGAACTGCGGGCGGATATCAACGCGGAATTTTATGTGCATGAAGAGTTGAAGGTGCATGATGTCCGAAAGGTCAATGCGATTGCGGATCTTATTATCAAGCCTTCCGGAAGAAAGGATTTGCGCAAACTCCTTGCTCTGCTTGCTGAGAATGGGTTTCCGCATATTGTGATCAACTCGAAAGGTCGGGTGGTGTTTCCCGATGGACGATTCCAGGGCGCGGTAATCATAACTGATATTTCGCTGTAAAGCGGGTTACCTTGGTGCTGTTTGTTTGCAATCTTGTAGCATTTCCGTAACGATTTCTCAACAGAAGGAGTGGTAGATTGTCTCACGAATCAGGAGCATGCCTTTTGGGTATGACGGTATTCAAGAATGCATCACACTAACCAACACAATCGAGTTATGAAAAAAGTCGCTTTACTGGTCGGTCTGGCAGCTGCCATCGGCTACAACAACGCAGAAGCCGTTGACTGGAACTGGAAAGGAGATATCCGCTATCGTTACGAATCGAAGCTTGTTGATAAAGAGTCCAGCGATAACGATCACAGCCGCGACCGCCATCGTATGCGTGTCCGTTTCGGCGTTTACCCATGGATTACAGAAGAGCTCTCTGCCGGATTACAGCTTTCGACAGGAGCTGGTGATCCGGTTTCACGGAATGAAACACTCGGTGACGAATTCATCACTGATGATATCATGTTGAATGAGGCTTATATCGATTATCATCCCATGTTTCTGAATGGCGATGTGAACGTGATTCTCGGAAAGAGGGATATTGCCAAGACTCTTATCGTTACCAAAGATCTGGTCTGGGATAGCGATATAACGCTTGAAGGCGGAACTCTTCAATACGGTAAAGATGCCGGCGGAAAGGAGAAAGAGGGTGTTAACGCAATTGCTGGCTGGTATAGCGTGAAAGAGGGAAGCGCTGAGCAGGATCCGTATTTTATTGCAGGCCAGTTGGCTTATGGCGGGGAAATCAGTGATCTTGGTTACAAAGCTGGAGTTGCGTATTACGATTTTGCTCATTTCGATGAATTGGGCGAGGGTGATCGCGATTTCAATATCGTAGAGATTTTTGCCAGTGTTGGCGGTTCGATCACTGAAAAGCTTCCATGGAAAGTCTATGGTCAGTATGCGTTCAATACTGCCGAAGCTGCGGATTGGTCTGATATCGACGATGACAAGCGTGACGCGTATCTTATCGGCCTGAAAATCGGCAATGCCAAGAACCCCGGTCAGTGGGCTGTCAGCGGCGAGTATGTCAGCATCGAGGAGGACGCGGTTACCTATCTGACCGACTCCGATCGCAATAACGGTTCATCGACCGATCTGGAAGGCTTCAAGTTGAATGCGACCTACCATCTTGTGCAGAATATGACGCTTGGCGCTACCTACATGAACTTCAGTCCGATTGATGACGACAGCATAACAAACCATCTCTTACAGGCTGACGTGGTTGTGAAGTTCTGATTGTCGAATTTTACTGTTCTTTTTTTTCTTTGTGTGTGTGGTTGTTCTTTTTGCGGTGGGCTGCCTGTGTGGGGTAGCCTGCTGTATGCCGGGGAAGTCGGTTAAACTGTGGTTTTTTATCTCAAACAAATCAACAATAAGAAAGCAATGAACTTCTTTAAGAAAATACTTTTCGGTGCGGCGGTTCTCGGTTTTATGGCTGGAGGTACTGCTGAAGCAAAAAGCAAGATCGTGATGGACGGATCCACCACGGTTGGTCCTATCGCAAAATCGTTTGCAGCGTATTTCACCAAGACCAAGGGTGTTCAGGTGACGGTGAGCGAATCCGGTTCCGGTAACGGTGCAAAGAGCATCATCAACGGCACCTGCGATATCGCCAACATGTCTCGTGCTATGAAAAGCAAGGAAGCAGCTGCCGCAAAGGCGAAGGGCGTCAATCCTGTAGAGCATATCGTCGCTCTTGACGGTATGGCTATCGTTGTCCATCCGAGCAACCGCGTTAACAAGCTTACCAAAACTCAGGTTCGCGATATCTATACGGGTAAAGTGACCAACTGGAGCCAGGTCGGCGGCCCGAACGCTTCGATCGTAAAGATTCAGCGCGAGTCGAACAGCGGTACGCAGGATACGTTTATGTCGCTGGTTATGGGTAAAGGCAATCCGGTTTCGAAGAGAGCCGAAACTCAGGCAAGCAACGGCGCCGTCAAAAATCGCGTCGCTTCGACTCCTGCGGCTATAGGATTCATTGGACTCGGATTTACCGATAATTCCGTTAAAGCGCTGAGTATCGATGGTGTGAAACCTTCTGTTGAAACCGTAAAGGATGGTACCTATCCTATTTCTCGTCCGCTCTTTATGTATACCAACGGACAGCCGACAGGCGTGGTCAAGGAGTTTATCGACCTTAAGGATACCTCTGAAGGTCAGCGCATGATCAGCGAGCTCGGTTACGTCAACAAATAAACGTTTTCATTGTTTCCTTCTTTGTTCTTTTATCAAAAAGCCGCCGTATTCTTACAGGCGGCTTTTTGGTTTTTTCGGAATCCGGCCTCTTTTTGATATTTTATAACGGTAGTCGATATATTTGTAACCATTCAATTTACGATACGATGAAACGTGTGCTATTCATGATGGCGATGTTTATACTGGCAGTTGCTGCTCCGGCGTTTGGGGCCGCCAATACTATTGTGCTCGATGGGTCTACGACGGTAGGGCCGCTTGCCAAGTCGTTTGCCGCATATTTTACGAAGAAGTATGGCGTTAAGGTGATGGTGAGCGAGTCCGGTTCCGGAAACGGCGCGAAAGGGCTTATCAATGGTTCCTGCGATATTGCGACGCTGTCGCGTGCGATGAAGCCTCGGGAACTTTCCGCAGCAAAGGCAAAAGGCATCAGTCCTGTTCAGCACATTGTTGCGCTTGATGGTATCGCTATGGTAGTACATCCCGGCAATCCGGTTAAAAACCTGACAAAAGCTCAGATAGCCGCTATTTATACGGGACGTTTTACTAACTGGAAAGAGGTCGGCGGACCGAATGCGAAAATTGTGGTGATTCAGCGCGAGTCGAACAGCGGTACCCAGGAGGCATTCAAGGAGCTGGTTATGGGTAAAACGGCACAGATTTCCAAAGACGCCGAAACTCAGGCCAGCAACGGCGCAATTAAAAACAGGGTCGCTTCGACCAGATCGGCTATCGGATTTCTTGGTCTCGGTTTTGTGGATCGTTCGGTGAAACCTGTTGCGGTCAACGGCGTACTGCCATCAGTTGCAACAGTGAAAAGCGGGAGTTATCCGGTATCGAGACCTCTGTATTTCTATACCGCAGGACAGCCGACAGGTACGCTGAAAAAATTTGTAGATCTACCGAAAACAGTCGACGGAAAAAGGATCGTATCGGAACTTGGTTTTGTCGTAAAATAATCGAAATAAGTATAGAGACCTTTTCTTGTAATAAGCTGGTTCATGCCTCAGGGTTGTGCCGGCTTTTTTTGTTGTGGCGCCGGATTTGTTGCATACTTGTAACATTATCGGGTTTTTTCTTGCAGCAAAGGGTCTTAGATTAAGGCGTTCGTAAAAGAGGCCTGAGCATGGGTCGTTCCGGCAGGTTACGAGAATAAATTTCATCATTATGAATGAAGAGGTCAGAAAAGAGAGCGGACGTTCCGGTGCCTTTATAATCAGTGCACGGAAACGGAAGTTCCAGAAAATCGCTAAGACCGCAGGCGAATCGATGCTGCTTCTTATAGCGTCTTTTGTTGCAATCGTCGTGCTTTTTATTTTCTATTTTGTCGCAGTCGATGCTATACCGTATTTCCAGCTCAGGGGGTTTAGCGAGTTTTTTACCAGTTCGAACTGGTACCCCGCAGGCGAGCCGGGAGAGTTCGGAGCACTTGCTATTATTTATGGCAGCGGGATGGTGACGCTGGGTTCAACCCTGCTTTCCGTACCGATGGGGATTGCCGCAGCAATATGCCTCAGCGATATTCTTCCATTTTCAGTAAGGCAGTATGCCAAGCCGATTATCGAGATGCTGGCCGCTATTCCCTCAGTGGCCTTCGGTTTTTTTGCGCTGGTCATTTTTGCCCCGCTTCTGCAGACCCATGGAGGCCCGATCCTTATGTGGGTCTGGTGGGTTCTGGCTGCGCCGTTTCTGCTGCTTGCCGCCATCGTCATTGCCGACCTTATTACGGCAAAAATTCAGGATCAGAACAGCCGTGAGCGAATGTCGAAGGTACTGCTTGCGGTTTTCAGCGTTGGAGCGCTTGGTTTTCTCTACTGGGTCGGATCGGTGCTGCAGGGTATTGAAATCCTTACAGGCACCAATGCGCTGAACGTTTCGATCATCCTTAGTTTTATGTCGCTGCCGACTATCGTCAGCGTATCGGAAGATGCTTTGCAGGCTGTGGGGCGCGACCTTCGCGAAGGGAGTTATGCGCTTGGCGCGACCCGTGCCGAGACGATCGTGAAAACAATTCTGCCAGCAGCCAGCAGCGGTATTATCGCGGCCGTAATTCTCGGCGTGATGAGGGCGCTTGGCGAAACCATGGTTGTCTGGATGGCTTCCGGCAACTCGTCGCACATTCCGGATCCCTGGTTCAATTACCTCGAGGCGGTCAGAACCTTGACGGCGACTATCGCCGGCGACATGGGTGAGGCCGATCAGGTGACGGGTTCGGCCCGTTATCATGTGCTTTTTGCTATGGGACTTCTTTTGCTTGTTATCAGCTTCTTCAGCAATCTTGTCAGCGAGCGGATCGTCGTGCGCCAGAGGAAGATTCTTTCTGGCCAGTAATCTTGCCGTTTTCAGGATAAAAATTGATGTTTTTGTAATCAGAATCTTCAGTCATGAATGTTGGAACAAGAAAAATCCTTAACCGTTCATTTACTGCGGTCGGTATCGGTTCGATTGTGGTCATGGGCATCGCGCTCCTGATCGTTATTGTTCCGATTATTTACAACGGCGTGGGAGCGGTGTTTTTTACCGGTACGATAGAGCATCGCAATATGCTCTACAACGAGTTCGGAGAAGGTGATGAGGCGGAGCTTGCCAAACAGAATGCAGCAGCCGGAGTGTACCGTAAAGAGGTGTATGCCATGCTTGCGGGTTTTGAGGCAGAGCTTGAAGCTATGGAGTCTGAACGACAGCAGGAGTTCAGATCGAAATATGGTTCGGTGAGAAATGCGCTGACGGCGCTTATGGGGCCGCTGCCTGGAGATACCGGGGCAATGCTGACCCGGTTCAAATATGGACAGACGCGATGGGAGAAGGCCGAGGAGAAGCTGCATGAGTTTCTGTACGAGGCTAAATGGGATTATTCCGATCCCGATGCTATGGCAAAGGAGTATTATGTGAGCCGCGCCGCAGAGTTCGAGGGGACATCACTCGTGAAGATTTTCCCTTATGTGGAAAAGCATCTTGAGGAGATTATGCGTCCCGAATTTACAATCTATCTTGGCTTTTTGACGGACAGTTCGGTCGACTCGCATATTTTTGGCGGTATCTGGCCTGAAATTCAGGGAACTTTTTTCCTTGCCATTGGTGCGATGCTTTTCGCTTTTCCGCTTGGGGTGATAGCGGCGGTGTATTTTACCGAATATGCCCGCGAGGGTTTGTTTACGAGTATGCTGCGGAGCGCGAACAGTACGCTTGCCGGAGTTCCGAGCATCGTGTTCGGCCTTTTCGGTCTGGCGTTTTTCATCAATACGCTAGGCGTGTCGGAGTCGAAAAGCGTTCTTGCCGGTTCGCTGACGCTTGCAATTATGATTCTTCCTACCATTATTCGCGCAGCTGAAGAGGCTATTCTTTCGGTGCCAAGAACATACAAAGAGGCTTCGCTCAGTCTTGGTTCCACAAAATGGAACACCATCATGACCGTTATTCTGCCTGCAGCGCTCCCTGGTATTATAACCGGCGGCGTGATAAGTCTTGGCAGGGCAGCAGGAGAAACGGCGCCGATCATTTTTACCGCAGCGGTGAGCGTGGGATCGGCGATAGGGCTGGCAGATGTTTTTTCATCACCGACTCCGGCGCTCTCCTGGAATATCTATAATCTTGCCAGCGAACACGAGGCGGCGGCGGAAATCCGGCATGTGCAGTACGGTATGGTGCTTGCTCTGGTCGGCATCGTTCTGCTGCTGAACCTTTCGGCAATTCTTTTGAGAGCACGTATCTCCAAAAAATTAAAAGGCTGAGGATAATGCAGATGACAGCAGACGGCAGGATAACATCACAGAAGGATACGGCGAAGACCGCGTCGCGTGACATTTACCTTCCCTCCGAAAGGAAAACAATAGCCGGCGGCGGAACCCCGCATGTCGTGGCCAAGGATTTCTCGATCTATTACGGCGAATTCGAAGCGGTCAAAAAAGTAAACGCCGACGTTTTATCAAAGTACGTTACGGCTATCATTGGGCCGAGCGGTTGTGGAAAGAGCACCTATCTCAGGGCTATCAATCGGATGAACGATCTGATTCCGAGCTGCCATACGACTGGAGCGCTTCTGTTTGACGGCGAGGATATTTATGGTAAATTCACCGACGAAGTGCTGTTGCGTAAAAAGATCGGCATGGTGTTTCAAAAGCCCAATCCGTTTCCGAAATCTATTTTCGACAATATCGCCTACGGTCCCAGACTGCACGGTATGAACGACAGGAAACAGCTTGCCGAAATCGTCGAGCGCAGCCTGCGCAAGGCTGCTTTGTGGGATGAAGTCAGCGACCGGCTCGACAAGAATGCGCTTGGACTCAGCGGCGGCCAGCAGCAGCGCTTGTGCGTTGCCCGCACGCTTGCCGTTGAGCCGGAAATCCTTCTACTTGACGAGCCGACTTCAGCGCTTGATCCCAAGGCTACCGCTAAGATCGAGGATCTCATCCAGGAGCTCAGGGGAAGTTACACCATTATGATCGTTACCCATAACATGCAGCAGGCCTCAAGGGTCTCGGATTATACCATGTTTTTTTATGAAGGGGTGCTTGTCGAGTATGCGCCGACCGCACAGCTGTTTACCAACCCGAAAGACCGGATGACCGAAGATTATATTACCGGAAGATTCAGTTAACGAAACCATTTTACCGCCATGTCAGACAGACCGGTCCATGAACATATCAGAGAGCTGTCAGAGGCGCTTGTCGAGCTGTCCAACAAGGTTCTGCAGAATTTTTACGATGCCCTGACCGCCGTCAGAAATCAGGATGAAGAGCGGGCCCGAGCTATCAGGCTTGTCGACGACGAGATCGATCTGAGCGAGGTCAGGCTTGAAGAGCGCTGTTTAGCCTTTCTTGCCCTGCAGCAGCCGGTTGCACGCGATCTGCGCACTATCGTCACCATTATGAAGATCAACGACGATCTCGAACGTATTGGCGATCTGGCCGTGCATATTATCGAGCGCATGCCCGAGATTGGCCCAGAGATGCTGGATACTTTCGATTTTGAGACTATGGGACACCATGCCGGCGATATGACCCTCAAGGCTATCGAGGCTTTCATTACCAGGGATCGAATCCTTGCAGACCGCGTTGTGGCTATGGACGAAGAGATTGACGCTATGCACAGCGCCGTTTTTAAAAAAGTTGCCCGTCAGATGAAGGATTCAGATGCGGATATCGATCAGCTTATCGCAGCGCTCAGCATTTCGAGGTATATCGAAAGGATGGCGGATCATGCCACGAGAATCGCCGGAGAGGTTATCTATCTTGTGACAGGGGAAATTGCCCGCCACACCGACAGCGGTTATGAAAAGCTTATTCAGTCGCTTAAAGACTGAACTGTCGGCGGGAAGGGCTCCTGAACCGGACAAGAGATGTTTTTTTTTGAATAAACCCTCTGTATTAAGTAAATTAAAAGACATTTCAAAATCCGGTTTTCATAAACAAGCATGGAGTTCTAATTAATATGGCAAGTCTTCTTGGCAAGTTTTTCGGAGATGCCCCGAAAGCCGCTGAAATTCCGAAAGCATTTACCATTCAGATCGATCCGGTGAAGTTCAATCTCTCTACCAAACCCAGAGAGGCGGTTAATATTCAGCTTGATTCGCTCAAACAGAAGCTTACCAAGCTTTCTTCAAATGTCGAAAACAACCTGATGCTCGTCATTCGGGCTTCGACGAAGAAAAATATAGAGCTTGCCGCGTCCGCGTTCAAGTTCGATGAAGAGTATATTCGGAAAGGAAAGTTCGAAATAGAGTATCTTACTCTTGCCTACGCTACCTTTCAGGGTCTTAACGAGGAGCAGGTTGCGGTTGTGCGAAATGCCGGCATGATTATGCAGGAGCTTGAGCGCATTGCGCAGTTTGCTCTCAACATTGCCGACAAGACCGCGCATGTGCAGTTTGCAAATACGCAGGATCTGCACAAGGATGAGTACGGTCTGAAGCCGATGGGTGATATTACCGCGGAAATGATCAAGAAAGCCGTCGAGGCTTTCGTGAGCGGCAATTCGAAACATGCCAGAGAAACTCTCGATATGATGAAGGAGATTCAGGATCTCTATGACAAGGCGACAGAAAAGATCAGGTCTTCGGTGAACGATGAAAATATCACCAGTCTGACCGGTATTCTTTCAATTCTTAATCATGTTAAAGCATCCGCAGATATTTCATGCTCGATAGCGAGTAATTTCTGCTGAAACGAGCTGATGCGCTTGTCGGTTGTTTGTTTTGTGAGAAAAGGCGGAGCTTTTGTTCCGCCTTTTTTGTTATGAGTTGCTGCTATGGGTATGATCAAGCCTGAGAGGATGAAAGAGAAGAAAATTACGATAGCTGTTCTGCTGGTTGTTCTGTTTTCCGGAGTGTTCTGGTGGCTTCAGAGGTCCGGCGAGCAGGTAAGGCCAGTATCTGCTTATCAGAAGCTTGTTCCGGTTACGGCTGTGACGGTCCGTGAAGTGAACGTACGCGATTCGCTTTCGGTTACCGGTACGGCCGAAGCGTTCAGGGATGTAGATGTCTATTCGGAAACTTCGGGGCTGGTCAGAAAAGCATCGGCTGAAGTGGGCGACAGGAAGCGCGCAGGGGATGTGTTGTTCCTCGTGGATGACGAGCTGCAGGGTTCGTCCTTGAAAAAAGCGAAGATCGCTTACGAGAAAGCTGCGCTCGATTATCGTAGATATCATGCGCTTCACGAAGAAGGCGCCGTTTCGGTTTCGGTGTTTGAGTCCGTTCGCCTGAAGCGCGAAGAGGCGGAAACCGATATGATCGAAGCTCGCAAAAAATATCGTGATACCAGAATCAAGGCTCCTGTTTTCGGAACTGTTGCCCGTAAACTTGTCGATGAAGGGGAGATGGTGCAGCCGGGGATGAAGGTTGCCGGTCTTGTCGATCTTTCTCGTTTGCGAGTTAAATTCTTCCTTACCGAAAAAGAGGTTGAGGGTATTATGCCGGGGAATCGGCTTACCGTTCTTGCCGGTAACGGAGCTGCGCTGGAGGGCAGGCTTTCGACGCTCAGCGACAAGGCCGGGAGCGCTCGTACCTATGAAGCTGAAGCCGTGCTGGCAAACTCGGTCACAGAGCCTTTGCGAGCAGGCATGTTCGTGCGAGTCATCCTGAAAGGGCGAGAACTTCGTCATGTAAGGGTTATTCCCCGAATAGCGATTGACGGCACCATAAAAAGTCCCGAGGTCTATGTTGTCGATAATGGGACCGCTCGTTTGCGCAAGGTAACTACAGGCAGGGAGTACGGTGACCTGCTCGAGATTACGGATGGCCTGGTTGCCGGCGAACAGGTGGTCATCAACGGACGGAACGAATTACGCGACAGGATATCGGTTCGGGTCATTCCGCAGAACAAAAGGGATGTCGCTCCATGACCCTGACCGAACTTTCCATCAAGCGGCCAAGTATCATCGTCGTTCTGTTTTCAGTGCTGGGCATTCTGGGGCTCTTCAGTTACCGGCAGCTGCAGTATGAGCTTCTGCCGAAGATGACGCCTCCCGTTGTTTCCGTTGCCGTACAATATCCCGGAGCATCTCCCTCTGAAGTCGAAACTTCAGTAACCAGGCCTGTCGAGGAGGCGGTCTCGGCTCTGGAGAAAATCGTGACGGTTTCGTCGACCTCGTCGGAAGGGGTATCGGTTGTGACCATCGAGTTTTCCAACGATGCCGATATCGACAAATCGCTGCAGGATGCCCAGCGCAAGATCAACGAGATCCGTAACATGCTGCCATCTGATGCCAAAGAGCCAGTTATCAGCAAATTCGCGCTCGATGAGGTGCCGGTATTGCGCCTCGGGGCTATCTCTGCACTGCCGGATGCCCGATTTTACCAGCTGCTGAAGGATAATATCAAGCCGCAGCTTTCAAGTATCGCAGGGGTTGGCCAGGTTTATCTGACCGGAGGCCGGGAGCGGGAGATCAGGGTGAATCTCGATCCTGAAAGGCTGCATTTCTACGGAATGACGGTAACTGATGTGCTTGGCGTGATCGGCAGGGCGAATCTTGATGTTCCTACAGGAACCATCGATGCCGCTGATCGGCAGTTCGTTGTGCGGCTTGCTGGAAAATTTACCACTCTTGAGGAGTTAAAACGGCTTGCGTTGCGTTCAACGCAGGGTACCGGTACCATTTATCTGCATGATGTAGCAGAGGTTCGTGACGGGTTCAGGGAGATAACCACTTTGACCCGTATCAATGGGACAAGCGCTGTTGGCCTCATTATCATGAAGCAGAGCGATGCCAATACGGTAGATGTCAGCCGCCTTGTTCGCGAGCGGCTGAAAATGCTTGAATCGATTTATCGCGAAGATAATCTGCGGTTCGATATCGCTCAGGATGCCTCAACCTTTACTGTAGAAGCGGTTACGGCAGTGCAGCATGACCTGCTGTTAGCAGTTTTTCTCGTTGCGATGGTTATGCTGCTGTTTCTGCACAGTTTGCGAAATTCCCTGATTGTCATGCTCTCGATTCCAATATCGCTGGTCACCACGTTCATCGGCATGTATCTTTTCGGCTTTTCGCTGAATCTCATGACGCTGCTTGGGCTTTCACTGGTCGTAGGTATTCTTGTCGATGACTCGATTGTCGTTCTCGAGAATATCTATCGTCATCTCGAACAGGGAGAGGAGCCCGGGGCTGCGGCATTGCGTGGAAGGAACGAAATCGGGTTTACTGCGCTGTCCATCACGATGGTCGATGTGGTGGTTTTTCTTCCGTTGTCGCTTGTCAGCGGCATCGTGGGCAACATACTTCGTGAGTTCGCTATTGTTATGGTGTTTTCGACCATGGTCAGTCTTTTTGTCTCTTTTACCGTTACCCCGCTGCTTGCTTCGCGTTTTTCCAGGGTCGAACGTCTGATGCCGGTCAATGCCGTTTCCCGATTTGCCACAGGTTTCGAGAGCGGTTTTCAGCGGCTGAGGGCCAGGTATGCCGTGACGCTTGACTGGAGCCTGCGAAACGGCAGGAAGGTTATTGCCGGTTCGACGGCATTGTTGGTGCTTTCGTTCAGTTTGCTCGGTTTCGGTTTTATCGGCGGCGAGTTCATCGAGGTTTCCGACAGAGGCGAATTTTCAGTTATGATGGAATATGAGCCGGGAACCAGGCTCGACGAGACCGATCGAATGACACGCGACATCGAGCGCAGGATATCTGCGAGACCCGAGGTCATGAAGGTGCTTGCCAATGTCGGCGCTTCGACAGAAGGTTTTGTTACCGAAAGCGCCGATAATGTTTCGGAGTTGAATATCCGGCTGGTTTCGAAGGAAGATCGTACGGTTTCGACAGACAGCTTCATGCAGGAGGTGCGTCTTATGCTGCAGGATATTCCCGGATTGAAGGCGAGTATCAATCCTATCGGTATTTTCGGTACGGCCAACGAGACGCCCGTGATGGTGATTTTCAGTGGTCCTTTTCGACATGAAGTACTTCTTGCTGCTGAAATTTTTCGCGACAGGCTTAAAGCGGTGGCCGGTACGGCCGATGTGAAACTGACTTCTTCGGTTGGCAGCCCGGAACTCCGAGCGAGGATCGATCGCGAAAAAATGGCATCCTTCGGACTTTCCATTGCGGATGTAGGCGCTGCGCTGCGCACGGGATATGCCGGAGACGATGCTGGCAAATATCGGGAAGGCGATGACGAATTCGATATTCGTGTCATGCTCGACGAGCATTTCCGCCAGAATACGCGATCGATCGAGCAGCTTGCTTTCAGGACGCCCTACGGGGAGTTGGTGCGCCTTGGACAGTTCGTTGCCTTCGAACAGGATCGGGGCTATACGCAGCTTCAGCGCAAGGACCGCAACAGTGCGGTCTGGGTAAAGGCGCAGGTTATCGATCGTCCGGTCGGCAGCGTCGGTCAGGATATCGAGCGCATCATTGCAGGCATGAAAAATGAGGGTACCATGTCGCCCCGGATTTCTCTTGCTTACGAATCGGACCTGAAACGGCAGGGAGAGTCCTTTTCTTCGCTGCTTATGGCATTTTTTGCGGCTATCATATTCGTCTACCTTATTATGGTTGCATTGTACGACTCGTATATCTGGCCGATGGTGGTGATGTTTTCAATTCCTCTTGCTGTGATCGGCGCGCTTTTCGCGCTTGCCATGTTCGGCAAGTCTCTCAGCATTTTTACTATACTCGGTATGATCATGCTGGTAGGCCTTGTCGGCAAGAACGCGATTCTGCTGGTAGATTTCATTACGAAGTTTCGTCAGGAGGGACTGGAGCTGCATGCGGCTATTATCGAAGCCGGCAGGGACAGGCTTCGTCCTATTCTGATGACCACGGTTACCCTGATTTTCGGGCTTATGCCCATTGCTCTTTCGGGAAGTTCCGGTTCCGAATGGAAATCCGGACTGGCCGTTGCCCTTATCGGCGGGCTTGTCAGCTTCATGTTTCTTACGTTGCTGGTGATTCCGGTGGTGTATGTCGGCTTCGACAGGCTCCGGATGCGGCTCGAAGGACTGATGAGCCGGTGGCGACATGCGGCGAAATCCTGAAAGGAATGCGCGAAAATCGGGGAAACCGCTTTTTAGATGTCAGGATGCGATTCCTTTTCTTCTGAACTGTTATCTTACTGAAAGCGATTCGTACGTATTTACCATTTATGACTGTCAGTATGACTTTTTTATCAGCTTCTCATCCGGTTCTTTTGATCAGCCGGATAGCTCTCGCGTTTTCCTGGATCTATCAGGGGGCTGTGCCCAAGCTCGTATGCAGGAGTTCCGGAGAGTTCGAACTGCTGGGTCATGTCATCCCGGTCTATGAGTGGGCCTGTATGGCGGTTGGCTGGATGGGCGCAGCAGAGATCGTTTTCGGCATGATTCTGCTTTTTACCGGACGGCTATGGGTATTCTGGTTCAATATCGTCGCGCTCGCGTCGCTGTTGTTCTATGTACTGATTTTCGAGCCGTATCTGTTTACCGAGCCGTTCAATCCGCTGACACTGAACGTGTCATTGATCGCTCTTTCTTTTATAGCAATTTTCGAGCTGAAAAAAATCGAGACAAATAACTGAGTTGTTTTATGGATTACCTTCAATCGGATAGGGGCCTCAATGTGGTTGTCCGGCGTTTTTTCGCCGTCTCTGTAACCATTATTTCGACCGCGGCCATTCTTGGCGCGTTGGGTGCGTTTACCGGAAACCATCTGCTGCACCGTCTGCATCCCTATATTTTTTTTATCGGTTTCGGCAATCTGGCTATTCTGCTGCTCAACCGGTACCTGACGGCGGCCATCTACCCGGAGCTTGTTGTCAATCCTCAAAAACAGATGCGATATATCGTTTCAGTACTTGGGGCAGTCGCATCGATTACCGTTGCCGTGCTTTTTGAGTTGCCTCTTTTGAAAGCGGCAACCGGGCTTTTTCTCATGATGCTCGTAGCTGGTCCGCTGATCGAGATTTTTACGACGCTGTCCATTAAAAATATATGGAAAGAGGTATCGGTGCGGTATTACATTTTCGATGTGCTCTTTCTTATGAATGCAAATCTTGGCCTGTTTACGCTTGGCCTTAAAGAGGCTTTTCCCGATACAGGCATCATTCCGTTTTTTGTGACCCAGTCAGCATATTTTCTGGGTTCATCGTTTCCGCTTAGCATCAGCGTCATGGGTTTTCTCTATACTTATGCGTGGCGCCGGTCGTCGAAACGAGAATTGATGAAAACACTTTTCAGCCTCTGGTTTTATATATTCGTCGGCGGCGTCCTGATCTTTCTCATCGTTATTCTGATCGGTCACTATTTCGGCATGATGCTTATCAGTCATATCCTGCTTTTCGGTGTTATGGCCATGCTTGGGGGGTTTTCCCTTTACCTTTACAATTTTTTCAAAACAAATTTTCGACATCCGGCGCTGGCTTTTCTGCTTACCGGGCTTGCGCTGCTGTTTGCAACGAGCGCATTCGGTATCATGAATATCTATTACATCAAGGGAATCCCTTTTGGCTCGCATCCGCCCATCCGGATCGACAAGATGTGGATTTATCATTCGCATACGCATGCCGCGCTGCTCGGATGGATTACATTTTCCTTTATCGGCATGATCTATATCGTCGTCCCTGCAATAGTGCGATCGGTTTCTCTTGAAAAGCTCAGAAGTGAGAGCGCCCTTACAGCATTGCTCACGCCCGAAACCATGAAGAAAGCGTTCCGGCAACTCACGGTATTGCTGCTTTCGGCTACGGCCGTCATGCTTGCGTTTTTTCTTGATAATGATATTTTGCTTGGCAGTTCGGGTATCGTTTTCGGACTTGGCGTAGCTTATCTCCTTAAAAACCTTTCATCTGAACTCTATCGTGAAACTCTTACAGATCTTGAAAGACATGCTAAATAACCTGATGCCTTTAAATAGCTCGTTGCTTTTAACGGCTTTATTGTTGCATTCTTCATTTGCTCCGGCATGCGCTTTCGATGCCGAACAGCTGATGCTTCTTAAAAGCGGTATAAAAACCTGGAACGTTTTCAGGACCGAAAAAAGGGATGTGCCGGTTGATCTGTCAGGCGCTGCGCTTAAAGGGATGAAACTTCGGGGGGCTGATCTTGGTAACGCGAATCTTTCAGGTGCAGATATCACCAATGCCGATCTTACGGGTGCTGTGCTGAGCGGCACAAATCTCAATGATGCCATAGCGAGCGGTTCGGTGCTGGTAAGAGCCTCTCTTGAAAGCGCATCTCTCGATCGTGCCGATATGGAGGGTGCCGTGCTTGAGGGCGCATCGATGAAAGGTGCATCTCTGCACGGAACTATCCTGAAAAAAGCCGATTGTGCCGATGTCGATTTTACCGGCGCCGATCTTCGGGAAACCAACTTCCGGGAAGCGTCGCTCGTCGGCGCGGCGCTGACCGGAGCCGATCTTCGTGCGGCTTACCTTTGGAGAGCTGATCTCAGCAGGGCAGTAATCAACGGGATCAGGGTTTCTGCTGCGACCGTGCTGGATACGGGAAAATACGCCACCCTGGCATGGGCATCTGCGCATGGAGCTCTTTTTGTCGAGGATGTTCAGAAACCGGCCAGGGTTGCTGTGAAGGCAAGGGATGTGAGTGGCGCAATTCTCAACTTCGAAGAGCCGGTCGGATCGAGTCAGCAGGAGACATCTGCGGCAGCTGAGAACCCGCACCGCGCGAAGGGTCGTACAGCCGGAAATATATGGAGGGAGTCGGGTTCTGAAAATATTGCTTACGATCAGATCTTGTTCAAGAAACTCAAGTCGGGTTCGTCCGGCTGGAACGATTTGCGCAAACGTCGCCGGGATATTTCCATTGATTTTCAGCATGCGCGGTTCGATGGAAAAAACCTGAGCGAGGCCGATCTTACCCGCGCGAATCTCCGGAGCGCAAGTTTCAGAAGAGCCGATCTTTCGGGCGCCGATCTGCGACATGCTGATCTTTCGGGATGTGATCTGCGCGAAGCTGTTCTCGAACGGGCTGATCTTGGAGGCGCCGATCTTTCCGGCGCCAATCTTTGGCGCGCGAACCTCAGCTTTGCCCGTTTGAACGGCGCGAAGGTTTCCTCTGCAACTGTGCTCGATTCCGGCAAAAAAGCGTCGCCTGAGTGGGCGGCGCGTCACGATGCGCTTTTTGTCCAATAGCATCCGGAAGTCCGGAGATCTGTTTCCAAGGAGGTTACAATGGATTTTTTACGAAACCGGCCCGTCGTGTCGGTTGTCATTCCGATGTACAATAACGCGCGTTTTATCGGCGATACAATACATTCGATTCTTTCTCAGACGTTCACTGATTTCGAACTGCTTATTTATGATGATTTTTCAAACGATGAATCGTTCGATATTGCGGCATCTTTTTCCGATTCCCGGATAAAACTGTATAAAAATCCGCACAATCTCGGCCCGGAAAAGAACTGGAACCGGGCTATAGGCGATGTGCGCGGCCGGTATGTCAAACTGGTTTGCGGTGACGATATTCTTTTTCCCGAGTGCCTTGAACGGCAGGTGGCTGTTTTTGATTATCCGAAGCATTCGGGGGTGAGCCTTGTCAGTTGCCCGAGAACCATTATTGATCCCGAGGGCAAGCCGCTTATCAAGAAGGTCGATTTTGTCTCTGGCGGAAGGATCGGATCAGTCGATGTGATACGCAAAATGATCCGTATGGGTACGAACATCATTGGCGAGCCGGTTTGCGGGCTTTATCCAGCGGAGCTTATCGCCAGAACCAGCGGTTATAGCGCTATCGTGCCGTATACTATCGATCTCGATTTCTGGATACAGCTGCTCAAGCATGGGGATCTCTACATGATTGACGAGCCGCTTTGCGCTTTCCGGATTTCAAATGAATCGTGGTCGTCAAGAATCGGCGATATGCGATATCGTCAGTTTATAGAGTTCATGGAGCAGGCGGCTGCCGACAAGAGCCATGAAGTCACCGATCTGGATATGTTTATCGGAAGGATCAACTGTGCCGTGCAATCCATGACCAGCCTCATGGGATTTAAACTGTTCGCCAGTCACGAGTGAAAGTTTCGGATGTGCCGCACGCAAACGTTTTATTCAATGAGACTTAAGGGGAAAATTGCTCTTATTACGGGAGCTGCGGGGGGTATTGGGAGCGCGACTGCCCTCTGTTTTGCCGAAGAAGGCGCTCGCGTGATCCTTGCCGATATCGATACCGACGGCTGCGAGGCGGTTTGTGCAAGAATCAGGGAGCAGGGTGGCGATGCGATGTGTGCTTTTGTCGATGTGAACAGCGAGGAGCTGATTGTCGGTCTGTTTTCATCGATACGCGAGCAGTATGGCAGGCTCGATATTCTTGTTGCAGTCGCCGGAGGCGATCTCGACCCGTTCACTCCGGCTGATGAGATCACAGGCAGCTCGATCGACAGCAACCTTGCGCTCAATCTCCGTTCATGCATGCTCTGCTGCCGTGAGGCGGCAAGACTCATGAAACCTCAGCAGTATGGCCGGATCGTCACCATGAGTTCACTGGTATACCGGGGTGCGCAGGGTCAGTTTTCTTATGCAGCCGCGAAGGGAGGAATTGCATCATACACCCGCGCTCTTGCCATGACGCTTGGAAGCAGCAATATAACCGTCAATGCGCTTGCTCCTGCACTTGTCGATGTTCCTGCATTCCGAAAGGCGCTTGGATCCGAGCGTTGGGAGGTTCTGCTTCGGGAGAGCGGTTCACGGTATCCTCTTAATCGTGTTGCTCAGCCTCTGGATGTCGCGAAAGCCGCCCTGTTTCTCGCCTCGGATGATGCGGCCTTCATAACCGGCCAGATTCTGGAGATATCCGGAGGAGCGAGATTATGAACAGGTTTTTTTGTGAAATGCAGGGTATGGAAGCTCTTCTGTATTTATCGCATAACCCGATTACCGAAATTTTCCGATTCTTTCGTGATTCCGTCTGCCTTCTATTCTGATTTGTCGAGACAATAAAAAAAGGAAGCCTTTATGATTAACTCCCTGTTTTCCTGATATTGCAGGTAGCGATTGCTTTTCGATTACGAATATTTATTACCAACTTTTTACAGGAAGGAGCAAGCAGCCATGTCTACCGAATCTGCAAAGGAATTTCTTGCGAAACTTATTGAAGATGAAGGGTTTCGCCGTTCTCTTGTCCGTCAGCTTTCCGATAAACGTCGGGAGCTTATCGAATCGGCAGGTTATTCGTTTACCGAACAGGAACTTGAAGAGGTCAAAGCCGGACTTCCTCCGGGCGCTCTCGGTCATGTTGCGGGGTGGTTCTGTGACGTTGAAGATGAAAATGCGGCTTTTCGCGGACGTCGATGCGGCGGCGGCCTCTGGCATTGATGCCATCAGGGGTATCGCCGGCTGTTTTCGAGCATCATTTGTCAACCCTCAATTTTTCCGCTATGAAACCCTTATGCATCAATAACTATTGTTTTGACCGCATTCATACCTGGATACAGTACGACATTCGGATACCTCAGTTCATTGAAGTGGTTATTGAGGTTTTTTATCCGAAGAATTGTGAAGCTAACGGTTTGGTCATGTTCAGTCACGGATTTCTTGTCGGCAACGATCTTCTGTTTTATCCCAGGAAGATCGTCGGCGCGCTTATGGATGATAATCCGCTTTTCGGCATTAACCCTTCGGCATACTATAATTACAGTTCCGCTATTGTGGAAAGGAACTGGGCGATGGCGTTCGTGACGGCCGCTCATATGCAGTCCGTAGCGATACCATGGGTGGATTTCGGCGGAAATCCGAGAGTAGGGCAGGATGCTTATGCTGCGGCATCCTATCTTATCAAATACGGGGCAACCGATGAGTTCTATAAAATCGACGAACGGAACAGGAATAGCTTCATTTTTGATCGGGATCTTGCAGGCAAGACCAGGTTCATGAAGAGCAACAACGTGATTTTTGCCGGCCACTCCGTAGGCGGCGCACATGCCCAGGCTGCTGCGGTTGGTTTTGAGAAGCTGCATGAAATCGGAAAAAGCACATCGCACCCGTTCAATCCCGTTATGTACGATCGGGAGTTTATGCCGCTGTTTTCCTGTCCGATGTCTGAGTGGTGCGACGAACACAGGGCGAAACCCGCAGGCCTGATTCAGCTCTCTCCGGTCGATATGCGCGTTCCGTTGCTTGCGCCCGGCATGAAGCCATACCGCGAGACGCTTGCCGGTATGCAGATGCCGTCGCTTATGGTTATCGGCAACTGCGACTGCGCTACTCTCAAAAGCTCCGATCCTCCCTCATGGTCAACTCAAGCAGATAAGGTGACGCAGTTTTCCGATCTCTCTTCTGCCAAAAGCTGGGCAGCTTTAACCATGGTCGATAAGGGGAGTCATTGCGGTTATCTGACAGAGAAAAATCTGTTTTGCGAGTCGGCCGATATGCAGTTCAGCTGCGATCTCTGTCCCGATGATGCCGTTTATTCTCCTGATGGGGGAGAAACCATTTTCACTACCGAGTTGTTCAGGCAGTTCATCAGGCTCTATGACCATGCCGGGTCCTTTGAAGGTTCATTCGCCGATTGGAAGGAAAGTTCTTTCATGCAATGGCTGAACCAGTCAAGGCCCGAGCATGCGCCGGTCGATCTTGTTGCTTTCGGTGATGGACGGTATGTGGATTTCGCCAGGGATAGCCTGTAACCAGTTATGGTATATTTGCACTGCGGGTCGAAGGTCTGCAGTCTTTGTTTTCTTCGGCCCGGTTTTTTTTGAGGGGTTGTCTCTGAGTAGCTGATAGTTTTTTGCTTTTAGGAGGGGGGATATTTCCGATTGCTTTTTTGAGCTGGAAATGAAAATATTTGTACTTTCAACTCGATGGAGCTGCCGGTCAGGAAGCTTTGTATAAACGTGATCAAGTTTGAAAAGGTTTAATTTCTCATGATGTTAACTACAGGCCCTGAAACGGCGAAGGTTTCGCATACCGTGCCCAGGGAAATACCATTCAATTATACTTCAGCCGATGATCGCCAGGCCATAGCGTCCCTGCTTGGTCCCGATATAGTCAGGACGCTCGACGAACTTCGGGAGCATCGTGTGACCGGCCGTTCAGCGAGGCTGCTGATGAGCATTATTGGCGAGATTCTTATTCATCGCCGTAATCCGTATCTCTTTCAGGAGCTGGTTGATTCGACTCATCGTCGGCAGCGGCTGTTCGAGCGCGCCGCAAAAGATCTCGATATCATAGCGAATTCAGCAAACGGGGAAACCAGGGTTATTACCGTAGTTTCCGCAGTGCGTGAACAGCTCGAGCGGTTTCGTCTTGCTGTAGAGAATACGCCTGAGCTGAGACGCCGGCTGAAACGAGAGATCGGGGCTGTGGTCGGCGTGAAAAACGTTTTGTTCGATCCTTTTTCCCTTGCCGCCCATGCAACCGATGCTACTGATTGGCGGCTGCATCTGCCGGTTGCCGTCGTCACTCCTTCGGATGAGTTCCAGGTTGCTCCTCTTGTGACAGCGATCGCTAATATCGGCCTCAAGATCATTCCTCGCGGTGCGGGAACAGGCCTCACCGGGGGCGCGGTACCGCTCCGATCGCGCTGCGTTATTATCAATATGGAAAAACTCAACCGGGTTCGCGGTATCTCGATGCGCGATTTCCGTCTTGCCGACGGTTTAGTTCGCCAGTCGCCGGTTATCGAGGTCGAGGCGGGAGTTGTTACCGAACGGGCCATGCATGAGGCGGAAGGGCAGGGGCTGGTTTTTGCTACGGATCCTACGAGCGAGTGGTCATGTACGATCGGAGGCAATATAGCGGAAAATGCCGGCGGCAAAATGGCGGTACGCTGGGGGACCTGCATCGACAATCTGCTGGAGTGGCGCATGGCGATGCCTTCCGGAGAACGATGGACGGTCAGGCGTACAGATCACCAGCTTCGCAAAATACTCCATGAGGATTCCGTTGCATTCGAGGTGACTGACGAATCGGGCAGACGGATCGATCGTATCGAACTTCTCGGTACCGATATCCGTAAGAAAGGACTCTGGAAGGATATCACCAACAAGGCGCTTGGCGGTGTTCCCGGCCTGCAGAAAGAGGGTACAGACGGCGTCATTACCTCGGCGGTGTTCGTTCTGTATCCCAAATATCCCGAAAAAAAAACACTCTGCCTGGAGTTTTTCGGGCAGGATATGGACGAGGCCAGCAGGGTGATCGTGGAGCTTTCGCGTATATTTCCGCTGCCGTTCAACGATGAGGAGGCATTGCTCGCTCTCGAACATTTTGACGACGAGTATGTGAGGGCTATCGACTACAAGGTCAAGGCGCCGCGACCGCAGACGCCGAAGGCAGTATTGCTGATCGACATTGCTGCGCGTACCGAGGACGAGGTTATGCGCGGCGTCGAGCGGGTTGAAGCGCTTCTGGAGCGCTATCCGAACACGCTGTTGTTCGTGGCCCGTGACGATGCCGAATCGGTGCGGTTCTGGGCTGATCGAAAGAAACTGAGCGCTATCGCACGCAGGACCAACGCATTCAAGCTGAACGAGGATATCGTCATTCCGCTTGAAGCGCTTGCCGAGTTTGCGCGTTTTATCGACCATCTCAATACCGTCGAGGAAAGGTATTCGCAGCTTCGGTTTATCGAAAAGGCTGAATCGATCCTTGCTACTGCAATAGTGAACGAGGATGGCGGCCAGTTTGCTTCCAAGGTGCCTGCAGGCCTCGGACTCTGCAAGGAGTTTCGCGAAAAAGTGCGTGTTGCGTCTGATGATGGACTGCGTTCCCTGGAGATTCTGCACGAGCTTGCCGGCGAGCTTGCCGAACTTCTTCAGGGCTATCCGAAAATTCTCGGAGCTGTCGAGAAGGCCAACCAGTACGTTCGCAACAGTCGAATTGCCATTGCTACCCACATGCATGCCGGCGATGGCAACGTGCATGTAAATATTCCGGTGCTGTCGAACGACCGGATCATGCTCGAGCGAGCTGACAAGGTTGTCGATCAGGTGATGGATAAGGTTGTTTCATTGGGCGGCGTAGTTTCCGGCGAGCATGGCATCGGCGTAACCAAATTGAAGTATCTCGATGCTTCAATTGTAGAGGAACTTTCCCGTTATCGGAAGAGAGTCGATCCCCAGGGGATCATGAACCCGGGAAAACTCGATGATTTCGAGGTGCTTGGCCATATTTTTACGCCCTCTTTCAATCTGCTGGAACTTGAAGCGCATATTCTGAAGAGGGCGAAGATAGAGGAGCTCTCGAAAAAGGTCGATACCTGCATCCGTTGCGGCAAGTGCAAAACCGACTGCTGCGTTTATTATCCGGCCAGAGGTATGTTTTACCATCCGCGCAACAAGAACCTTGCCATAGGCTCGCTTATCGAAGCGTTGCTTTTCGATGCCCAGCGTGAACGTTCGACCGATTTTGAACTGCTTCAGTGGCTCGACGAAGTCGCCGATCACTGCACTATCTGTCATAAGTGTCTGAAACCCTGCCCCGTCGATATCGATACCGGAGAGGTTTCTGTTCTGGAGCGCGAACTTCTTGCTGCAAGAGGGTTCAGGCACTCATCTCCGGTTACGGAAATGACCCTGCATTATCTTGACAGCCGTTCGCCTTTTTTTAATAAGGTTTTTCGAAATACCGTGCTGCGTTTCGGTGGTGCGGCTCAGCGTGCCGGCAGTCGTTTGACGGCCCCGTTGCAGCATGAGAATGATCCTTCGGCATTTTATCCGCTCAGGCTTTTGCGTTCATCGGTGCCTCCTGTGCCGGAGCAGACCTTGCGTGATATCCTTCCGGAGTGCGGTCAGGATCAGGTTCTGGTCTTCGAGCCATCAGGGGAGATCGCCGGTACCGTTTTCTATTTTCCCGGCTGCGGTTCCGAGCGTCTGAATTCCACTATTTCCATGGCGGCGCTGCATGTTCTGCTCGAGACCGGTACTCGCGTGATTTTGCCGCCCCCATTTCTTTGCTGCGGTTTTCCTGCACATGTGAATGCCAAGAGCGATCAGTACTCAAGTATTGTTCTGCGTAATACGGTGTTGTTCAGTCAGATTCGCGAGATGTTTTCGTATCTCGATTTCGATGCTTGCGTAGTGACCTGCGGCACATGTCTTGAAGGACTTGATGCTATCGAAACAGGCAAGCTGTTTGGCGGACGCATCATGGATGCTGCGGCTTTTCTGGTTGAAAGGGGACTCAGGATGGAGGGAGAGGGTCATTGTCTTTATCATGCTCCATGTCACGACTCGCTCGGCGGAAAGGCTGTCGATACCCTCAGAAAGATTGGAGGGTTCGGCAGTATCGAATCCGTACCGCACTGCTGCTCTGAAGCGGGCACTCTTGCTCTCTCCAGACCCGACATCACCGATGCCATGCTGCATCGCAAACGCGATGCGATACGCGAGGCAATGGATGGATCGCAGAGCTGCGTGATGTTGACCAACTGTCCTTCGTGCGTTCAAGGGCTCGGAAGGAATCTTGATCTCGGTGTCGAACCGAAGCATATCGTCGTTGCGCTCGCCGAAAGGCATTCCGGCGCGGCATGGCAGGAAAAGCTGAAAGCGCAGGCAGCGAGAGCATCTGCAGTCAGTTTCTGAAATCCGCATTTCGGGGGTTGCGGCGTCTGAAGAGCGTCAGTTCAGGACTGAAAATGGTTGCATGCATCCGAGGCCTTATGGCTCCGGATGCATGCATTTCCGGTAAAGATTGTTGTGTTTATTCGTGATTTTGCGATTTTCTGACGGGATCGCGGCATTATCCGAATACGCTTTGGTCGGTTGCTCGCTTGTGTTTGGCGCTTTTTATGACGTAACATGGATTAATGCGTCAATGTTCCATTTTCCTTCCTGATTGCTGATCTATCCTTACCAGCTTAAAAATTTATGTTTTCCCTGCCTGCTGAAAACCGGCTCGGGCTACTGATCGACTTTGTCATCTTTTCCTTGTACGGTAAACACCAATGCGTGCCGCATGGATAGCGGTGATGCCAACGTTTTTCGGCAGTTTTTTTGTTGCGGTGCCCGGACTGGTCCGTCGTAACCGGTCAGGAGAGTCAGCAAGGAGAGTTGCGAACTGTGCTGAGACTTTTTATCTTTTGATTACTGATCGTTTCTGAAGGACTTTTTTTCCTGCAGGGATGGTTCCCGCAGGTGGTTTGCTTCAGCCTTTATGCACGACTTTTTCACCAGAAAACCATGTCTGCAATGGCTGCCTCATTCAGTTCAAAATCGGAAATCCGCTTTGCCGTAGTGATGTACGGCGGCGTTTCTCTTGCCATATACATGAACGGAATTGCCCAGGAGCTGCTGCGCATGGTCAGGGCGACCGCAACCCAGGGGCAGGATAACAGTCCGCTTGTGCCGTATCGTGAACTCGATCGCGTGGAAGCGGTCTACCGGAAAATCGCCTATCGTCTTGCCGGTTCGAAGAATGAACAGGAGCTTCTGGAGAGCAATGCGCCGCTTGAGAAAAAATTTACCATCGACGTGATTTCTGGTACCTCGGCGGGAGGCATCAATGGTATTTTTCTTGCAAAGGCTCTTGCGATGGGTCTGAAAATCGATGAGCTCAAGAATCTCTGGATCGCCGAGGGCGATGCGAGTCTGCTGATCAACGATAAAAATTCGACGAAAAAAACCGGATTGAAGCTCAGGAAAGAACCCGGATCGCTTTTTAACAGCCAGAGAATGTATCTGAAGCTTCTGGAGGCTTTTGAGAAAATGGAGCAGAAGAAGACTGATGATTCAACCGGAAAACCCTATGTAGACGAACTTGATCTTTTTGTGACGGCAACAGATATTCTTGGCCTGACACTTCCGGTGAAACTTGCCGATTCTACGGTTTACGAGCGAAAGCATCAGACCGTTTTCCGCTTTTCCTGTTCCCGATCCGGCAGTACATCATGGAATGATTTTGTGACGGACAATAACCCCATGCTTGCGTTTGCTGCCCGTTCGACATCTTCGTTTCCCTTTGCCTTTGAGCCGGTAATGCTGAGTGATATCGATGAAGTGCTCAGAAAAAAGCGCTATAAGGAGGAGTATTTTTCAGATGGAACGCGGTGGAAGCGGTTTTTCAAGAATTATCCCGAAAAATCCCCGTCAGGAACGGTAGGATATCGGTCCCGAAGTTTCGGCGATGGGGGCTATCTCGACAATAAGCCCTTCTCCTACGCGATTGAAACTATTTCAGCCAGACATTCAGATTATCCGGTTCAACGGAAACTTCTCTATATCGAGCCGACGCCGGAACATCCTGAATCAGCCCCCGAAAAAGAGGACCGCCCCAACGCCTTTGAAAACACGATCGATGCTCTGCTGAAATTGCCCCGGTACGAAACCATTCGCGAGGATCTTGAAAAGATCATCGAACGAAACCGATTGACAGGAAGGATCGAACGCATTATACGAAATCTGGATCGCGACAAGAACAAAGCAATGTGGGATCCGCACTATATAGCGGTGTACGGTAATTGGAAGGCCCGAAAAGAGAAAAGTGTCGGGAGTGTTTTTACCGAAATCGAACCGCTGTGGGCAAAGCCTCGTTTGAATGATCGGGAGTGGGCCATGCTTGATCTTGCTGATATGACCCTGCGCAAAGGTCCTGGATATGTGGCTTATCACAGGCTTGAAATCGAAGCCGTAACCGATGATTTCGGCAGGCTTCTTGCCAGGGTCGGGGGCTTTGATGAAAATTCCGATACTGTTTTTGTTTTCAGAAATCTGCTCAATGCCTGGCGGGAGAAGATGTTCGTGGAATATCGCGGCAACGGGATCTCTTCCGAAGAGCCGCCGAAAACCATGAATGCGTTTCTGCACGCTTTCGATCTGACGTTTCCGCTCAGAAGGCTTCAGTTTCTTAACCGTCAGATTGATCGTCTTTATCTGATGGATGATGATGCGTTGGCTCTTGATGCAGAAGCCTGGGACGATCCTCCGGCAGCGGAAGAAAAGCGTTTATGGATGAAGCCTTTCAGGGAGGAGCTTCTTTTGATCAGGCAGACGGTGATGCGTATGCAGGTTATGCTGATGGATGTCGGGCGAAGGCTTCGGTCGCGGTTCAGAAGCGGAACTGACGTAGCGGAAGAGCCTTCGCAGGTGAAGCCGATCCATGAGCTGGTTGAGCGACTGGTTAAGGAACTCGCTTCCAGTCCTGAAATTCTTGCCGTGGGAACAAAGTCTTTACGAAGGGACGTTGCCGGAGCGAACTGTGCCATTGGTACTTCAGGGGATCCTGAAAACTCATTCAGACATGTTATCGATTATTTCCTCGATAACAACCGGTATGGAAAATCGGGATTCGGAAATTCGGAAAGTCCTGATTCGCGAGGCGTTACAGAAGAACAGGATAGCGAAGCCAGAGCCCGGAATTTTCTTGATCGTACCCCGGCCATTCTGAGTCTTTTCGATGCTATCGGCGATGCTGTTGAAGTTCCGATGAGCATTGCGATCGAAAAGAGCGACGATGTCTGCCGGAATGTTCTGCGTGTTAATGAGGATGGCGGTACCGGTAACTTCGGACAAGTGTCGGCCCGTTTGATTACGGGGATCTACTATAGAAACTACAGCGATTACGATATGGTGCTTTTTCCCATTCTCTATGGTACCGGGATAGGAGATGTGGGTCGTATCGATGTTTCGCGTATCAGCCCGGAAGACGCGACTTTTCTTTTCGATGAAAGAGCTTGCAGGATGCGGAAGCTTGCCGGAACGGCGTTTGGCAGTTTCGGAGCATTCATGGAGGAACGGTGGCGCAGGAATGACATCATGTGGGGTCAGCTTGACGGGGCCGAGCGCATTATTGCGGCACTGATGCCTGACCGGGAGGAGGCCGAAACGTTTATCGGCGAAGCTCATGCCGGGATTGTGCTCGATACCGTTCAGGAGATGGGTCGCAAAGAGGCAAAAGACCTGCTTGTCGAGGCTTTCATGCGACCGGACAGCGGGAAACCTGAACCTGACAAGGTTTCCCGGTTTATTGGAACTCTCAGGAAATATGCCGGGCAAGTGGACTCGCGGGGCGAAGAGTCTTCGGGATTTCCAGGAGATCTGGATGAACGCGCTCTTCGCGATCATTATCTCGCAATATTTTCGGCCAATAAAAGACTCGAACCGGAAAGCGCCCTGAAAAATGCTGCGAGGGCCACGACGGTGACAGGAAAAATTTTGTCAGGCATCGCTGACCAGTATGGTGTCGCAGGTAAACGTTATCTCGCGTTTCTGACGCGAATAGCCACGTTTTTTTGGTGGTTTGTCGAAGCCGCGGTGCCGCGTACCCTTGCAAGTCTGTTGCTTGAACACTGGATCAAACTGCTTTATCTGTTTGAAGTGCTGCTGCTTGTTGTCGGTTATCTGTTCTTGAACGAAGCCGTTCAGCGCCTTGCGTTATTGATTGCGGCAATAACCGGAGCGCTGCACCTGACGCTTCTTTGGCTGCGTGATCTTCTGCTTTCGAGGAGGAGCGTTCCGCGTATTTTGAAAAATATTGCGATGGTTTCCCTGCTTCTTCTGCTGCTCTTTGGTATTGCTTCAGTGGCTGCGGTTACAGGAATGAAGCACGAGTGGTGGGAGTTGTTCGATTGGTTGCATGATTGGTTGACTATGCCGAAAGGCGCCTGGAGCTGTGCAGCGCTTTTGCTTTCTGGAGTTCGCGAGGTTTGTTCGACCGCCGGATCGGCTCTGGTTATCGTTCACAGATGAGAGGGGGGTATGAAACGAATTCGTCGGGCGCGTTCGAAAAGAGGTTTCAGGAAACAGTGATTTTATTATTGCAGCTGGCATGATAACCGGTTCAACGGTTTCATTTATCCGGGCACTTAAGGCTAATAACACTCGCGAGTGGTTTGAGGATCACAAACACGAATACCACCATGCCTATGGTGAGGTGATCGGGTTTACGGCAGAGCTGCTGAGCGTGGTTTCTTCTATAGGCGAATCCGCTCTCGATCCGAAAAACTGTATTATGCGTATCTGCCGAGATGTGCGCTTCTCTCGCGACAAGTCGCCCTGCAAGACTGGTTTTTTTTGTGTTCATTAACCGCAGCGGACGAAAGAGTCCGTCTGGAGGCTACTATCTGCATATTGGCCCGGAAGGGGGTTCTTTCGCTGGGGGCGGCGTCTATATGCCCGAGCCGGCTGTTCTGGACCGGTTGAGGAGTGAGATTGACGAGCATTATTTTGAGTGGCGCTCGATTGTTTCGTCCGAAGCGTTTTGCAGCGCTTTTCACGAAGGGGTACTGCCTTCGGGGATGCTCAAGCGGTCCCCGAAAGGGTATGATGGCGCTAGTCCGGCTGTCGAGTATCTCAAGTATAAGAGCTACTATACCCGAAGGCTGCTCAGCGACTCCGAGGTGAATACGCCGGAATTTTTCGGCGAGCTTGCGGCACTGTTTCAGACTGGGAAGCCGATGGTCGATTTTCTCGACAGGTCGATTGGTTGACGAATCAGCTGGCAGGGCTTTTGACATCGATGATTTTGGCTCCCGCGCTGTCTCCCCAGACGTTTACTGCGGTTCTGCATCGATCGAGGAACCAGTCGATGGAGAGTATCAGCGCAATGCCTTCGATCGGAAGGTTAACCGCGCGGAGCACAATAACCATGGTGACCAGTCCGGCTTCGGGAATGCCCGCCGCACCGATCGCTGCGAGAGTTGCTGTTAGAAAGATGATAAACAGTTCCGGCAGACCGAGCGTTATCCCGTTCATCTGTGCGATAAAGATAACCGCTACGGCTTCATAAAGCGCGGTGCCGTCCATATTGACTGTGGCGCCGAGCGGAAGTACGAAGCCTGCAGTGCGGGGCGAAATGCCGTTTTTTTCTTCGGCGCACTCGATGGTAAGCGGCAGCGTTGCAGAACTCGATGCTGTAGAAAAAGCCGCAAGCAGAGCGGGCGCTGTGTTGAGGGCAAAGGTTCGAGGCGATGTTTTTCCGAACAGTTTCAGAATCAACGGAATGGTGACGAGGCTGTGGATGGCTAACCCGCCGATGACCGTGAGCGCATAGCTTCCGAGGCTCTGCAGTTCCGGCCAGAAACCGTTGAACCCTCCGGCTTCGCCGAGTCTTCCTGCAACGAGCGCACCTATGCCGATAGGGGATGCGTACATTGCCAGATGGATGATTTTCATCATGGCTTCGTTCAGCCCGTTGAAAAAGCTGAGGGCAGATTTTCCGGCTTCACCGGACATTGATAGCGCGACTCCGAGCAGAAGCGAAAAGGTGATGACCGGCAGAATATCGTTTTCAGCCATAGCCTTGAAAATGTTCGATGGTACGAGGCCGAGGAGCATTTCCTTGAGAATTTCGCTGATGGAACGCTGTTCCTTCGCGAACCGCTGTTCTGCAAGAGGGTCAAACCTTACGCCTTTACCGGTTCCGGATCTTATGCTTACGGTGTCATTCCGCTGTTTCCAACCGGAGGTATGCAGTGTGATGCTCCGGTCGGTATGCTCTGCGGCAGTTATTGTCGCTGAGATGTTCCGATCGAGAAGGTGCAGGCTGAATGTCGAAGGATCCCCTTCGGGCAGAGCGCCTCGTTCCAGCTTTATGCCGTTTCCTTCGATGCGATAGATGGCCTCCGGTTGCGTAATGCTATTCCTGGAGCTCTGCAGACCGGTTTTGCCCGGCTGGACAAGAAGCACCAGCGCAATGCCGGTCAGTACGGAAAGCGAGGTAGTGGCGATGTAGTATACCAGGGTGCGGGTGCCGAGCGATCCGAGATTCCGTATGTCTCCGAGTTTTGCTATACCGCTTATCATCGCTGCAATGATAAGCGGCATGACGATCATCATGAGGAACCTGATGAAGAGATCTCCTGCGAATTTTACCGACAGGCCTGCTTCCGGATAGAGTCCTCCTGCCAATCCGCCGGTTACGATTCCGGCGAGAATGCCGAGAAGCAGTCTGTTGTTTCGTTTGCCGTTCATCTCGTCGAACCCTTTATGTCACGGATTGTTTTCGGTGATACCTTTTAGGGATATTGTGTTTTTTTGTGATTCCGACGGAAAGGCGGACGATTGCAGTAAGTCGGTTTTTTTATCATAAGCTACAAAAAAAAGACGAGGAGTCCCCGAGAACGATCGGCTTTGTCAGGTTTTCGTTCGTGATGAAGTTGCACTCCCTGTGGTTTTGTCGCCCGGACCAGAGGCGTCTTTGCATGTCGCTTTTCAGTCAGGATCGCTCCGATCAGGAAGCCGGTCGCGAAATCCGGGCGGTTTCCTGTCAAGTGACTGGCGTTCGGCCGAGGGGGTTGGGCAGCAATGGGTGTTAGCCGATGCCGGTTACCTTTCCTTCAAGATCGTAGGGCGTCGAGTCGGTGATCATCGCGCGGCAGAATGTGCCGGGTCGAACGTCGAATCCGCCGGTTTCGATGACGCACTCGTTGTCCACTTCCGGAGCGTCGTACTCGGTGCGGCCGAATGCCATGTTCTGTTCAACCTGATCGACGAGCACTACGATCTCCCGGTCTTCGAATTCCCGATTTTTCTGCTGCGATATTTCTTCCTGCAATTCCATGAGTTCTGCTACGCGATTCTGTTTTTCTTCTCCGCTTACATTGTCTTCGAGCTTCCATGCGGGAGTGTATTCCTCGTGGCAGTAGGGGAAGCAGCCGAGTCGATCGAAGCGGATCTCTTCGACGAATCGCAGCAGTTCTTCGAATTCCTTCGCGGTTTCGCCGGGGTAGCCGACGATCATGGTGGTGCGGAGCCGGATATCGGGGTTACGTTGACGAATCTCTTCGAGCAGTCGGATGGTTCCGGCTTTGTCGATGCCCCGGTTCATCGAGCGCAGGATGCGGTCGTTGCAGTGCTGCAGAGGTATGTCGAGGTAGTTGCAGAGGTTTTCACGCTCTCGCATGGTGTCGATCACCTCAATCGGAAAGTGTTGCGGGTAGGCGTAGAGCAGACGGATGCGGTCGAACGCCATGTCGGAGAGGTGAAGCACAAGGTCGTTAAGGAGCTGTTTGCCTTCGATGTCGCAGCCGTAGACGCTGATGTCCTGCGCGATGAGGTTCAGCTCCTTTACGCCTGAATGTCTGAGGAGTGCGGCTTCTCGCAGCAGCTGTTCCTGCGGCTGGCTCAGGTAGCGTCCCCGGATTTTCGGGATAGAACAGAAAGAGCATTGCCGGTCGCACCCTTCGGCGATTTTCAGGAATGTGTAGTGAGGAGGAGTCAGCAGGATGCGGTTGTCGAAAAGTTCTTCGCGGTAACGGGCTCCGATAGCGGAAAGTACGTCGGGCAGTTCGCGGGTTCCGAAGAATCCGTCAACCTCGGGGATCTCTTCCTCCAATTCTTTTCGGTAGAGTTCAGGAAGGCAGCCCATAACGTATACCCGTTGCACTAAGTGTTCCTTTTTTTTTCGAATGGCCGCAAGGGTTTCTGCTATGGACTCTTCTTTTGCGTCCTGAATGAAGCCGCAGGTGTTGATGAGGATGATGTCTGCGTCGTCGGCTGCCTCGGTAAAGGTTATGCCGCTTGCGGCAGCCTGGGCCATGAGCCGTTCGGAATCGACGGTGTTTTTCGAGCAGCCGAGGCTCAGCAGAAAGATGTTGCGCATGGTTATCGGTCGGGTTTGCTGTTGAATTCCCGGAGAAATTGTTCTTTCCAGGAGGTGAATGTGCCGCGCTGTATTTCTTTCCTGGCGGTGGCCGTGAGCCACATGAAGAATGAGATGTTCTGCATGGTGCAGAGCGTGAGACCGAAAATTTCTCCGACGTTCAGCAAATGTCGGATGTAGGCGCGGGAGTAACTGCGGCAAACCTCGTTATCGAATCCTTCGTCGATCGGCCTGAAGTCTTCGGCGAACTTCGCCGAGCGGAGGTTCATGGTGCCGTAGCGGGTGTAGACTCTTCCGTTGCGTCCTTCGCGCGTGGGTATCACGCAGTCGAACATGTCGATGCCGCGTTCGATGGCGTTGAGGATGTTTTCCGGAGTGCCGACGCCCATGAGGTACCGCGGCTTGTGTTCCGGAAGGAGAGTGTGGGAGAGTTCCAGTATCCGGTACATGGTTTCAGCCGGTTCTCCGACCGCCATACCGCCAACGGCATAGCCGTCGAAGTCGAGATCCACGAGCGCCCTGGATGAGATTGCGCGTAAATCCTCATATACGCCGCCCTGCGTGATGCCGAACTGGTATTGTTTGTGCCCGTAGAGCGGAGAGATTTTCGTAAAGTGTTTTCTCGCTCGTTCGGCCCATCTTATGGTGAGCTCTCCGGATTTTTCCACATAGCTTCGTTCTGCGGTCGATGGCGGGCATTCGTCAAGCGGCATCATGATGTCGCTGCCGATGATGCGTTGCGTTTCCACTACGTTTTCCGGCGTAAACTGCAGTTTCGAACCGTCGAGGTGCGACTTGAAGGTGACCCCTTCTTCGGTGATTTTGCGCAGGTCCGAGAGCGAGTAAACCTGGTATCCGCCGCTGTCGGTGAGCAGCGGTCCGTCCCAGTTCATGAACCGGTGTACCCCTCCGGCTTTTCCGACGATGTCATTGCCCGGTTTCAGATAGAGGTGGTAGGTATTGGCGAGAATGATGTGGACGTCAAGCCCTTTGAGGAGATTTGTCGGAACTGATTTTATGCTGGCTCTCGTGCCGACCGGCATGAAGATTGGCGTAGGTATGGAGCCGTGATCAGTATGCAATACGCCGCATCGTGCAGCTGAATGCGTATCTGTAGCGATGAGACTGAATTGCAATGGCATTGATGTTTTTGGTGCCCGTTCAGGATTGCGATTAAAACCGGCAATCTAAGGAGTTTCTGCGGGATAAAAAAGATCTTATACTGATCGTAGTCGAGCATGCGCAGGATGCGTTGGGTATTCTTGTCGCCGAGACGGGCGCCTGTGCGGGTGTCAGCAATTGCTCCTTCGCGGTCGTTGATCTTGTTTTTTTTGCCGCACAGCACGGCAGCAGACCAATTATCGCAGTGCGAGACGAGAGTTTTGCGGCATTGTCATAATCGTCTATGGCTCATCGGAAGTCGCGGTTGTGGTATTTTTCCTTGTCGATCCGGCAGGATTCGTCAGCCGCACTGTTTTCCGGAGTACCCTCGTTCTCCGTTAGAAAAATTAATAAGCTGAAGATGATTGCTTGTATGGCAGGCGAGGGTAATCGTTATGATAAATTACTGTAAAAAATGCACGACACTTATGCATGAAATCAAGCATACGTGTCGTGAAGAATGATATACCTTATATAGCTTGTGCTGTATTATGAGCTGTCAGCAGCCGTAGATGGAGGGGAATCAGTTGAGCGTTGTTTCAGATGCAACTTCGTTTTGAAAAGTAGTTCTTACAGCGTACTATACACGTTGGTGAATCGTAATCAACAATTGTGTGGTGTTCATGACGGAAAACGAAAGAAATGCATACTGGTATGCGGTCTACGTGCGTTCCAGATATGAGAAAAAGGTTAATCGGGTTTTTATAGAGAATTCAATAGAAAGCTTTCTTCCCCTGCTTGAAACCTGGCGGCAGTGGAGCGACCGGAAAAAGAAGGTCAGCGAGCCGCTTTTCAGGGGTTATGTTTTCGTAAGGATCGATATGAAGTCGGAACATGTCAAGGTACTCGATACCGACGGCGTGGTGAAGTTTATCGGGATTGGACGGACTCCTTCCGTTATCAGCGACAGGGATATCGACTGGATCCGAAAGCTTGTCAGGGAGCCTGATGCCGTAAAGGGGGCGGTCAATATGCTTCCTCCGGGACAGAAAGTCAAGGTGACTGCGGGGCCGTTCAAAGACCTTGAAGGCGTTGTTGTGAAAACCGGTCGCGAGTCAAGGCTCGTGGTGTATTTCGATCGGATCATGCAGGGGATTGAGGTCAGTATTTTTCCTGAACTTCTTGTTCCCCTTCATACTGCCGAGCTGAAGCCGGCAGAAAACTGATTATGACGCATACTCAGGATTCGGCTCTCATAATGGTTAATCGTTTTTTTATACACAGCCTTCTTTTTTTAATTATTCTATCAGTGTATTCATGAATATCCTTGTTACCGGTGCGGCGGGTTTTATTGGTTTTCATGTCTGTCAACGGCTTCTTGAAAGAGGAGAGTGCGTGACAGGACTTGATAATTTGAACGATTATTATGATGCAAGCCTGAAGGATGCCCGCCTTGAACGGCTGAAGCCCTATGATGATTTTCGTTTTGTGAAAGCCGATCTTGCTGATCGTCAGGCTATGGAGGAGCTGTTCCGTTTCGGTAAATTCGACAAGGTGGTTAATCTTGCCGCTCAGGCCGGTGTACGTTATTCGCTCATCAATCCTTACTCTTATATTGACAGTAATATTCAGGGGTTTCTGAACATCCTTGAGGGTTGTCGCCATAACGGGGTCGCCCATCTTGTCTATGCTTCATCGAGTTCGGTTTACGGTGCGAACGAAACGATGCCCTTTTCAGTCCACGATAATGTCGATCATCCTCTTTCGCTGTATGCGGCAAGTAAAAAGGCAAACGAACTTATGGCGCATACTTACAGTCATCTGTATGGCATGCCCACGACCGGATTGCGTTTTTTTACAGTTTACGGCCCGTGGGGCAGACCAGATATGGCGCTTTTTCTTTTTACAGATGCCATTATCAACGGCAGGCCGATCAAGATTTTCAATTACGGAAACCATCGACGCGATTTTACCTATATAGACGATATCACCGAAGGAGTTATCCGTACGCTCGATCATACTGCCGAAAGCAATCCCGAATGGTCTGGCTTTAATCCCGATCCGGGATCAAGCAAGGCGCCGTGGAGGGTTTATAATATTGGTAACAGCAAGCCTGTGAATCTGATGGATTACATCGGCGCATTGGAGCGCGAGCTTGGGAAAATTGCCGAGAAGGAGTTTCTGCCGATGCAGCCTGGCGATGTTCCCGACACCTATGCCGATGTCGATCAGCTTATGCAGGATGTGCACTACAAACCTGAAACCCCTGTCGAGTCGGGTGTCCGCCGGTTCGTGGCATGGTACAGGGATTATTACGGAGTCGCTTAGTCGGGCAGGGTGTACCAGGTTCGTCTGCCTTCGGTTTTCAGCAGAAGGGCGCCTGAGCGTACGAGTGCCACAAGCGTTCCCCGTGCGCTTTCAAGCGGTATGCCGGCCATCGTTCCATAATCTTCTGCGGTAATTTTGCGGTACTCCTGAAGATAGCCGAACAGTTTCTTTTCCCTTGTGCCGAACGATATGGTAATGGGTTTCCTGTTGGAAAGCATAAGGGATATCCTGTCGTCGCATAGCGCTTTGTTGCGGCTGCCTTCTCTGGTGTAGACCCGTTTTTCCATGACGTTTTTCCTTGCCGGGGCATTGGTCGTGTGTTCAAGATGGTAGTGCGGTTTATCGGGGCTTTCCGGAATGAGCACTATCAGTACGAGCCTCCGTTTGAACTCTTCTACGTAGAAGTCGATTTCCGGTTCCGGATCGATGTGGAATCGGATGGCTTCATCCAGGATTTCAAGGGTTTCCTTTTCGCTGTGTATGCCCACAATCCGTTTGTCATCGTCAACCCCGATAAGGATGATGCCGCCCCGGCTGTTTGCGAAAGCCGTAATGGGTTTTGCTATTTTTGATGGCGAGTGAACGAGCCTTTTGAATTCGGTTTGCTCGTTTTCCCCCTGCCCGACGAGTTCGAGCAGGGAAAGCCGTTGGAATCTTGTCCGGAGCGGATCCATAAGGGCCTGTTCAATGGTGAAAGGAACCTCTGTTATGTCGCATCGATCAACAATAGGCAGATGATCGATATCCCCTTCTGAAAATATGGCTAATTCCGCTGAGTAATCCGATTATTGTTATTCCGGTTTCAGGTGCGGGAAGAAAATGACGTCGCGGATCGACTCCTGGCCGCAGAGCAGCATCACCATGCGGTCGATGCCGATGCCGAGGCCGGCGCAGGGCGGCATGCCGTATTCGAGCGCTCTTAGGAAGTCTTCGTCCACGATCATTGCTTCATCGTCGCCGCGCTGCCGCAGTTTCGCCTGCGATTCGAGCCTTTCGCGCTGGACGACCGGGTCGTTCAGCTCCGAGAAGGAGTTGCAAAGCTCCTTGCCGCCTGCGATCAGCTCGAACCGTTCCACGATTCCGGGTTTCGATCTGTGTTCCTTCGCCAGCGGTGACATTTCGGTCGGGTAGTCGGTGATGAAGGTCGGCTGGATGAGTTTGGGTTCGACGAATTCTCCGAAGATTTCGTCGATGATTTTGCCTGCGCCGATTTTGGAGTCGAGTTCGAGTCCGAGATCCTTTGCTGTGAGACGGAGTTCCTGCTCGTTCTTGCCTCCGATGTCCACGCCGCAGTATTCACGGATGGAATCGGCGATGGTGATTCGGCGGAAGGGCGGCTTGAGCGAAATATCGCTACCGAGGAAGGTTACGGTATCTGTGCCGTTGACGGCGATCGAGGTTCTGTAGAGCAGTTCCTCGACCTGTTTCATCATCCAGTTGTAATCTTTGTATGCAACGTAAAGTTCGACCTGGGTGAACTCTGGATTGTGGAAGCGGTCGATGCCTTCGTTGCGGAAGTCTTTTGCAAATTCGAAGACGCCGTCGAATCCTCCTACGATCAGGCGCTTGAGGTAGAGCTCGTTGGCTATGCGGAGGTAGAGTTGCATGTCGAGCGCGTTGTGATGCGTCGTGAAGGGACGTGCTGCGGCACCGCCGTAAATCGGCTGAAGGATAGGAGTTTCGACTTCGAGCCAGCCTTTGGTGGTGAAAAACTGACGCATGAAGGCGACGATCGCCGAACGCTTGATGAAAGTGTCGCGGACTTCAGGGTTGACGATCAGGTCGATGTAGCGCTGACGGTAGCGCATTTCTTTATCGCTGAAGGCGTCGTAGACAACTTTCTGGCCGTCAACGTCTTTTTCCTTGGCTATCGGTATGGGTCGCAGCGATTTGCTGAGCAGCTCGAATGTTTCTGCGTGCACCGAAACCTCGCCGGTTTTCGTTCTGAAGGTATAGCCCTTTATGCCGACGATATCGCCGATATCGAGAAGCTTGAACGTTGCGTACGCTGTGTCGCCGACGTCGTCTTTTTTCAGGTAGATCTGTATGCGTCCTTTCGAATCCTGTATATTGAAAAAGGATGCCTTGCCCATTTTGCGAATGGTCATGATTCTTCCTGCGATCGAGACGGGTTTTCGTTCTTCGTCCTGAAAGAATTCGATTATATCGACGGAGCAGGTTGTGACATCAAAGGCGCAGGGGTAAGGGTTGACTCCTGATTCCATAAGGTGCAGCCTTTCTTCGTAACGTCGCTGCATCTGGTCGTTTAGGGAGAGCTGGTGTTGTTCCTTTTGCGGATTATCTTTCGACATGATTGCTGTTGAAATGAATAAAAAATTTGTTACAGTGCGGTCATACTTATTCCGCTATGAAGCTCTTGTTTTATACCATATTGCGGGGATGGTGCTGATTTTCTGATACAAAGAGCGATAGGCCCTGCGTGAGAAGACGTCGTAGCCGTTCTCCTCGATAGCTTTGAGAATGTTGCCGTAGTTTTCGCTGCTGATCATGACGGCGAACCGGCTCTCTTTTTCAAGCATCGGTATCCCTTTTTCGGACGAGTGGTAGTAGCTCCTTGCCCGTTCGATCTGGAACTTCATGAGTTCAAGGAAGTTCTGGTTCATGGTTTTTTTCATGAACTCCTCTTCGCTGTAGTTGAATCGCTCAAGATCCTCCATGGGAAGATAGATTCTGCCTCGATCGATATCTTCGCCGATATCTCGAAGAATGTTGGTAAGCTGCATGGCGATTCCGAGATCTATAGCATGCTGCAGGGCCTGTCGGTCGCTGTATCCGAAAATCTCCGACGTCATGAGTCCTACGACCGAAGCTACCTTGTAGCAGTAGACGTAGAGTTCGTCGAAGGTCCGGAATTTCTTGAATTCGATATCCATTGCGACGCCGTCCATGAGATCAAGCGGGAGTTCTATCGGTATGGCATGTGTTTTCAGGGTATCGTGCCATGCCATCATGATCGGGTCGCGTTCAATTTCTCCTGCATAGCAGCGCTTCAACCGGGTTTTCCAGCCTTCGAGCATCTCGTTGATCTCTCCCCGGGTAATCTCTCCATTAGCGAGCTTATCCTCGGCAAGGTCTACCAGGTCATCAACCGTCCTGAGCAGCGCGTAGATTGCGAAAATAGGGTTTTGCTGGCGTTTTGGCAGAAAGAGTGTAGCCAGATAGAATGTTTTGGCGTGTTGTTTCGATATCTGGCGGCAATACCTGTAGGCGTTGTCGAGGGTGAGCGCATCTTTCGCCCCCTGCACGGTAGTTTGTCCATTATAACGGTGATCCATGTAACTTGCGTGCTTTACTGTTGACACTCGATTCTGCGACTCCATAGCCGATACGGTGCGACACTATGCAGACGGCGGTCGGCATACCCTGTTTTCCGTATGCGTATGAGATCAAAAATGTGTAACTTTTAACGGTAGCGATATGTTTTTTTTCTATGCCTTGTCAAGATATGATAATGCGTTAAATATCACAAAACGCCATCGGTCGGCGTTTTATCGTATTGGTGTTCAACATAACAGCAGACTTACCTATTGAATACATTTTTTGTTGACCAGCCGCGTGAACGAGCGGTGCTTGTGGGTATATGTTCTCCGCCAGAGGTAACCAGGGAACAGGTGGAGGAGTATCTTTCGGAACTTTTCTTTCTTGCGGATACCGCTGGCGCAGATGTGCTTTCTTCGATCATCCAGGAGCGCCGTCAGCCTGACCCGGGAACCTATATCGGCAAGGGGAAGGTCGATGAGCTTGCCGGATTCATCCGGGATGAGCTGGTTGATATTGTCATTGTCGATGATGACCTTTCTCCTGTACAGGCAAGAAACCTTGAACGGGCTTTCGAGTGCAAGGTGATCGATCGGACCGGCCTGATTCTTCAGATTTTTGCCCTGAGGGCGCAGTCGGCCCGAGCGAAGATGCAGGTTGAGCTTGCCCAGCTCGAGTATATGCTTCCCCGTTTGACAGGGCAGTGGACTCACCTTTCGAAGCAGAAGGGTGGTATAGGGACCAAAGGTCCGGGTGAGACGCAGATCGAGACAGACCGTCGTCTTGTTCGAAACCGGATTTCCTGGCTGAAAAAAAAGCTGCGTGAGGACACGCAGCAGCACGATACCCAGACCAGAGGGCGACGTTCGATTCCCGGCGTGGCGCTTGTGGGGTATACCAATGCCGGAAAATCCACGCTGATGAATGCTCTTTGCCCTGAAGCGGGAGCCTTTGCAGAGAACAGGTTGTTCGCAACGCTCGATACAAAAACGCGGCGTCTTGAACTGAAAATCAATAAGCTCGTTTTGCTTTCCGACACGGTTGGTTTTATCAGAAAGCTGCCGCATAAACTGGTGGAGAGTTTCCGGTCGACTCTTGAAGAGGTATTGCAGGCGGATTTTCTGCTCCATGTGATCGATGTCAGTCATCACGGTTTTGAAGAGCAGATGCAGGTTGTCCGCCAGACCCTGAAGGACATCGGGGTGGAGCATGAAAATATCATCGAGGTGTTCAACAAGATAGATGCTCTCGAAGATCCTGATATATTGCGGGATTTGCGTTTGCGCTATCCCGAAGCGGTTTTTATTTCGGCGGCAAGAGGAATCAATCTGTCGGCCCTTAAAGAGGCCGTCAGCGATCATCTGACAAGGGATTTCCGGGAGAGGAAACTCCGCATTCACGTATCGAATTACAAGCTTATCGGGTATCTCTACGACCATGCGGAGGTGATGGGAAAGCAATATCTTGATGAAGAGATCGAGTTGACTTTCAGGGTGCATAAAAACCTTCTCAAGCATGTAGACGCGCTTATTAACGCTTCAGAACACAGCATGTATGCCAGTGCAGATTTTTAACACCACAAGAAAGCCTCTGCCAGAAGAGCTGCTTGTCCGGACGGTCGAAACGGTGCTTGAAGCCGAGGGATTCGGCATAGAGAATATTGTTGCGGTCTATTGCGGCAGAAAGATGATACGACGGATCAATCGGGAATTTCTGCAGCACGATTATGCTACAGATACCATTACGTTCCGTTACAATGACGGCAGCGATGTTGACGGGGAGTTTTATATTTCTCTTGATGTGATTGAAGAAAATGCCGGAAGGTTCGGAACGGATGTACGGCAGGAGCTGCTGCGCGTGACGATTCACTCCGCTCTTCACCTTATAGGGTTCGATGACGAGACGCCCGAAGCGCGCAAGGTGATGCAGGAGAAGGAGGAGTTCTATCTTTTTCATCTTCCTGTTACTGAAAATAAAAAAAATGATAACCATGCCTGATCTGGATACTTCGGAAAAGAGGGATTCGCAACGTTCGTCAGCCAAACGTTTTTTCAGGGTTGCCGTTCCTGTTCTTATTCTGCTGCTGGCAGGCGGTATCGCGCTCATGTATTATGTGGGAGAGTGGCGTCTCAGGCAGGCGGCAGAGACTGCGGGTATCGAGAAGCAGCGGTATGAGCGTCTTCTTGATGAACAGGTTCTTGATATTCAGCGTTCGGATGTCCGGTTGTTTAGCCTGCCGCTTGCCTGGGCAATACGACGGGAGCTGATCCAGCAGAATTACGGACAGGTAGAAGAGTATTTTATTGAACTCATCAAGCACAAACAGTTCCGATCAGTCATGCTGCTCGATCCTGACGGTAGCGTAAGGATTTCAACGGACAGAAAACTTCAGGGAAGCGCTTTTTCCGAGCTTTACCCAGGCATGAACGCCTTGTCGCAACAGGTTGTATCCTACTCTCTTTCCGAGGGGAGCAGTATCTATCTCGTTCCGGTGATGGGGTTGAATGAGCGTATCGGAACGATAGCGTTTGTCTACTCGTACAGCAGAATCGCCCGTCCGCAGTAACAGTTTTTTTAACATAATCATCTGACTGCCATGCGTAAACTTATTCCTGTTTTTGTACTTGCTCTCTTTATCGTATTCTCTTTCGGTGCATGCGGCAGCGGCTCGAAAGACGTAGAAAACAATGCGGCTGAAAGCGGAGGGACAGGAGGGTCTCTTCTGCCTTTTTCCCGGGAGTTCGAGGGTATTCTGACCATGCGCACCACCATGCCTGATGCGGGCAGTTCAGAGATGAAGATGTTCATCGCTGAAGAAGGTATGCGCATGGAGACGACCTCGAATATTAAAAATATGCCCGAGGGCATGCGTATGGTGATACTTTCACCTGCAGCAACACCCAATATGGTTTATCTGATTAATGATGCCAACAAATCCTATACGATTATCGATACGAAAGATCCGGATGATGGCGATATGGATGATATCGATAAGGATCCCTACGAAGACGCCAGGATCGAGAAGCTTGGAAAGGAGACGGTGAATGGATATTCCTGTAATCATGTAAGAATTACAGAGGGCGATTCTGTCATGGATATGTGGGTTTCCAAGGATGTTCTTGATTACAGCACTTTTGCCAGAATGCAGGGAGCGCGGGATAAGGATATGCCTACATATGCGGCCGGTCTTCGAAAAGCCGGTCTGGATGGTTTTCCTGTAAAGATCGTGCAGTCGCCTTCAAATATTACCACCGAACTTGTCAGCGTTGAGAAAAAAGGTCTCGATGCCGATTTGTTCAGTTTGCCGGCGGGGTATTCGAAAACACAGTTACCAACCATGAACTATGATTTTTCGCCCGAACAGCGTTAAGAGATGACCGGGGCGAAGGGCTGGCTGAAGGCTCTGCAAGGAGCGTGATTCGTGTTTTATAATTCATAATCACTAAAAAACCGGTAATGAATCTGTTTATCAACGATCTGCCCTGTGAGGCCACAGTCGGGCAGACTCTCGGAAAGGCTGCCCGGCTCAATCACAGCCATGTAGGCTACGTGTGCGGCGGACACGGCATCTGTCAGGCCTGTTACGTGACCGTTGAGGAGGGCATTGATCAACTTTCTGCGCTTTCAGATATCGAAAAGGCGTTTCTTTCTCCTCGTCAGATTGCAGCCGGAGGTCGGCTTGCCTGCCAGGCAACCATCACCGGAGAGGGGGCCATCAGGGTGCTGTCGCGTCCCGAACAGGTAAAACGTCTGCTCTTTTCCGATCCTGCCGGTCTTTTCGCATATGGAGCTGAAATGGGACAGGATGTTGCTGCCCGGATTATACCAGGCGTTTCGAATCTCGCCGGACGGATCGGTCGGGGCGAGCTTGGCGGTTCCGGAGCTCTCGGCGATGTTTTCGAATCAGCAGGCGCAGCCTTGCGGCTTGTTCTCAGCGAAGGTCCGAAAATGCTTCCGTTGAGGGAGCAGCTTATTGCGCTGCTTGCGGCGTTACCGGTAAAGGTACCTTTCCTTGCTGTTCAGCAGCCGGCGGCAAAGCCTGAAATGATTTCTCTTACGGTCAGCGCTAAAGGTTCGGATCTCCTTCCGGAAGGGTCAGCTGCCGTTGTTTCCTCAGAGAGCGTCGTGACGGATTCCGTTTCATTCGCTGGCGTACCGGAAGTTCATGCATCGAAGCTTATAGGCGCGGGGATTACAAGTTTTGGCGATCTGCTTGAAAAAGGCAGAGACAGGGTTGGGCGCACCGCGCTTTCAGCTGAGACCGGCCTTGACGAAAAGATTGTGCTGACTCTCGTGAACCGCGCCGATCTGGCCAGGATCAAGGGTATCGGCGCATCGTATTCGGAATTGCTCGAAGCCGCGGGCGTCGATACCGTGCCTGAACTTGCCCAGCGTAATCCTGCGAATCTGCACGCGAAAATAAATGCGCTCAATTCTAAAAAGAAGCTTGTACTGCAGCTTCCGTCGCCCGAGCAGATAAGCGATTGGATCGTTCAGGCTAAATTCCTTGCCAGGGTTGTGACTTACTGACAGCAAACCAGCCAGCGATCGTTGTGCCGAGTATTGTTCGGGGCCGCAACAGGTTATCATGCATCATGCGGGAGACCGTCTTTTAAAGGGTGGTCTCCCATTTTTATTTTTGATTGAAATTTGATTATCCTGATTTTAATTTATATTTAGTCGAAATAAGATAAATATACTGCTTTGCCGGCGTTTTCTTTGTTTTCTGACAACAATCGAACCATAAGCGATCAATGAATTGTAAAGCTCGTGAAATCGAACCCCACATAGTAACCGAGATTATGCGTTGTATAGCTGACATCTCTTATGGAGAGGTAGTCGTTACCATTCATGACGCACGAATCGTTCAGGTGGAGAGAAGGGAGAAGCGCAGATTTGATTTGATTGAAAGCGGCAAGGGACGATTAAAATGCAAACAGGGCCAAACCGATTTCAGAAATCCTGAAAAATGATCGCGGAGCATTCTGATAGACTATTCGCTTGACTCATAAAGTCAGATAAAACTTTTCGCTTTATGGGGCGGTAATGTCGTTTCGTTTTTTTTATAAATAAAATTAATCTTAATAAAAATAAAACCATTTGGCACAATCATGAAAAAAAGAGATTACACTCTGTTGGCGTTGCTGTTGATTTCTTCGGCGCCGCTTCACGCCGAAGAGGCGGAATCTCGCTTTACGCTCGATGAAACCGTTGTGACGGCGACTCTTGCGGAGACGTCAGTCAGTAAAGTTCCGGCGGCCATAGAGATAATCACTGCGGTCGAGATAGCGGAGATGGGCGCTGAGACGCTGCATCAGATTCTTGCTGAGGCTCAGAGCGTTACGCTTGAGCCGACCAGCGGACGCCAGAGCGTCGTCCGTATGCGGGGGCTCGGGAGCAGTTCCGCGTTGGTTATGCTCGATGGTGTAAGGCTGCCATCGGGGTTCCAGGACAAGGCGGATCTTGTGGAGATTCCTGCCGGCATCATCGAGCGAATTGAAATCGTACGCGGACCGGGTTCTGCGCTCTACGGCAGCGATGCCATAGCCGGCGTTATCAATGTTATAACGAAGAAGCCTTCCGGCCAGTCGAAGGCATGGTTGGGTTCCCGTTACGGCGAAAGCCGCCATGGCGAAGCGGAAGAGACGGTATTCGATGCCGGCGTCAGCGGCAGTACCGGTTCGCTCGGGTATGTTCTTGCTGGTTCTTTCTCCGATAAGGGGCGTTTCGATTTTGATTCTGCCGACAGGAAAACCGATGGCGATGACATGCGCATCGCATCAGGCGCCGGTCGTCTGGTCTGGCAGGCGGGCGATCGTACCGTGGTCAGCCTTGGGGCGATCTATGCGGAGGTCGAGCGCGAGGGCATCCGTCCAAAGAGAAACAAGGAGAATGACTGGTACAACAATTCCGACCGGTTTACCGGGAGTCTCGAACTGCAGCATGAGTTGGGGGAAAGTTCGGAGCTGCTGCTGCGCCTGTCGCGTTCAGAATACGACTGGGGACTGAAACTGATTCCCCGCGACAATACGGCGTCAGAACTGCACGATGTGGAACAGGTTTCGACTCAGTTCGAGGGTCGCTGGAGGGGAAAGGTTATTGACGGTCATATCGTGACTGCGGGAATGGAGTACCGAGCGGATGACCGGATTGATGACGGTCTTGAGAGCGAGATTGAGAATTTTGCCCTCTTTTTGCAGGACGAGGTGTCGGTGGGCGAAAGGTTTTATGCGGTTCTCGGGCTTCGTTACGACGATCACTCCGGTTTTGGATCGGTCTTCAGTCCGAGAATCAATCTTGCATATCGAGTGAGCGATCTGCTTCGATTGCGTGCAGCCTATGGCGAAGGGTTCCGCGCTCCGACCGCTTTCGAGCTCTATTCCGGTTCGCCCTATACTATCAACCGGATACTTATTCCTGACCCCGATCTCGAACCGGAAACGTCGAGGACCTGGGAGGTCGGCGCCGATCTCAAGCACGGAGGATTATCGCTTGGCCTGACGGCGTTCAGGAACGATATCCGGGATATGATAGCGGAGGTGTTTACCGGATCGTATGAAGGAACAAATCCGAAAATTCCGGTCAACAGCATGGAGAATATCGCCGATGCGATGACGCAGGGGCTCGAAGTATCGGCATCCCTGACGCTGCCGGGAGGGTTTGAGCTCTCCGATGAGCTGACCTGGCTTGAGAGCGAGGATAAGGCGACCGGCGAGGATCTGCTCTATGTGCCGGATCTGTCCAATGTGCTTAAGCTTTCCTGGAGAAATAAGCCGGCAGGTTTCAACGGGAGCGTCCGGCTTGTGACGATCGGTACCCGTTCTTACGGCGCCGGGGTGAAAAGCGCCGGATATTCCATGGTGAATCTGCAGGCATCAAAAACCCTTACCTCCCAGGTAAAGGTCTCTGCCGGAGTCGATAACGTATTCGACAGGAAGGTCGAGGATGCATACGGCAACGTTTATGGTCCGGGAAGTACCGGTACCTTCTACTATGGCGGAATCAGCCTGAATCTGTAATCACAATATATGATCACGAAGAACTATACAGCAAGCGCAGCTGTTTTCGGAGCTCTGTTTTGCCTGTTTGCGGGGTCGGCGACGGTTGCTGCCCGGGGCTCCGGCAAGGTTTCGGCCGCTGATGGGCTTCAAGGGGAGTCAATCTATCGCAGCAGCTGCATGGTCTGCCACTCCCTTGTGCCCCCGCCTAAAGTTGCTCCGCCGGTAAAAGGACTTGCGAGGCACTATCGTGAAGCGTTCAAAAGCAAGCGCGAGGCGGTCGATCACATGGTGGCTTTCATGAAAAAGCCCGATGCGTCGAAAGCTGTTTGCCAGGAGGAGGCAATCAGGCGTTTCGGGCTGATGCCGGCCATGAGTCTTCCTGAATCCGACTTGCGAGCGGTATCGGAATGGGTGTGGGATCAGTTCGACCCCGCCATGAAGCCAGGAGATCACAAGCACTGATGGTTCCGGCAAGAGCGGATTTGAGAGAGAAAAAAAAGTGGCGACTGTACCTGCAGAGCGCAATTTATTAGAGTAGCGGAGCTGGCGACCGGAATTCCGGAGTTTGCCTTCGGCAAGGTCAACAACAGCTATGTTCAACCAGAGAAGACTGAAAAAGAGAGCCTGCAGGACGCTCATGGTGCTGCTTGTCGCGGGATATGCCGGCAATGCGACTGCCGAAGAAAAAGAAGCTCCGCAGAATCGCCCGGAATACTCCCTCCGCCAGATAACGGTTCTTGACGAAAAGAGAGTTCTTGGCAAGAGTGACCTGAAAGGGGACTCGCTTCGGGCAATGCCGAACTATACCGGTTCCATAACAGGTGCGCTCAAAGGGATGGCCGACGTGCAATTCTCCAATGAGGCAGAGAGCAGTCTTACGGGCGGCGAAATCAGGCCTCCGCAGATCTCCATCAACGGTGCAAAACCCTATGAAAACGCATTTGTCGTTGATGGTGTCGGCAACACCAATACCTTCAATCCAAGCGGGCTTGGCGCCGAAAACAATAACTCTGGTGCCAGTTTTAACGACCTCAGCGTTCATGGCGCCGAACAGAACCTGTTTTACGATACATCGCTGCTTGAATCCGTTTCGGTTTATTCAAGCAATGTTCCGGCACAATACGGTGGATTCACCGGCGGGGTCGTCAGCGCAGAGATTCGGGATCCGCGTGCAGACCGCTGGCATTTCAGCCTCACCGGCAGGCATACAAGAAGCGAGTGGTTTCTTCTGCGAGGGATCGATGGGGACTCGGAGGCGCCGGATAATCAGCCGGAATTTTCAAAATACAGTCTGACTGCAATTGCCGATGGTCCGCTGTCCGACAATGTTGGTCTTATGGTGGCCGCCTCAAGGCAGCATTCCGTTATACCGCTTGACAGGAAGGAGCGTGTCGGCATGACTGAGTACAGCTACGATGAGGACGATCAGCACAGGATCGGGGAAAATTATTTTCTCAAGCTTGTGGCAAGGCCATCCGAAAGGTTGAAGCTGTCGGTCGATGCAACTTATGCGCCCTATGAGGAAAAGCGTTGGCGGGCTGCATGGGCGGAGAGCGATTGGGAAATCTATAACGAAGCCTATAAACTGAATATCGGTGCGGACTGGACGACCGATCTTGGTGTCGTTAAGGCAAAGGCAGCGTATCTCCAGAGCGGTTACAGCAGGGATACCGAAACCAGTTTCCGGTATTCCTATTCGAATTCCGTTTCAAGGGAGGGGGAGCAGTATGGCGGGGTTGGGGATGCTGTCAATGAAAATCGCAGAATTTCCTTCAAGGTAGATTTCGACTCGGTTCCGCTGAAACTGCCTCTGCTTAAAAACGTTTCAAGCGGCATTGAGTTTGCTTCAGAATCGCTCGATATGTGGAACGAGGAGGCTGTGGCCAATGTCTATGTCGAGAGTGCTACGCAGATTCTGCATACGTTGACAAGATACCTTGAGTACGATCAGTCGAAGTCGCTCGCGATGCTGGGTTACTATGCTTCGGCGGATCTTGAACTTGGCAGTTTGCTTGTGACTCCGGGTTTCAGGATTGATTATGACGATTTTACCGGCAATACCGATATTGCTCACCGTATGAAAGCCGAATTCGATACGTTCGGCAACAGCATGTTTCGTCTGGTATCGGGTTACAACCGCTATTATGGTACCGCGCTCAGGGCTTACGCTTTCGACCGGTACCGTCCCTATCTGAACAATCAGTGGAAAACAGTCAAGACTACGGGGGTAACGACGCAGACCATTACCGACAAGGTCAGCGCCGATTACAGCTTTGAAACTGACGGACTTGCTACTCCCTACTCCGACGAGGTGATGGGCGGTATTGCCGGTAATATCGGGAACCTCGGGTACGGGTTCAAGGCTGTCAGGCGCGATCATCGCAAGCAGCTCCTGAACAGGGTCGAGCGGATCGATTATCCGGATGGATCCTGCGATTACAGGAGCTGGATGACCAACGAGGGTAAAGGGTCCTACGAAGGGATTTCGGCCGACGTTTCCTGCGCTTTCGATGCCGGGGAGTGGGGCCGGCATTCGCTGACGCTGGGAGCCGCAAAATCGTGGATTAAAACGTTCAACGGAAACTATTACGATAATGCGTTTTCGGAAAATAACGGCGTGGAGCGGGAGTATTTCATGGTCTTCTATAACGGAGAGCCGATGCTGCGTGCGGCCATGCTGGCCGATAACTACAATGCGCCCCTGGCGATCACCTTTACCTGGCAGGGAAGTTTCTTCAACGACCAGCTTCGTCTCTATTCCGTCAACCGGTGGCGCGACTGGAGCAAAGGGCTTAAAGCAGACAAACAGATAAGCAGCGCCACGCCGTACGGGACGACATCCGGAAGCAATACGTCTCCAAGCTCATACTGGCTGAACGAGACGGGGTCGAGGTATTACGACGCGTATGTCATAGGCGATATTGCGGGCGGCTTCATGTCGGATCTTTCGGTCGAGATGGATCTTTACAAATCCGAAGGGCTTACCGCCACGCTGACGGGCGACGTCTACAACCTGTTCAACGCGAGCATCGGAACCAGCGTTGCGGAAGGAGGGACGGTTCGCGGCCGGGGGTATTATCTCGGTTTCCGATGCGAGTTATAAGGGTTTGTTCGTGCTGCCGGTCAGGAGTGTCGTTTGCCGGCAGCGCTGTATTTGTTGATTTCAATGCGGTTGATTGCAAGTATGGATTCGCTTATAGCGTGTAAAGGTCTCAGGCATGCCTACGGCAGAAAGCAGGTGCTCCACGGTCTGACGTTCAGCGTGGAATCCGGCGGCATATTCGGCCTGCTCGGAAAAAACGGCGCAGGCAAGAGCACGGCGATCAATATCCTCATGGGCTTTCTTCGTCCGTCAGGAGGAACGTGCAGGGTGCTCGGCGAGGAGAGCCATGCGCTCTCTCCCGAAGTCCGTTCGCGTATCGGTCTGCTGCAGGAGGGGTTCGTACAGTACGATTTCATGCGTGTTGCCGAACTCGAGCGCTACTACGCGCCCTTTTATCCCGGATGGAATCGCGAGGTTTTCTACGATCTGATCGGACGGATGCAGATGCCCGACACCAGGCGGTTATCGGCAATGTCGAACGGCCAGCGTTCGCAGGTGGTGCTCGGGCTGATCATGGCGCAGATGCCGGAACTTATGATTCTCGACGATTACAGCATGGGGCTCGATGTCGGATATCGCAGGCTTTTTGTCGATTTTCTGCGCGAATACGTTACCCTGCACGGTACGACGGTGCTTTTGACTTCTCACGTGGTGCAGGAGCTCGATCGCGTCATCGACCGCATGGTGGTGCTCAAGGAGGGGCGGGTCTGCGCCTGCATGGGAAAGCGCGAATTCATGGACTCTTTTGGTTGCTGCAGTTTCCGGCGTACGCCGGCTTCATTGGCGATGAAGAGCGACGACACCGTTCGCAGCATCGAGCATACGGCGAAAACCACCTTTGTCTATGGTTTTTTCAGTGAACAGGAAATTGCCGCGTATCTGGAACGGCATCAGGTGCTGGCCAGCGGTCTCGTGTCAGTTCCCATGAGTTTCGAAGATGCCTTTGTCGGGCTGACCGGCAAGTACTGAGTCGGGCGAAGGTCGATGAAATATGCAATAGCGAAAAACAGTATATGACAAAACAGCAGTTACGATCCCTGATTTCAAAAGAGCGGATCAAGCTCCGGAGAGGAATATGGCTCCTGCCCATGCTGCTGCTTTATTCCGCTGCTGACTCCCTGCTCGCGCTGCACTCCCTGCAGCGCGCCTATGGTTCCTTCGGCCTGTGGGAGACAATCGTATTCAGGCAGCCGCAGTTTTTCGGCAGGTATTTCCTCGTGGTCGTCTGCGCTGTCCTCATCGGATTTCTGCAGGCATGGCCTGAGTCGCAGGGAAAACGCCTCCGTCTGCTCTACCATACGCCGATCGAGCCGGTTTCGGGTATCGCCGTCATGCTTGCCACAGGCACCATCCTGCTGCTGCTGGTCAATATCGCTGCGACGGCCCTTTTTCTGGGGACCATGCAGTGGTTTCATTTTCCCCGGGAGATTATACATCTGGCCTTTCTGACCGTTCTGCCCTGGATTCTGCTCAGTATCGCGGCGTATTATTCGAGCGTGGCATTTTTCAGCAGCGGAAGCCCCGGCGTCAGGCTGCTGATAGGGGCGGCGCTCTATCCGATCTGGAACATGCTCGGAGCAAGGGGTGCCTATGGCCTCTACGAACATTCGATCTGGATATACGGCGTTGTAGCGTTTCTGTTCGTCTTCGTTGCCTGTTACGCCATTCTGCACTATATGCGCCATGCCGCACGGGGCAGCGCGTTTGTTTTTTCACGTATGATCACCATCATTCTGGCAATCTGCGGACTTGGTTCCGTGCTGCTTGCGCTCTACTGGAAAATCGTGATACCTGCGGATCCGCACACCTCGATGCACTTCAGTCCGGTACACCGCCAGTTCGTGATCAGCGATTTTCCTGCGGGCAAGGGAGCTGCTCCGGACGCCGAACCGCGCTACCGGCTCGAAAACGGCACCACCCTTTCCAGAGAACAGTATCGGGCGGCGCTCCCGTTTCTTTATGTCAGGGACCTCGTCAAATGGGAGATGTTTCCGGAGAGCATCGGCGGAGTTGCCATCTCTGCGCTTGAAGCCGAACGGGCATGGCAGTTCGTCCGACTCTCTTCGTTCGACTGGAATTCTCCTCCTCCGATGCTGCACATGCTTCTGGAATCGAATCCCGCCGGGGCAAGGCTGCAGAAGCCCGATGATTTTTTCAGGGTCTCGTATGACGGCTACGGAATCGAGTTTCTGACGCCTCATAATGGAATAACTGACCGCCCGAAGAGTCGAGCATTTACCAATGCGCTGGGTGATGCCGGATTTATCTATCCGATTCGTGCTGTCGGCGGCAATCCTGATGTGAGAAAGCGGTACGATGTCGGCTATTTTCTTGCCGATTCCGCAGGCTCGCTCTTTCAGATTCGGATGGTGGACGGCAAGCCTGCATGCAGGCGCCTGGAAGGTCATATCGAAGGCTCGGTGCGCCAAATCCATATCAAAGAGCATCATCGACAGGAGTACTACGGTTTTATCGTCACCGACAGGGCACTCTATGCCGTCATGCAGAAAGACGGAGCGCTGAAGCGAATTCCCGTTGGACGTTTCAATGCTGACGATCTTACTCTGGCGCTTTGGTCCGACATCCTCTACACGTCGGTTTCCCTGGAGTCCACCGAAATGAACGATGCGGGCAGGTCGGGCATTGCCATGACTCCCGATTTCAGGGTCGTGCATCGATATATGCAGCCGACCGACGCCGCATATATCGAATCGGTGAACGCGCTGAAGACATTCGCGGCATTTCTCTTTCCGGTTCAGATCATGCAGGACATCTCCGGCTCTTCGTTCAGGTATCTGCAGGTCCGATATGCTGAATCGGTGCCGGCGGCGCTCTCGGGCAGCGTCTTTGCGCTTGTGTTGTCCGCTCTGATCTCAAGGCTGGGGTTGAGGCGCAGGAGAGGGTCGGATTATGCGCTTGTCGCCGTTTTCGGCCTGACGGCCGTGCTGGTGCTTCTTCTTTCGGAAACGGATTCGTTCCTGTCGTTTACGCGCCGGAATTGAGGCGTCAGGGGATGCCCGATACGGGATTATACGCCACTGTACCTGCAGAGCGCACTCAATTATACCAGTCGAGACCTGTTACCGGACATCCGGTGCCTGTTTCGAGGAAAGCCACACACAGCTATGTCACATAAACAGAAGTTATGCAAAAAAACCTGCCGCGCGCTCATGGTGCTCGTTCTTGCCGGTTTTGCCGGAGAGGCCCGGGCGGAGACGGACACGCAGACAGCGATACTCGACAGAATCGTGGTCAGCGCAACAAAAACGCCGCATACGCTCGGCGACGTGCCGGTCGATGCGGAGGTTATTACCCGCGAGGAGCTGCTGAAGCGGAATGTCCAGACTGCACAGGATGCGCTTGACCAGACAACCGGCCTGCTCGTCGGGAAAACCTCCAGCGGATGGGGCTCCAAGGGAACTGTCAGGATTTACGGACTCAATGCGAAATATACTCTTTTGCTTGTGGACGGCCAGAGGCTGCTGGGCGGCCATCAGAATGCGATCGACCTGCAGCAGATATCCATCGATATGATCGAGCGTATCGAAATCCTCAAAGGCCCTGCATCGGCACTTTATGGCAGCGATGCCGTTGGCGGGGTGGTCAATATCATTACCCGGAACGGGACGGATAAACCCGAATTTTCAGGGTCGATTGCCATGGGTTCACGGGGAACGGTGGTTGGTTCCATGTCCGGTGGTGCAGGTTCCGAAAATCTCAAGACAAGGTTCAGCTATACCTACAGGGAGTCGGATGGTGTTGACGAGGAGCTGGACAGCTACAATGAACATATACTGCAGGGTACGGTATCGCTGAAACTGTCCGAAAAGGCCAAGTTCAGCCTCAAACCCTACTATTCGTTTCAGGATATGCCCGATCAGGATACAAAACAGGAGAGATATGGCATCAACGCGATGCTTGACTGGGCCCCTGACGCTCTCTCGTCGGTCAAGCTCCGAGGCTCTTTTTTCGATTTCAATTACAAGACCGGGACGGATGATACCGTACTGGACAACTATGAATTCGAATTGCTCTATTCGCGAATGCTGTTCGACAGTCACCTCATGACTGCGGGTTACGAGTTCTGGAACGAAAGACGCGACTACTATGTTTCTGCTGGCCGGAACAGCAAGATAGACCAGACCCTCAACAGCTTCTATCTGCAGGATGAGATCGATCTGTCTCCCGTCGTAATGGTGCTCGGAGCGCGTCTCGATTCCCATGAACGGTGGGGCGAGGAGATCAATCCGAAAGTCAGCGTGATGTTCAATGCGACCGATGACCTCAAATTCCGGGCATCGGTCGGCCGGGCATTCAAGGCGCCGTCACTGTTGAGTCTCTATGACGAATGGATGATGGGGACAATTACGGTGCATCCGAATCCCGATCTGAAGCCCGAAAAATCGATCGGATACCAGTTGGGGGTCGAATACGCATTCAACCCCGGCATCGTCGCGAAGGCGACCTGGTTCAGGAATGATCTTGAGGATATGATCAAAAGCTCGGTAAGGCGGGTTGCAGGAAGGATGCATATGTACTATGAAAACGTCGACGAAGCGATGACCCAGGGGGTTGAGCTGAATCTCGACGCAAGGATCAGCGAGTGCGTGTCGGCCAAGGTCGGCTATACCTGGCTCGATACGGAAGACAAACTCACCGGGATGGAGCTGATCTATGAACCTGAAAGCAAATTCGTTTCGGGCCTGAATTTCACGTTCTGTCCCGCTTCCCTGACGCTCGGTTTTGAAGCTTCCTATATCGGTGAGCGGTATTCCGATGCGGTCAATACGGCAAAGCTTGACGGTTTCTGGGTGTGCAACGCAACCCTGACCAAAAAGTTCACCGACCAGGCAGAGGCGTTTATCAGGATCGACAACATATTTGGTGAAGAGAATATTGCTGATGAGTATGATCTTGATGGCACCGAGTTTCTCGCGGGGTTGAGGGTGAAGATCTGACAGGTACTTCTCCCTTCTTTCCGAAGCCCTGACGTACTGCGCGGTTCGTCAGGGTTTTTTTATATCGCTTATTGCAGGGTTTTTCCGGTTTGGATGGCAGCAGCATGCGTTTTCGCCATCTTTACGATCCACGCTTCGAGTTCCCCGTCCGGCAAAATCGAATCAGGTTTGTAGCGCACCCGCTTTTCATTGTCGTCAACAGCATTGACCCCTTCTCCGATAATCCCGATCTGGAATTTTTCGCTGAACGAGACGAGCAGGGGAATCACGATAGCCCGTTCATGCTTCTTGAGGATACGCCTGATTGCTGATGCCGTGCTGTCGGGGCTGTAGTGTGCGACATGACCGCACCATGCCGTTGTGTATCCGCCGAATCCGCCTTCCTTGCAGACCTGCTTTCCGGTATTTCTGAACAGATGTTCCCAATTTTCCTGGAATCCGCTCGATCCGTACCCGACAAGCACAAGCCCCTCTTCAGATGGATTGGCTGAAAGTGCTTGAGCTCTTCTCAGGACGTTTTTTCCTATCAGCTCAGAAAATTCGAGCGGTCTTGAAAGATGTGTACGGGCAAGAGGAATGTAGTGTTCGATACCGTCGAGTTTCATCTGTTCGATGGTGGTCGGATTCTGTTTTTGACCGAAAATGGTAGGGATGTCGTCAAATACATGAGTGCCTACCGAAAGGAAAACCGGGATGACGATGATGTCGGTATAGCCTTTCCGGTCAAGATTTCTGAGTGAGGCAGCTATCGATGGTTCCGCGTGTTCCATGAAGGCTGTCGCAAGCGTGTCGATTCCTTCGATAGCCGCAACACGGGAAGATACCCGCCGCTCCAGTTCGAGCAGCTGCCGTTTCCATTCGTTGGAACGCGATCCGTGGTTGATGAGCAAGATGGCTGTTTTCTTTGTTCCCTCGTTCTCAGGATTGCCGTCAGCAGCAGGATTTTCGCCGGAAGTGCAGGCTGTTATGAGGAGTAGCATCAGGAACTGCATGCATCGGAAGAAGTTGAAATTGCAGGGCATTGTGTTCATGGTGGTGTGAAAAAAACTGCCGGGCTTTATTATGTATGTCCGGCAGGATGAGTGGATGGAGCGGAAGCGTCCTCAGAATTGCTGTGCGATAACGGCGATGAGAGGGGGTATGGTTCCGGCGGCAAGAAGCCATTTACCTCTGCCCTTCAGGCCGTTGTTTCCCCTGAGCATGAACATGCCGGTCACGGTAATGGCTATCAGCATGAGGGCGAAGAGGTCCGATACCCATTTCCACCATTCGACGCTGTTTCGGTGCAGCACGTTGACCTGATAGAACAGGGGGCGTCGCGATACCTTCTCATAAGTGCCCTTGCCGCTTGCGAGGTCGATCTGCATGGTTGCGTTCCTGTAATAGATCTTGACCTGCCGTTCCGATGGGAAGTCGTACAGCCGGAAGCCGTTCTCTCCTGCCAGAGCGCTGAACGCTTCGATGCGATCGGGAGTGATGTCGTTGTTGTCATACCGGCGATCAAGGGCGATCTCCTTTTTCGTGATGACGAAATCGGGGTTCCAGTTGTCCATATGGTTCAGAGCTATTCCTGAAATGCTGTAGGCGATGATCAGGGCCGCAAAGAAATATCCCAGATCGCGGTGCAGTACGTTGTTTATTTTTCTTGCCTTGTCAAATTTTGCCATGGATGGTGCCCGCTTATTATTTTTTTGACGATGAGATATCGGCCAAGGCTGTTTTTACAGCGTTCACGATCCACTGTTCGATAGAGGGGTCGGGAAGCAGCGCGTCGGGTTTGTAGAGGATCCTCGATTTTTCAGCCGAGGCTTTTTCAAGTCCCGATCCGATGATTCGTATCTGAAAGTTTTCATCGTGGGCGACGAGTACCGGAATGACGATGGCATGCTGTTTCCGCTTCAGCATTCTTTTGACGGCAACGGTCGTCGAGTCTGATCGATATCGTACGATATGGCCGCACCATGCATGGGCATAGGCATCGACGCCGGTCTCTTTTTTTACCGAAGCGCCCACTTTGTCGAACAGGTCGTTCCACTCCTTTTCGTAGGCTTCGTCACCATAGCCGATGAGCACAAGTCCTTCCTGTGAAGGTTTTTTCGAAAGGGCTTTGACCCTTCTCACAACATTCTGCTGGAGCGCTTCACCGAAATCGAGCAGGGGGGTCATGTGTATTGCCGCATCGGGCTTGTACCGTTCGATCTTTTCAAGTTTAAGTGTTTCCATCGACCGTGGATCTTCCTTCTGGCCCATGATGGTCGGCAGATCGTCGAACGAGTGTGGGCTGACGGTCAGGAAAACAGGCACGACTACGACATCGGAATATCCTTCCTTGTCGAACTCTTTCAGACGCGTCGCTATTGACGGTTCGGTGTACTCCATGAAAGCGGTTTTAATGCCCGAAACTTTGCCGTCAGCCATGATTTCAGGGGTAACGGACTTTTCAAGTTCGAAGAGGGCATCGCGCCAGGTTTTCGATGGTGATCCGTGGCTTACAAGGAGTATCCCGGTTTTTTTGGATGCATTTGCAGATCTTACAGGCTCCTTCAAGTTTTTGGAAGAACATGCCTGAATCGTCGTTGTGAGCAGCATGAGAATGAGAATGAGACGAAGGAGGGATGAGCGGTTCATAGATTATATGTTATTCTGATGGATAATCGTTATTAAAACACAGTCAATATAAACATAAAATCATTTTATCCGCAAAAGCCTGATGAACGGAAAATATAGCGAGAAAATTATTTTGATTTTGTCTAAATATAGTATAGATTATTTGCAGACAGTTGAAGAGGGTTGTTTTTTTTCTGCTGTTTTTTTTCTCCGTTTTATGGTTGTGTTGTTCTTTCAAAAAACCCCCGGGTGCCACGGGGGCTTTTTTTTGCGTTTAGCATAAGCGTAATTTTGAGATGAAAGCTCCGCAGTGAGTTGATTACGGCGAACGAAGTGAAGCGCAACCGCAAGGGAGTGAACGATTGTTGGGAGGAATCGCGGAACGAATCCTTGAGCGACAGGCAAGACCCTGATATAAGGAATGGCCGAACTGAGCAGGCAGGTATGAGGCTGTAAAGTTCTCGTGGTCAAGGTTCAGGCTGTTACTGAGAGAATGCCTGATGATCTACCGATTGAAGAGTTCCATGATCACAGTCAAATATTGCCAACCGGTCACGCTACGGATGTACGTGATATCACTCGTCCATACCTCGAAAGGCATTTCTGCCGGGAGCACCTACCCCAGGAGGTTCGGCGCTATGGGCTCATTGTGGTTCGAGTCCGTCGTGACCTTGAACTTCCTGGCACACTTTGCGCGAATGCCCAATTCTCGCATCAGACGGGCAGTCCGAGGTCGGCTGCACTGTCGAGCAATTATGTGATGAATTGCGAGAGAAGGATTTTGCGAACCATTAATACACTCAGCGCTGCCATTGCTCAAGCTGCACGAGGCTTGAAAAGCATGGAAGAGAATCCTGATGTTCTCCAGTCCATCGTTGGATGGAACTGGATATTGAAATCGTTATGACTGCAAATTGGAATCAGAATATGTCGGCTGCCCATTGTTATTTGTTCAGTCCTTTCGACGAAGCTTCAAGTGCGCCGTTATCGGGATGCAACGCGGCGATCTGATTGGCTGGAATTATTATGGCAGCAAAAAAACCGGAATGAGGTTTTCGGTTTTTTATGCGGCCTCAAGATATTGTGAGGCGAGACTGCGAGCGGACTGATAACGGGCTTTTTTTCTTATTGATGGTTCAGGGTTACCGAAAATGCGCCATCCACAGGTTCCGCTGCATGGATCCGAGGTGATACCCATGAACCCCCAGACATCTTTCATGGGGTATCCGAGGGCTATGCCGATTTCATGAGGTATGGAGCCTGAGGTCTGCCAGCGGCGAGTTATTTCATCGAGAAACGTTTCGCTGTTAAGTCCAAACGGGTATTTCAGAACGCAGTGCAGGATTTTTTTTGATGCCGACGAGAGGCGGCGATTTACTGCAGGCGTATTGTAAATTATTATTTTTAAGGATGTTCCATGGTCGTCGAGCAATTTATGTTCAAGATTCCATGAACTGCAGAACGATTCGGTTATCTCCTGGCTTTTTGCTGAAGTCAGCCCCGACAGCTTTTTTTTAATGATAAGCAGTTCGCCTGGTTTTTCAGCGAAGAGCACGCCTGCAGCATGAATAAATAGCCATTTTTCAAGGGCTTGCTGAGCTGTTTCCGCAGTACTCAGTTTCGATTCCCAGCGTTGCAGCTTATATTTATCGGTTTTTGAAAAACAGTGCGTCATTGTTCAGCAGCAGTTTTAATTGAACTGTTTTCTATTGAAGTATTTTTCCCGTTTTTTGCTTTGCCATTCACCCCCTTGCCGACGCTCTCTATTTCGATAGTTTCGATCTGCGATGCCATGGTAACTGAGAGCGGAATAATTCTTTCGTGAACGGAGATTCTTAAAGGTCCATTGAATGGAGCTTTGTCGATCATCTGGCACTGCGCGCCCGGAATGAGCCCCATATCGCTTATGTATTTAAGCAGCTCGGGATCTGTTGTCTGCAATGCGACAATCGTTAGTACTGCTCCGTCTTCAGCTGCGGCAAGCGTTTTCAGGTTTCTTTCAGCCAGTTCTCCTTCTCTGGATGGAATGTCATGGCCGTGAGGATCATATTTCGGAAAATCAAGCATCTCATCAAGCGCGTCGGCAAGACGATCGGATATCACATGCTCAAGCTTGCAGGCTTCGTCATGAACTTCGTGCAGACCGTAACCGGCATGTTTGAATAGAAATGTTTCGATAAGTCTTCTTTTTCGGAGCATCATGCAGGCAGTTATACGCCCTTTTTCGCTCAGGCTGACATGTTCTCTCCATTCATGGATGAGATAACCGTCCCGGGTAAGATGCTTGACCTTTTCGGAAACCGTCGAAAGACTGTAACCAAGCGCAGCAGCTATCTCGCTTATTGACGCATTCGGGTGCTTCCTGGTCAGGCGGAAGATCGTCTGGATGTACATTTCACTGGATTCGCTGGGCATAATTGCTTTATCGTACGGGTTTCATATTCTGTTTGCGAGGTGGCTGTTTTTTACTTCTTTTTATATTGAATAAAAGCTTTTATTTAGACAATGTCAAAATAAAAGGAGCAGGGATCAGATGAGCTTGAATGCAAGAGGTACGGTCACGCTTATCTGTCCAAGACCGAAACTTGTCGGAGATGGAAACGGGCCGGCTTTTCGTACAGCTTCCAGGGCAGCCTTGTCGAGTGATGCATATCCTGAAGATTTTACGATTCCTGCAGAGATAATGGCTCCGCCGGATCCGATTGTAACGTTTACGATGACGGTTCCTTCATGCTGCAGATTACGGGCAAATGGCGGGTAGTGTTTTTTCGTCTCTATTCGGGTTCTTACGATAGAGAGATATTTTCCGGATTGAGGCGCAGGAGTATCCTGCAGAGGCAAGACAGGGGAGCTTACCGCTGCAGGCTCCTGCCGGGTGAGAGGAGGAGTGTCACCCGGAGATGATGGTTCAGGTGGGACTGGTGCAGGAAGCTGTTTTTTTTGGGTTTTTGCCGTTTTCTTTTTGACTGGCACTGTTTCAGGCTTTTTGACTTTTTCTGTTAACGGTTTTTTAGCAGGACAGGGCTGTTCTTGCTGTTGGGCAACAGCGGTTTTAATCGAAAAGGTAATGCATGGTTCTGAGTCCATTTTTTCGTTCCGATTCATTTCCATGAATGGTATCAATATTGTAAGATGAAGCAGTATTGATATTCCGAAAACGCTATGTCGAACTCGTTGCATTTTCATTCCGGATCTCGCTTTTCGGTTACAATGGCGATATCTTCTACACCAGCTTGTTTTGCCTTGTCCATGATTTCAATGACTCGACCGAAATCAACGGTTTTATCGGCCATAAGGTGAATCGATTTGTCCTTTCTATTTTCAAGCATCGACTGTATTTCGATTCTGAACTGGTTATCAGATATCGGGCGATTGTTAAGATAGATCTGCTTGCTGCTGTTTATGCTGACCGTAATTTCCGGCTCTTCTGATACGACAGCGGAGGAGGCTTCAGGCAGATTGACCGGGAGTACGGGTTTCGCATAGATCGATGTCAGCAGGAAAAAGATCAGCAGCTGAAAAACGATATCGATCATCGGCGTCATATCGATATGTTTTTTTTCAGGTATGTTTTCTCCGAAATCGATCATCGGCCGGCTCCAAGATGTTTGATTGCTTCCGTTCCGTAATGTTTCATCTGCCATGCAAATGCCTGAACCCGGTGTTCGAGAAAATGGTGCGATACCATCGCAGGAATGGCTATGATGAGACCGGCAACCGTTGTGATCAAGGCCTCCCAGATACCTCCTGCAAGCATCGACGGATCAATGGCGCTTTTGGCTTCCGAAACTGTCTGAAAAGCTTCAACCAGACCGGTCACTGTACCAAGCAGCCCAAGAAGAGGAGCGAGCTGCCCTACCAGTTCGATCACATGCAGGTTCTGATTAAGGCGCTTGAGTTCCGAAGAGCCTCGAAGATTGATGACCTCCTCAAGCTGTTCTTTCGATGTGCCGATATGGCGCAAACCTTCTTCGAGCACGGCAGCGACAGGCCCGGGAGCATTTGCAGCGAGTTCGATTGCTTGCGGGATATCGTTTTTTTCAATTAGTTCATGAATGGCTGCCGGTATTTCAGGTTTCCTGCCAGCAAGGTAATAGACAATGGCACGTTCAAGAGTATAGCCAAGTGCTATAATGGAGCCGAAAATAAGCGGGTACATCACGAAACCGCCCTTGATAAAGAGATCGAACATTATGAAGATCTTGATTTATGTAACAAAACTCATCAGGCCAGGAGTCTGATTGAATTGCTGTCAATTTAAAAATAATATTATTTAGACAAAATAAATATAGATTAACGATTGTCTTTTTTTATTACGGTTGGCTTGCATCTATGCCAATTTTACGGCACTTTCAGGTAACAGTTATCCCGTTGGCCATGGAACAAACCATTTTTCTCTGGATAATCGCGCTACTGCTTATTGTAGCCGGGTTTGCAGGGCTTGTAATTCCCGCTTTGCCGGGAATTCTATTGATTTTCGCCGGATTCGTCGTGGGCGCATGGGCCGAGAATTTCGTCCATGTCGGATGGAGGATTCTCTTCGTTATCGGGTTGCTCGCTGCGCTGGCTTATCTGCTTGACGCCGTTGCCGGAGTTGTGGGGGCTAAACGGTTCGGCGCGGGCAAGTACGGACTTGCCGGAGCTGTCGTCGGAACGGTATTTGGTATGTTTTTCGGATTACCGGGTATTGTTATCGGTCCTTTTTTCGGCGCCTTTGCCGGTGAGGTGTATGCCCGGAAGGATTTGCATTCAGCGGGCCTTGCCGGTATTGGAACCTGGCTTGGCCTTGTTGCCGGCGTTGCGGTAAAAATTGCTATCGCTTTTGCAATGACTGGCGTGTTCATATTCTCTCGTTTATTTCTCGGCTCCTGAAAATCAAAGCGTTATTGTAACTATTGAATGCCATAATACAAGGGGATTACCATTTATGGGTGAAAAACAGATACAGGAAGGAGAACGGGTTATTGTTACCGATATTCGTATGCCGTTCTGGTCGATGGTGGTGTTCATGATAAAGTGGGTTTTTGCCAGTATTCCGGCCGTGATCATACTCGCTATAATTATGAGCGCGCTCGCATTCGTTGCTGTCGCGCTTACCGGTTCAATATGGAGTGCGGAAAGCTTTTTCGAACATGGAGGTTCATCGTTCTGATCCGGGTCGTTTTATTGTAATGTTTCAAGTTCTGCAACCATGAGTCTAACGTTTGGTTCGCGTAACGGCTGTGTCATGCAGTCGGAAATCAGGGCCATGTCGATCGCGTGTGCCCATGCTGGCGGAATAAACCTTTCTCAGGGAGTGTGCGATACGCCGGTGCCGGCTGAAATTTCAATCAGTACCGAAGAGTCGCTTCGGCACGGATACAATACTTATACGCACTATGCGGGTCTTGGTATTCTGCGCGAGGCGATTGCTGAAAAGCAGCGACATTACAACGGGCTGGACGTCGATCCCGACAGTGAGATCGTGGTCAGTGCGGGAGCAACGGGAGCCATGTATTGCGCTTTTCAGGCACTGCTCAGCCCTGGCGATGAGGTTATTGTCTTCGAGCCTTTCTATGGCTACCATATAAGTACGCTGGTCGCAGCAGAAGCTATTCCGGTTTTTGTGTCGCTCGATACTCCAGGCTGGACCTTTACTGCTCAAAAGCTCGAACATGTCGTGACGTCAGGTACGAAGGGAATTATTCTCAATACCCCGTCCAATCCTTCCGGGAAGGTGTTCAGCCGTCAAGAACTCGAAATAATAGCCGCATTTGCTGCGCGTTACGATCTCTTTGTTTTTACGGACGAGATTTACGAGCATTTTGTCTATGAGGGCGAACATTGCTCATTTGCATCATTGCCTGGTATGAAAGCCCGAACCATTACGGTATCGGGATTTTCGAAAACATTCAGTATTACCGGATGGCGTCTTGGGTATTCGATCTGCGATGCCCGCTGGGCTGCGGCTATCGGTTATTTCAACGACCTTGTTTATGTTTGTGCTCCTGCTCCGCTTCAGGCGGGAGTAGCCGAAGGTATGCAGCGTCTTGATGAGGGGTATTACCGAACGCTTTCGGAAGTTTATAAGGAAAAGCGGGATCGGTTCTGCGGGGTACTCGCCGAGGCGGGGCTTGCGCCTTTTGTGCCGCAAGGAGCCTATTACGTGCTTGCCGAAGTCGGTCACCTCCCGGGAGAAACGGCAAGCGAAAGAGCCCGCTTCATTCTTGATACAACAGGCGTTGCCTGTGTTCCCGGCAGCGCGTTTTACGGCACCGGAAGGGGAGAGAATCTCGTTCGTTTCTGCTATGCAAAGGAGGACGCGGTGCTTGACGAGGCGTGCCGTCGGCTTTGCCGGCTTCGCTGAGTAGGGTCAGAAAAGGAGTCTCTTTTTTCCAATTGATCGAGAAAAGGAGTCGGAATGGGTAGATTGGCGGTGGTGATTATCATGCTTATGGTTTTATCGGTGCTTCAGGGCTGTATCAGGATCAGTACCAGGGTATCGGTGAATCCGGATGGCTCAGGTACGGTTACCGAGCGGGTAGTGATGAATCTTTCATACCTTAAAAGCATGCTCGGCTCCGAAAAAGCAGAAAAGCAGGGCGGCTCCGCGAATGTTCCTTCGCGCGAAGATCTTGAAAAGATCGCGTCGGTTATGGGAGATGAGGTCAGATTGAAAGGCGTTCGTAACTATACGGATGGTTTTTTCGAGGGTTACGAAGCGGTATACTCATTCAAAGATGTTGCCGGAATAAGTATTTCCGGCCGTCCGGACAAGCAGAGTGGTGTGGATTCGCTACGTGCCGTTTCAGTTAGTGGCAGTGACCGGAAAGACCGCATTGGTTTCAGGTTCTTCAGGGGGTCTCCCGCGAAGCTTGTGATTGTTATGCCGAAGCAGAACTCGTTGCTCGAACCTGAAAAAAACGACTCCCAGGCAAACCCGCCGACCAATCCGGATCAGCAGAAACTTTCGCTTGCTATCATAAGGGAAGCGTTTAGCGGGACCCGAATGAGGCTTGCCGTTGCTGTTACGGGGGAAATCGTATCGACCGATGCGGCATGTATGGACAGCGCAGAAGTTATTCTTGCCGATGTTGATTTTGACAGGTTGCTGATGGAAGAGGACCCGGATGCAGCGCTGTTGCGTTTCATGGGTTATGGTTCCGATACGGAGGCGATCAGTGATATGCTGAACCGCGTACCAGGGGTGAGGGGCGAAATAAAAAAGGAAGTCACTGTGCTGTTTCAGTAAATTTTGGGGTATTAACGAATGAAAGGAGGTTCGATATGCATATTTCTGAAACTGTGGAGATACAGTGCCCATATTGCGGTGCCTTTTTTACGGCAGATGTCGATCTCCCGGAAGTGAGGCAGGAGTTTATCGAAGATTGTCCGGTCTGTTGCAGGCCGGTTACGATAACTGTAGTTTTTGATAAGGATGGCGCTTGCCATGCCGAGGTTCATGGGGAGGATACATAAAAAAGCCGAAACCGAAGCTGTAAGCCGAATTCTGTGAATCATATCCCTTGAGATATGAAGCTGCAGCCATTTATCTGGTGCGGCTTACCCGAGAACTCTCCCTTTAAAGGGAATTGAACGGGCCGCTCTCTTTCTCCCGGAGGAGAAAAGTTTTCCTATTTAGCCTTGCTTCGGGGAGGTTTGCCAGGCATGTCCCGTTGCCGGAACATCCGGTGGTCTCTTACACCGCCGTTTCACCCTTACTTCGGTTTTCCGAAGCGGTATACTTTCTGTTGCACTGTCTGTAAAAACGGGTTTTCCCCGTTCTTCCCGAACTTGTATGAGAACAGGGACAGTTTTCACTATCCATATCCGGCATCTTGTTCGGCACCCTGCCCTGTGAAGTTCGGACTTTCCTCTGCGTAACCTGAAGTTACACAGCGGCTGCACGCTTACGGTTTCGGCTTTTAAAGAACATTGAAGCGCCGGGAATAATTCAGTCGGCGGCTTCGTCGAAAAGTCTTTCGTGCACGACAATTCTTCCGCACGATTCGCATAGATAAAAACCACCCTGAACGATCATGGTGTGGCGATTGGTCGGAACCCTCGTATTGCAGCCCGAACATGCGTTGCGGTTGAGTTTAACCACGGCATTCTGAATAACGCCGCTTCGAAGATGATCGTATTTGTCGAGCAGTCGTTTTGATTCCTTTTTTATGATTTCGCGCTGTTCGTCGATTTTTTTATTCAGGGCGTTAACCTCGTCAGCAGTTTCCACGACAATACTGTCGAGTTCCTCTTTTTTCTGTTTCACCTGTTTGCTCAGGTCTTCGAGTTGCTGCTGAAGCAGGTCGTCAGGCATCATATCTTCGGTCATTTCATCGTACCGGTTCTCCTCTATAAGCTGCTGGCCAGTCTGTTGGGTTTCGAGCGTACGCTGCTCTGCATGCGCAATGTCCTGGAGCTGTATTTCCGAGTGAGAAATCTCTTTTTCTTCGTACTCTATCTGTTTCGACAGCGCATCGTACTCTTTGTTGTTGCGGGCAAGGGTCTGTTTTTCTTTGAAATTCCTGATTTTACCGCGGCATTCATTAATGGTTTCGTTCAGGCGCTGGCGGAGTTTCAGGCGCTCTTCGGCAATTTTCAGGCGTGACTCGATCTGTTTTCCGGTAAAGGCGAGGTCTTCTTCAAGAGCATTGATTTCTTCCGGTAAACCTCTCTGAAGGCTGATAATGTTCTCGATCTGGTTGTCAAGGTGCTGAAGCCTTACGAGAAGGTTGATTTTTGTATGATCCACTATTGCCTTTATTTTGGATTATTGAAACATAAAAAAAGCACCTTCTACCGAAAGGTGCATATCATTGTAAAGCTGTATGTGTCGACTCTTTTGAACTTTCAGCTTTCGCGCTGTTTTCTGCTGTGATCTGCATCTTGCGGTTGAAGATTGTGGTGCCCGAAAGGAGATTCGAACTCCTACACCTTGCGGCGCTCGTCCCTGAAACGAGTGCGTCTACCAGTTCCGCCATTCGGGCATCGCAGAGTTATAATCAGACCGAAGTACAATAAACTCTTTTTTGCTCTGATGTCAAAAAATTAAGTTACTTAATCTCTTTGTGCAGAGTATGTCGCTGCAGATTAGGGTTGTATTTTTTCAGAATAAGCCGTTCGGTTGTATTCTTTTTGTTTTTCATGGTCGTGTACCGGGATACGGTTTTGCCTTCCTTTTTTGCTTCGGTACACTCCAGCGTGATAATAATTCTGTTTTCTTTTCCTTTTGCCATCAGAACCTCTGTGATGAATAGTGAATTTAAGAGTCATGAATATAAGATCTTCGAAGGGATTTTGCAAGTCACGGGATTTTTGTTTCTCTTCTTTGTGAAGAAACGCTATACTTATTAAGGTATTGTATCCATTATAAATCCATATCAGTTGAAGCTGTGAGCGAACGTACTGTTTTTCATTACATTGACGATGTTCTCTCGTGTGAGGACGTTTGTCTTGACGATCTTGCCAATGCCTATGGGACACCTCTTTATGTGACTTCGAAAAAGAGCCTTCTGGAGAGTGCGGGGGAGTTCGAAAAGGCATTTGCATCTCTTCCTCATCTGACCTGCTATTCGGTGAAGGCTAATTTTAATCTCAGCGTCATCCGTACTTTTGTGGAAACGGGGTTTGGCTGCGACGTTAATTCGGGAGGCGAACTGTTTCGCGCGCTCAATGCGGGTGTCAGTGGGGGAAAGATCATTTTTGCGGGTGTCGGCAAAAGAGATGACGAGATCGCCTATGCGCTTGATTCGGGCGTACTCATGCTGAAGGTCGAATCTTTGTCGGAGCTGCGGGCGATCGACCGGGTTGCAGCAGACAAAGGCGTTGTTGCTCCGATTGCCTTGAGGATCAATCCCAACGTTACGGCCGAAACCCATCCGTACATCACTACCGGAGACAGCAAGGAGAAGTTCGGTATCGACCAGACCGGACTCGAAGAGGCATTTACGCTGCTCGGTTCGCTTGATAGCGTGCGTCTTGTCTGTCTCGACATGCATATAGGGTCACAGATTTTCGATCCGGAATACTATGTTGCCGCCACAGAGGTTTTGCTTGATGTTTTCGAAACAGCAAAGGGTCTTGGTTTTTCAGTCGGTTATCTTGATATTGGCGGAGGTTTTCCTGTTACTTACGATGCCCGCAAGCCGGCAACGCCGATTACGCATTTTGCCGAAAAGCTCATTCCTCTGCTTGCTCCTGCAGGCGTGATGGTAATATTCGAGCCGGGGCGTTTTCTCGTGGCTAACGCATCTGTCCTGCTATCCAGAATTCTTTACAAGAAGCGCAATCATACCGGTAAGCGGTTTTTTATTATCGATGCAGGCATGACCGAACTCATTCGTCCGGCACTTTATCAATCGCATCATGAAGTGCTGAGCGTTCATCGTCATGAGGACAGCGTGATCGCCGATGTTGTGGGGCCGGTTTGCGAATCGAGCGATTTTTTTTGCCGTCAGCGCGTTGTAGACGATGCCGATGAAGGAGAGTTGCTTGCCGTGTTGTCTTCAGGAGCCTATGCTGCGGTTATGAGCAGCAACTACAACGGGAGGCTTCGTCCGGCAGAGGTGATGGTGGATGGCAGCAAGGCCAGGCTTATCCGGCGGAGAGAGAGCTACGATCAGCTTATTGCAAACGAGTTGTTCTGAATAGTATTCAGCTGCAATGGTTTTCCGGTGTGCCGCCTCTTCGTCGTGCAAGTAAAACAATGCAGAGGCGGTGTCAGCGTTTGTCTATGGTTTCGAAGATTTTCATGGTGGCATCGGCAAGGTTCAGCGTGTAAAAATGTATGCCTTTCACCTTGCGGTCGATCAGTTCCTGAACCTGGGCGGCAGCCCACTCAATGCCGGTTTTCGCAACATCGTCGTCACTGGCAGCATCGAGTACCCGTTTCATGAGGGGTGCGGGTATGCGTGCTCCGAGGGCAAGTTCGGACATTCTGATCAAGCCCCTTTTTGTCGTTACCGGCATGATGCCAGGTATTACCGGAACGTTGATGCCGGCAATCCTGCATCGATCAACAAAATCGAAATAGTCCCGATTGTCGAAAAAGAGCTGAGTTACGATATAATCGGCACCTGCATCCACTTTTTCTTTCAGGTACTCGATTTCTTTCAGTCGATTAGGCGTTTCAGGGTGTCCTTCGGGAAATCCGGCAATTCCGATGCCGATAGATGGAAATCGTTTTTTAATGAACCGTACAAGATCGATGGCGTGGGGGAAATCTTTGATGGCTTCATCAAGTGTCGCGATACCAGCCGGCTTGTCGCCCCTCAGAGCCAGCACATTGGTTATGCCATGTTCCAGATAATTTTCCAGAATTGAAACGGTATCGGTCATGTCTGAGCAGATGCAGGTCAGATGAGAGACCACAGTCAGACCAGTATCTTTCTGTATGCGGGTTACAAGGTCGTGCGTTCTCGAACGTGTCGAACCTCCAGCTCCGTACGTGACACTGACGTATGACGGGTGCAGGTGGTTCAGGTTTGCGATGGTATCGAATAACGTTTCCCACTCAGTGTCTTTTTTCGGGGGAAAAAACTCGAAGCTGAAGACAGGTTCATTCGCGGAATCCAGGATCTCTCTGACAAGCATGAAGGATTTTGCGTTTTTGGTTTTCCAAAAAGAAAAGAATATACAAAAACAATGATTTACGTAAGTTAATTAATTAGGGTCAGCTGATACGGACAATCGAACCTATGCCGTTTTCGCAATGCAGCAACTTTGTGCTCCATACCCGGCCCTGCGCTTGCTCCTGTTTGTCGTTGCCGGTATTGTTTGCGGTACGGAGGATATTCTTTCGCTCACCAGCTGGCTTATCGTTTCACTTCTCTCTTTAGCGTTGCTGTTTGTCAGTCTTGTGGTCGAATATATCCGAAGCAGGAAGAACCCGTTTCCTCATGCTGTTACCGTCTTTGCCTATCTGTTGTTCGTATTTTCCGCTTTTGCCGCGGGTTGTCACTACCGATTCAATACCATATCTGAAAGCAGCCTTTTGAACTATACCGGTCGGGAGGTGCTGCTATACGGAAAGGTTGACGGCCGGCCTTCGCGATACGAAAAGGGGGCAGGCTGGATACTCGATGTGCGCGAGGTTTTCCATCGGGGCCGTACGGAAACCATCAATGACCGGGCAAAAATATTTTTACGCACGGTTTCAGCTGATGCTTCGGTGCCGCAAAACGGCGATATGGTGCGTGTAAAAGGTAAACTTCAGCTTATTCCGGAAGCTGCGAACCGCGGCGAATTTGATCCACGGCGCTATGCGAGAATGCAGCAAACATGGGTTCAGCTCTACTGTGCAGGTCCTTGGCATTTCCTGCATACCGGCGAGACCGCCCTTAATGCGTTCGAGCGGCTTGTCGTCCTTCCGGTTTATGATTATATCGTCGCTGCGATTGACCGGCTGATCCCGGAAGGGGGGGAGCGTAAGCTTATCAGAGGTGTTCTTCTCGGAGAACGGGAGGTACTCGATCGGGAGGTGTTCGAGGCATTCAAGACAACAGGGACAGCCCATGTACTCGCTGTTTCCGGACTTAACGTCGGTCTGCTTGCGCTCGGTATCCATGTGCTGTTGCAACGCTTCAAGATTTCGGTGGCAGGTCGATGGTTTTCTTTTGCGCTGCTTGCCTTTATTTTGCTTGTTTTCAGCTATGTTACGGGGAACTCGCCTTCCGTAAAGCGCGCAGCTATCATGTCGATAGTACTTTTCGGCGGGGAAACTCTTGGCAGAAGATCTTACGGGGTGAATTCGCTAGCCGTTTCCGATATTCTGATTCTTCTCTTCGATCCTTATGACCTGTTCAATCCGGGATTTCTCATGACAAACGGAGCGGTACTTGCAATTTTGCTGGTCTATCCGATGCTTTATCCTCCCTGCTATAAGGAAGACGGGATTTTGCCGGCCGTTATTCGTTTCTTTCTCGGCAGCTTTTTTGTCAGTCTTGCGGCAATTATCGGCGTATCTCCGATTATTGCATATTATTTCGGTACATTTTCCGTTGTGAGTCTTGCGGCAAATCTGCCGGTAGTACTTTTTTCTACGGTGATGATGTACGCGCTCGTACCGATGCTTTTTTTTAACCTTTTTTCGGGTTATCTGGCTTCGCTGTTCGGGCTGAGTGGTTGGCTGATGGCTCATTTTACGCTTGACTCAGCGCTCTTTTTCAGCAAGGTGCCGTTTGCTTCCATTTTCGTCAAACCCGATCTTTTCGAAGTCGCGCTTTATTACGTTATTATTGCTGTGGCAGTATGGTATTTTTCCCGAAATTCGTGGAGTCGGTTTTGCATTACGCTGCTGTTTGGGCTGAATGCGTTTCTCTGGTACGGCATACTTAAACCTGAAGAAAAGGGAAGTGGACTCGTTACAGTGAATCTCGGCAGGAATCTTTCGCTGCTTTATGCTGCGGGGGGCGAAACCCTGATTGTCGATGGCGGAAGAGATGCGCGGGATGCGGCTCGCATCATGCGCCAGATCGATGAGTATCACTTGCCGCCGCCGAAGGCGGCAGTACAGTTTTTCTCGAAAGACTCTCTCATCGTGCAGCTGCCTGTGGAGAAACGCATGATGTGCAAAGATGCACATGTTATCCTCTCTTCGATGGAGGTTACCAGACCGATGGAGAAAGTGCTTTCCATCCGTACTCGCAAACGCTCGCTGCTCTATGTTTCCGGTATCAGCCGTTTGCGGGAAGCTCCGGTCTGGAAAGCGGATGTGGTTATCCTCGCGGTCTATCGTTTCCGCGAAAAACAGCGACACCAATTAGAAAGCTGGCTCGATTATGTGCAGCCGCAGCGTTGCATTTTTCTTGAAGGTTCATTTCTGACAGAGCAGGATAACGTTGCCCTGTACCGGTTTGTGAAGCATCGACCGAATACTGAAATCCGCAAGACCGACCGGCAGATCGTGATTCAATAGCTTTTCGTGAAGATGCGTGGTAGATTGTGATTTTTATTCTGTTCTTTTGCTGAAAAGGTTATTCTCGACAAGTTTGTCGATGATTTTTGCGACTTCGGGCGAGAGACCGGGAGGATTTATGCGGGTGATAACCTGAGCGAGGGTGTAAATTTTTCCTTCCATCGGAAGAAATCTGTTGACCACCACTACCTTGTTTTCCTTCAGACGGCACTCGCCACCCAGGAAATTTCCTTTTTCATAGCGCAGGGTGTAGCCGAGCTGTTTGATGGTCGATTCAAGCAGGGCGATCCGGGCTATTTTTTTCATAGCGCTCTATCCTCTCTCATCGCTTTTTGAGCATAAGGTATTTTAACACCGGCGCCACATGAAGCGCCTGTATCATTTTTCCTTCGAGTACAATGGATTCCAGTTTTTCAATGCTTACCAGATGGACGGAAATTTCTTCGGTGACATCAAGCTGTCTTGAACCGGTAAACTCCACATTTTCGGCAAGGAATGTGCAGGAGATGTTGTTCTGAATTGCAGGGTTTGCCGAAAGTTCCATCCACGGTTTCCATGATCCGCCGCCGAAGCCCGTTTCTTCCATGAGTTCACGCTGCGCGGCCTGGAGAAGGGATTCGCCGGGTTTGTCGTGCACACCTGCCGGCAGTTCCCAGCCAACCTGACCAATACCGTGGCGGTATTGCCGGATCAATACGGCAAGTCGTTCTTTTGTTAATGCGATGACGTTTGTCCACGGCGGATACTCCCACACATAGTAGTCGGTGATGATTCTGCCGTTCGGAAGCTCTACTCTGTCCTGACGCATGGTGAGCCAGGAACGCCGATAGAGGTACTCAGTGTCGAGTATTTGCCATGGTTGAGGTTCAGGCTGTCTGTTCATGACTGGCCGCGCATTCTCGGATCGAGGGCGTCCCTCACGCCATCGCCGATAAGGTTAAAGCAGACGACGGTGGTGAGAATGGCTATGCCGGGAAACGTAGAAATCCACCAGTGGTTCAGAAGGCTGTCGCGTCCTTCGTTGATGATGTTGCCCCAGCTTGGAGTTGGTGCCTGAACACCGAGACCGAGGAACGAGAGGCCTGCTTCAGTCAGGATAATACTACCGATGCGCAGGGTTGCTGCGATGATGACAGGTGTCATGGTATTCGGCGCGAGGTGGCGGAAAATGATTCTCATATTTGAAAGCCCGAGGGCTTTTGCCGCAAGAATGAATTCCTGCTCCTTGAGCGAGAGTACCTGGCTTCTCACGATGCGGGCAACGCCCATCCAGCCGGTGAAAGAGAGCGTGATGACGATCAGGTAGATTGAGTTGCCGAATGCGGCAATGATAATGAGGATGAGAAAGAGTGCCGGAAACGCAATCAGTACATCGACGATTCTCATAAGGAGGGCATCGATCCAGCCGCCGAAATACCCTGATGAAATTCCGATGACCGTACCGAGTGTCACCGATATCAAGACAACCAGAAAGCCGATGGAAAGAGAAATTCTGGAGCCGTAAATCACCCGGCTGAGAATATCGCGTCCATATTGGTCGGTGCCAAGCATGAAGATTCTGCTGATTGCCGGATTGCCACCTGAGGGAACGGCAAGTTCCCCGACCGTCATGGTTCGAGTTCTCATTCCTTGTTTGTAAGATACAATTCCATTGTCAATACTGTATCCGTCCACAAAGCGCAGCGAGTGCGGCTCGTTTCGGGTTTTCAGGGTTCTGAGATCGCCGATAAGCGTGCTCGCGAGTCTGGCTGTTGTGCCGGTTGACGTGTGGACTTCAAGCGCCTGGATTTTCGGCTGTTTGAGGACGAGTGCCTGCAGATGGGTCAAAGGAGGTTTGTAGGCTGTTACGAGGAAGTCCTGCTGATCGTAAGGACTGAAAGGTGCGAGAAGCGGTGCGAGAAATGCTATTGAATAGAGGACGAAAACAACTGCCGCTGCGCTTTGGGCAATAACGTTGCGCATAAAAGCCTGCATGCTGATATTGCCAAGGCTTGCTGCTTCGGTTTCTTGACCGGCTTTCTCTAAAGCGAATTTTTTTTCTGATTTCACCGAAACAAGCATCAGCCCTATAGGCACCACAATAACGGCAAGCGCTGATATCCAGAATTCGACGATCTCGATACTGAAAATCTCCATGAGCGTATCAGGTGCCGTGATCAGCAGGGCTACAGCAGTTGCAAGAGATCGGAAGCTGATGAGAACAAGATCCCACTGAAGCAGGATTATGAAGAGGTAGGCAAGAAAAGAAACGAAGAGAAACAAGCCCAGTCCCTTTCTCTGGCGGTTAAAAAGGCCCAGCCCGGGTATAAGATGCAGAAGAGGCAAAGCTTGGGTATCTTTTTGGAGTTCCTGATAATTCGGTACAGCCTGAATATTATCTCAATTCCCGGAAAAAACAACACGTAGAGCATGTATAATATTCAGTATCAATAAAAAAGCAGCTTTATCCGAAAAGAAAAAGCTGCTTTTTTATTACGATCGGCCGTGGCTGTCTCTCGTGTCGATAGCTGTCAGGCTTCGGCAGTCGCTTCTGTTTCCTTTTTCGGAGCCAATACCGTAATGACCGGAGTATTCGGTTCATCCATGATGCTGAGTCCCGGATAGCCATCCATAGGAATCTCCTTTACATGGATGCTATGGCCGGCTTCAAGCTCAGTGACATCGATGATAAAGTGATCAGGCATGTCTTCCGGCTGCCCCTTGATAGAGAGGGCATGATGGATAATCTGCAGTCTGCCTCCTTTTTCAACGCCGATAGCGTTGCCGCTTACGGCTACGGGCACTTCCATTTCAACGATTTCATTTGCAGCAAAGAGCTGGAAATCGGTGTGAATGATGCGATCGGTGACAGGATCGTACTGGACGTCCTTGATGAAGGATCGCAGCGTTTTGCCGTCCGGGAACTGCAGATCGATAATATGCGATTCCGCTGAATGAACGAGTTTATTCAGCGCGATTTCGTTGACGCTGATCGCGACGGTTTCTTCGCCTTTATGATAGATAACGGCGGGAACAATGCCGTTTTTGCGCAGTTTCGCTGCTCCGTTCCTGATTATTTCGCGAGGTTCTACCCCTAATGCAATTGTTTCCATGCTCTTCCCTTATCTCTTTTCTGCTTGTGATTTAGTGATTGTTCGTGATTTTTTGACTGATATTCTTGCTATCGAACAGGCAGCTTACCGAATCATCTTCGTAAATACGCTTGATAGCCTCTCCGAATAATCCGCTTACCGAGACGGTTTCGATTTTCGATGAATATTCGTGCTGGGTGATCACCGAATCGGTGACAATGACCTTTTCGATAACCGAAGCATCGATTCGTTTTATGGCAGGACCGGACAGTATCGGGTGTGTTGCAGCCGCATAGATTTTGAGACCTCCGGCATCCCTGATGGCTTTGGCCGCATTGACCAGCGTACCGGCAGTGTCGATCATATCATCGACAAGCAGCACGTTTCTGCCGGTTACGTCACCAATAATGTTCATCACTTCGGCGACATTGGCTTTAGGGCGTCGTTTGTCAACAATGACAAGGTCGGTTCCGAGTTCTTCTGCAAATTTTCTTGCGAGCTTGACTCCTCCGACATCTGGAGATGCCACAACGAGATTGTCACGGAAATCTCTGTGCCGGATGTGGTCGATGAGAACAACGCTTGAGTAAAGATGATCAAACGGAATGTCGAAAAAGCCCTGTATCTGCGGTGCGTGCAGGTCCATAGTCAGGATCCGGTTCGCTCCGGCTTCGGTGAGCAGGTTGGCTACGAGCTTGGCGGTAATGGCAACCCTCGGCTTGTCTTTCCTGTCCTGACGAGCATAGCCGTAGTAGGGAAGTACAGCCGTAATCCTTGTTGCGGAAGAACGCCTGGCCGCATCGATCATGATCAGCAGCTCCATAAGGTTGTCTGCTGGAGGATTTGTGGACTGAATAATGAACAGGTCCGATCCTCTGACCGACTCGAAGTAGTTGACGGAAATTTCTCCATCGGAGAAATTTTCGACTTTCGCATTGCAGAGCGGCATACCGAGATAATGTGCTATTTTTTCAGCGATAGCCGGGTTGCTGCGACCTGCGAAGATTTTGATTGGTTTTGCCATTGCGTCCTGCATTTTCTAAATGAAACGGGTTATATTATGGCAGCATTTACTTGTTTCCTTGATTAGACAGTCCGGATCCTATTCGAGATCCCGAGAACAATCACAGGACTTCAAATATAATGAAAAAGGCTGAAAAGTTCATTAATTTTTTCCTCTTTGCAGGGCATTCTTATCTGTTTGTTAAATATGCTTATTAGAGAAATCAGGGACTACTTCGGAGGTTTTTTTGGGAATGTCGAACTGCATGGTTCCGGGGATACGTTCATTTCCGCTCCGGCAAAGATCGAAGAGGCTCAGACCGGTCAGGTTTCGTTTATCGCAAATGAAAAATATCTCAGGTTTCTTGCTTCCACAACAGCATCGCTTGTGATCGTCGGTAATCAGGTTTCGCTCGACAATGTTGCTCCGGGAACCTCCGTCATCAGAGTCGGGGATCCCTACACGGCGTTCATGTTGCTGCTTCAGAAATTTTCCAGACCGCGACATGTTGCGGAACCAGGTATTGCTTCTACTGCCAGAATTGGCAGGGATGTACGTATGGGAAACAATGTTTCGATCGGCGAATATGTCGTCGTCGGCGACCGGTGCGTGATTGGCGATAACACGGTTATCGGGCATCATTCGGTGCTTTTGCGGGATGTTTCCGTCGGCAGCGATACGGTCATCAATGCATTGATAAGCTGTTATGAGGGAACGGTTATCGGAAGCAGGGTTATTATTCACTCGGGTACCGTGATCGGTGCCGACGGATTCGGTTTCGCTCCCCAGAAAGATGGATCATATCTGAAAATTCCGCAGATGGGCATCGTTGAAATAGGGGACGATACGGAAATCGGTGCTAATGTTACCATCGATCGCGCTACCATGGGGAGTACAGTTATCGGGAAAGGGGTGAAAATCGACAATCTCGTGCAGATCGCTCATAACTGTCGCATCGGAGATTATACGGTTATCGCTGCACAGGCAGGCATCTCCGGCAGCGTGACGCTGGGCCGTTTCTGCATGATCGGAGGTCAGGCGGGTTTTGCAGGTCACCTGGAGCTGGCCGACCGCATCAACGTTGCAGCAAAAGCCGGTATATCGAAATCCTTTTCAGATCAAGGCATCTCTCTTCGGGGTTATCCTGCGCAGCCGATGCGCGAACAGCTGCGACTCGAGGCGCTGCAGAGGAGTCTTGGTTCGATGAAAGACCGGATCGGGATGCTTGAATCTGAAATGGCGCAATTAAAGACCCGTTAACCCGGATTATTCACGAGAGTTTATCTCGAATGTTTCTGGCGCATTATTCTATAAGAACATCCCTGGTTGACGCCGGCATGTTTCGGGTGGGGCCGCAGACTTTCTCATTTTCTGTTTTTCCTTGCATGCCCTCAGGCATGACATCCCGGTAGCCCGGGGAGGGCGGTGAGTGCTGAGTACTCAGTACTGAGTTGGAAGATCGTGTTGCGATCGAGAGGCTCGATGGCAGGGTAATCGTTTCCACATCTTGACAAATCTTCAACCCCGGCAAAAAGGCCTCCATCCATATATGGGTCTTCAGCCCTGCAGGAGCGATATGGCGGTAATGCTCCGGTACAATCCGGCGTTTTACCGGAATGATGGCGGCATTACGAGCTATGGGGAGATATCAGTTGATGAATAATTCAGGTTAAGTCTTTCTTCCGTACCGCACGTCCGGTATTCCGCTTATCAGCCGGATACCGGGCGGGGGGTTCTCTTATGACAGGTTTCTCGGAACCTGGGAGGAGTGGTGGTGCAGAATCGGTTTTTCCTTTGCGATATCGACAACAAATGTGAATCGCGAAGGAAAGCTCAGCAACACCTGATCCACCTCGAATTCGAAAGAGTAAATGCCGCTCAGGGTATGGAT
>JAFGMZ010000097.1 GCA_016927285.1 Chlorobiaceae bacterium
AGTATTAACCGGGAAGTGGTGCTGAACCCGGACGAAAAGTGAATATTTTTTTCAAAAAAAGCGCCATCTCTATTGACATAAAGCGTTAACCTCACTATTTAGCTTATTGTATTCGCCAATATAACTGCAACTCTATACTCCGTAGTCACCTCCTCAGCGCTGCTCGTACAGTCCGCACAACAATCACTTCGTCGAGGCTGTCGAGACGCTGGCGGACAGGGTGAGAGGGATCAGAGATGCGGTTGAATTCGCGCTGGATGATGGCGAGTTTTTGTTCTTCGGGCATGTCGTCGGCAAGCGGCGCCAGATCGCTGATATGGGCAAGAATTTCTTTTCCGGTGGTATTCAGTTCTTCCGGGAAGTAGAGTTCATAGACGAGACCGTCGATGAGTTGCTCGAAGAAGGTTGAGAGAAACTTTTGGCCATAATGCTTGATAACATGGACATAATCAGCAAGAGCCTCAAAGATGGATGCGTAATTTTCTTGATATGCGACTACCGGAAGATTTTCAACATACTGTTTTATATAACGACGTGTTTTTCCTCGTACGTCTGTTGTAATCATCGGAAAGTAGCCGTTCAGTAGTTCAGAATCCAGAATTGGCAAAAGCCACTTAAGATGTCTGCCTGTTAAAATATATGATGTATTAAGTACATAAATCTCACTTGTAATCAATGCAAAATTGGGTTCAGGAGACATTTCAAGCCATACGATTTTTTCTTTTGCAAACTCCTCTACATATGCGCAATTTCTTAGATTGTAAGGTGTTATGCCTTTGTCCTGCCGTTTTTTGAGTTCAAGCCAGTATTTATCGAGATGAGCCTTTATTGCCGGGTATTCTACGATGTTCACCGGGGAAACATTGCCGTAACCATTGTGGCTATTGATGAGCCACAAATCCGCATAATCAATCCTGTAGCGCTTGATGTCGCGGCCTCGCAGAACCGGTTTGATGATTTCGGCGCTTTTTGGGTCAGCGGCAATCAGTTCAGCCCGTTTCTTTCCGTCAATGATGAAAGCTTCATTGAAACCAGTCAAAATGCCACGGTAGATGTTGATATTCCAATCCTTGAGCGGAGTACCAATTTTCTCGATACGCTGCTTGATAGCTGCCATTTCCGGTGATACAATCACAAAGCCATCAAGAGTAAACAACGGAGTTCCTGACTCGTTCTCTTCAAGCATACTCAGCAGTGAGGTTGCCTTGTGGTAAGCCGTGTTCAAATCCCATGCTGTTGGTTCCTGAGTTCTCGTACCTTTATCGAAAAGCAGAATATTGGTATAGGTGATAGCCTCAGAGAAAATTGGTGAATCTCCAAAATCGATCAGCCGATCAATGGAAACCTTGTCCAAAAAGAAACGTCTGAGCTTCTCCCCATAGGCAGCCCGCATCCATTTGTTGGAGGTGATGTAGGCAAGCACGCCATGTTTGCGGAGAAGGCGGTAACCCTTTTCGTAAAACAGGCAATAAATATCGCCGGTTTTGGCGAAGCTTTCGTATTTCTGCCGTTCCCACTCCTTCTGCACCTGCTGGCCGCTGAAGCTCTGAATCTGCACATAGGGCGGATTACCGATGACCACATCGAACCCATCTTTCAGATGCCAGACTTCAGAGAAATACACCCTGAAGTCGAAGGTCTCTTTGCCACGCGTGATTTCGTGAATCAATTCATCGATCTTAACCCCAAGTTCGAGTTTCCGCTCGTGATCGGTGGTGTCGAAAAACTCCCTTTTTCCGGCTTCGATCTCCTTGAACAGGTGCTGGTTGAACAGGTCAATATCGATACCGATGAGCGAGTCCCCCTGAATGATTTTGTAGTCGAGGTTCGGCAGGGGTTCGATGGTGTCGTAATCCTCTTCGTCAACGATGAGGGAGAGCCAGAGCCGCAAGCGGGCAATGTCGATGGCTGAAGCGTCGATATCGACGCCGTAGATGTTTTCGGCAATGGCGTGACGCTTGAGGGCGTATGAGCTGTTCGTGTTGGCGGTGTGATGGGCGAGCGCCTGGCGGGCGGCTACGATTTCGTGCAACATGCCAACGGGGAATGCTCCGGAGCCAATGGCGGGGTCGCAGACCTTGATGTCGGCCAATGCGGCATCGATATCTCTGGCATGGATTCTGACTGGTTCGGGTAATCTGAACCGATAGGTTCCGGTCTCCTGACCCTTGCCCAGCACGCAGGCATCATTTTCAACCGCAAGATGTCCCTTGCGTATCAGCGTTTCAATATCCTTTCTCGGCACGCGAATTCCATGATGCTCGATGGTCATAGCCATTTGCCCTGTTGGCGCGCTCTCGGCAAACATACTGATCTGCGACAGTCCGAGTTCTTCGTAACCGGCGGGGATAGCGTTGATGCGGTTGTCGAGGTACTGGACAAGGCTTTCCTGACACATGTAATGGACAATTTCGCGAGGTGTGTAGAACGCGCCTTTGCCTTTGCGTTCGCCGTCGGAGAGCATTTTTTCAAATACCTTGCCGAGCATTTCGGGATCGACGGCAACCTCCTTGTCGAGGGGTTCGTCTTCGCGTATGGTGAAGTTGTAGCGGTCGAACACATCGAGAATTCCGGTGCCGGTATCGCCTGCTTTGGTCTTTTCCTGGTTGTGAAAGAAGGCGTCGGGGATATTGAGGGAAGCGTTCTGCCAGTTGTAGTCGCCGGCCTCGAACAGGCCACCGTTCAGAAATGGTACCCGGCAGTCGAAGCGCTCGTAATAACCGGAATCATGGCCTTTGCGCTCGCAGGCAAGCGCTTCGTAAAAGAGGTAGCAGAGTACATCGCTATAGTAGTTCACGCCGGACTCGACGGCATGGTCGAACAAATCGCGCAGAAATCGTTTCGATCCATCCTTCCATTTTCCGCTTTCGGGTGCGCCAAGCCACCCTTTTTTCTGTAAAAAATAGAGAAAGACGATCTGGCCGAGCAGCTTTTTGGCAAAGCGGCTGACCTGTTCTTCCGTTTCGCTCTCATCGGCTCGATGGAACAAAGGCTGCGTTTTCAGGTGGGCTGCCAGCTTGCGGAAGAGCGTCTTGTATTGCTCAAAGAACTCATCAGTGACCGTCTCTACTGAAAAGGCATTTTCGATATCCTCGATATGTGGATCGATTGCATGCTTCTCCAGAATCGGCATTAACTGCCTGCAGGCGGTGTGGCTTTTTTCGTGCTGGCCGACAAGGTAGGAGTAGCGCCGGGCGGGAGTCAGCTCTTCTTCGATGCCGATATTTCCGTTCTCCCTTTTGCATGATTTGAATTCCCTTCTGACAAAGGAAAAACGCCAGTCGGCACCGCCGTCATCTTTGGCATAGAAGGCGATGAGGGATTGATCTTTGTCGAACTTTCTGAGACGACTGATCGCAAAGTTGCGAAGCGCCGAGCGGGCGCGTTCGAGTTTTGCGAACGACCTGACCTCGACAACAAGCAGGTCAAGTTCTGCGCCATCGGGGTCGATATATTTGCCGAGGCACCAGTATTGCGTGACGAGGAGCTTGAACGCCTCTTCGATTAAATTGCCAACGTAATGCTTCCCGGCACGTGATCCGGGTTCGATATGGTTCAGAAGATTTTTCAGAAACAGCTCGTAGCGTTCACGGTTAAATGGTTGCGTAAAGAGTTCTTCGATAAGTGTTTGCGCCTGTTGCTTGTTCATGAACTATGCTCCTTTTTCTGAAACCAGATAGCCTGAAAGAATGATTTCCCGACGTGCACCTGCCGGTTTTGCTGCAGGAGCAAGCAGATCGTTTTCGGGCCGGATGTGTTTGCGAAGAATTGTGAGCAATTCAAGAGGATCCCCGGTTTTTTCAATGGCTTTTTTTACCGTTTGTGCGGTTTTTTTTGCAATCAGCCCCTGAGTTACCATGCGAAGCACTCCGTCGATGAACTCCTCATCGGGTTCGGTAAATTTCTGGCAGGTTCGGAATGCCTTTTCTTTCAACCGTCTTTCGATATAGCTGCTGTTCGAACGACCGCCTGAAGTGTTTGATGGGGCTTCTTCCTGCATGGCATCGAGCCCAAACCGCTGTTTGTTGGTTTCGAGCCAATGATAATAGGCTGCAGGTATGGCCTGCCGGGGCGTTTCCGGCTGACATTCGAGCAGTGAGGCCGCATCGAAGAAGGTTATTTCCCTGCTTTCAACGCCCTCGTTGAGATAGAACTTTTTCAGCTGACCGATACGGAAAAAGGTGACGAGACGGTTGGTATCGAGACCGGAAAGCTTTCGTCCGGATCGCGCCTTTTTTGGCAGACGTTTGATCTTTTCGAAAAGATCGGGGTGTTTGTCCCGAAGGTTGCGCATCATTTCAAGGTAGCGGAGTTCGGAATCGCCGGCTTCATCTTCGCCGGTATAGGCCTGCGTGCGGTTTAATGTGTCGAAAAGTTCCTGGCTGCCGATTTCCTCACCGTCTGAAAGGTATTTGGCGTCTTCTCCGAGGATGTCGTGAAACATCTGGATTTTGTTGGTGATATTGGCTTCGAGCTGAAGATGCGAGTCGGATTGTGTTGTCGGGAAAAAATTATAGATGTAGATATCGGGATGTTTTGTTCCGAGACGATTAACCCTGCCGACACGCTGGAGCACACGGGTGGGATTCCATGGCAGATCGTAGTCGATAAGAACATTTGCCCGGTGCAGGTTGATTCCTTCCGAGAGAACATCTGTGGTAATGAGCATGCGGATGTTCTCATCGCAGCTTTTTTCGTTCGGGTCGAATGCGGTTTTGATAAGGTCGCGGGCTTGTGCCGGTGCATGCGTTTTGGCTGGGTCGCCTGTGCGCCCGCCTTTGCTGCTGAAGAACATGACCTTGCCGGGCCAGAGCCTGTTGAGCTGTTCAAACAGATAGTCGCCGGTTTCTTTTGATTCGGTAAAAACGACCATGCGTTTTTTCAGAACGGGATCATTCCGAAGCCGGTCAGTGAATGCGTCGAGCTTGGGGTCTTCTGTAACATTCTGCCAGAGCTGTTCGATCTGGCGCAGGAGCCGCATGTCGTGCTGAAGGTCTGTGATGAAGTCATTGCGGAAGTCTTCTGAAGCGTATTTCTGAGCTTTTTCCTCTTCAACGTAGCGTTCAAGTGTTTCGAAATCATCGCTGTCGAGAAGATCGTAGACGTCGATATTGCGGCTGATGTATATGGTTCCTCCATTGTACATGTGGAGAAAGCGCTCGTAGGATTCGATAAAACGGCGAATACTTTTGCGGAACGCATAAAAACTGCTTTCGAGGCGTTTGATAAGGATTCCTCGCATGAATCCGCCAACGTTGCGCTGCTGCTGCCGTTCGAATTCCGAAAGCTGCCGACTGCCGGTATAGTAAAGCAAGGGTATATAACGGGCATAATGGAACTCTCGCAGCAGGCCGATCGTCCGGTTGAAGATGGTTTCGAGTTCACCTTCAAATGTGTAGACAATGCGGTGTGGCTCCTGAACTTCGGGGAAAAAGAGGCCCTGACTTTCTATATCGTTTTTGAACCATGTTATGACGTCGGTACGGGTACGACGTACCATGACATGCTTGAGAATACGTTCGCGAATTTCCTGCGAGACTTCCTTGATAGCTTGTTTGTATGCAGGGTCGGTACGATCAAGGCCGTTGAAGCGTTTACGTAACGATGTGAAATAGCGCTCAAGGTTCGGAATACCGGGGATCGTGGAGTTTTTCGGAACCTGAAAGAGTTTGAGCTGAGAGAAGATGTCGTCGATCGTGTTATTGAGCGGCGTTGCTGTAACCAGAATAACTTTCTTGCCTCGGCAGATGTCGAGCAGGTCTGCATAGGACCGGGTGTTCTCGTTCCGAAAACGGTGGGCTTCATCGATGACAACGTAGTCGAAACGGTCAAGTCCGAAACGTATGACGTTATCGAGCTTGCCGAGTGATTCTACACGGGCAGGAACCCGGAAGTCGTGAAGGCTCGATTCCCAGTAGCTTTTGAGTACGGGTGGACATATGACTATAATCCGCCCTTTGAGCTGCTGCAGAAGCTGGGCCGCAATGAAGGTTTTTCCCAAACCGACGACGTCGGCCAGAAAGACTCCGTTGTGTTCGTTGAGCTTTTTTATTGCCTGCTGTACGGCTTGCTGCTGATATTGCAGGGCCATGAAGCCTTCGGGTAGAAATATCTGAATGTCGTCCCGAAGGTTGATGTCCTCCTGCAGGTATTCGTAGATGAGTTTGAGATACAGCTCGTAAGGTGTGATGGTGTCGTTCATCCAGGTTTTTTTCTGG
>JAFGMZ010000098.1 GCA_016927285.1 Chlorobiaceae bacterium
ATCTCACTCCTGTGCTGCATATTTAATAAACTTGCCGATCTATCCGATTGGTCAGTCTACGGAAGGGATAGGTAACGAGCAACCTCTTTTTTACCCACCCATCGAGCGCAGAGAGATATCTGCCTGTTTTACCGTCGCTCCATCCGGAAGCCATCTTGACGGCAAGGGATGCAGCGACATCTGGCGGTTGTGCAAAGATATCGAGAATGGTATTGAACGTTGCAAGCTGCCTGGCAAGCTCCGGGGTGGGATTTTCTGCACTCACCATCCCGGTACGAACAAGACCGGGGTGCAGCAGCATGATGGAAAGCGACGTCTGGCGATACTCTGCAGCAATAGCAAAGGTAAACCTTGCGATTGCTGCTTTCGTCGATCCATAAGCGCTGATGAAAGGAGTATTGGATCCAGGATCGGTACCGGACCCTGCCATATTGATGATCTTGCCGGGAATGTTCTCTCGAAGAAAATATGCTATGGCAACACGAGTCCCATAGTAGGTCCCTTTCAGATTGGTATCGACAACCCTGGACCAGAGAACAGGATCACCAGCTGTTATTTGACAGAATGGTTCGGATATGCCAGCATTATTGATAAAACAGTCAATCCTGCCGAACCTTCCAGCAGAAGTTTCGACAAGACGCTCCATCTCCCGTAACGAACTCACATCACAGGCATAACCGTAAACTCGATCTTGCGGAAGTCCGGCAACTGCGGCATTCACATTCGATTGCGAAGACGAGGTTACCACCACAGAAGCCCCCTCATCGAGAAACCTGAGGGCGATTGCCTTACCGATACCTCGTGTCGACCCGGTAATGACAGCTACCTTGCCTGAAAGTTTTTTCATCGGTGATTCGGTCATTTGCGTTCGATAAAGGCTCCGCTATTTTGCGGCACCGTCTACCATCGCCTGCAATTCAGGACGACCATCAGCGTATGATTCAATCGAAATACCCTGTTCGATCGCTTCCCACGCCTGCCTGATGCTTCTTGCTCCGGCTTGAGGACCGTTAGGATGGCCGAATACTCCCCGTCCAGGCACGAAACCGAAATCGACGCTGCCTACTTTCCTGTATACAGTATCGAGCGTCAATGCGGAATCACTGCCTCCGGGCACCGGAAGCGAACGGCGGATATGACCAAAATTCTGCAGACACTCGTCAATATTCTGCATAACCTCCGCTTCCGGAGTCATCATACGGCTTCCGAAGCCCGGCATAATTATGGAATCAAGGCCGGCAAGACGCTGGAGTTTGGTCATGACGCGGGAATGCACCCCGTACTTCTCCATGCGACTAAAGGCTGCGATAAAAGGAAAATGTCCGATAAGCGGCACCTTGGTATGCCTGGCAAGCATCCTCACCGCGCTCAGACCGACCGGCAGGGCATTAATAAGCAGAGCATTTGCCCCGTTATGTACCGCGATATCGTGCTGCTGGATCAATCGATCCACCTCATCGGTTATGTTGGCAAGGTAGATTTTCGGCTCCCCTGTCTCTTTTTCAGCTTTCAGCCGGGCGACGCCAAGCTCACGAGAGCGCTCTGCGAGCGTCGACCAGTCAACATCGGCAAGCATCTCGTCATCTTTTGCAATATCGAGACCTCCAAGCCAGCTCTCGTAAGCGATATCGGCAAAACATGAAGGCTTCAAACCGATATTGGGCTTCACCACGCCAAAAAAAATCGGACGATCGTAAGCCTGCAGGAGATCACGAATACCTTCGATGCCGAACCTCGGCCCATCGAATGCGTTCAGATACGGCTCGGGAAATCCGATGTCAAGCAACTTTACGACAGGAACGCCAGGAGTAAAAAAAGCTCCCTCGCCGCAAACAGCAGTGAGCAGATTGGGCAGCTTAGGACCGAAATTACGATGCGGATGCGCAATGGTAACCCGGCATGCATGAACCGGTCCGACTTCGGAGTGCTTGACCGGATAACTGAGATCGGGCAGTTCACCCTCAACAGTGAGGCTGATAACCTTTGCTCCATAGAGCGGCCTGAAATCCTCATCGAGCCCGACACGTTTCCACTGGGCAGTTGACTGCTCGCTGCAGAAATGGGCAAGCGCTGTCTCGATATCGCCGACACACTCGAGGTAGTAGTCGAGCGTTAGGTAATCAGCCATCTCGAGCTGTTCGGGTAAGGCGAAAAAACCCTTGATATCCTCAGTATTCATAAAATAAACGAAACATTGTTCTCGCGACCCCGGATACTTGCATTATCGACCTCCGGGATTCCTGTCTTGAAATTCAGTTATTGATGAAAAACCGGTAATGACCCAGACGTTCACCCTTCGGCCCGAATGCTCTGGAAGTACTCGTATGCTTCGACTGGCGGCATATTCTCATGCACTACGCGGTTCACCGTCTTCATCATGGCAAGCGGCGCATCGCTCTGAAAAATATTACGACCCATATCAACGCCGACTGCGCCCTCCTGAATTGCACGGTACGACATGGTCAGCGCGTCAAGTTCCGAAATCTTCTTGCCTCCCGCCATTACTATCGGAACCGGGCATGATGCGACAACCGTCTCAAAATCCTCGGGAACATAGTAGGTTTTAACAATCTGCGCGCCGAGCTCTGCGGAAATCCTGCAGGCAAGTCTGAAGTATTTGGCATCACGAACCATATCCTTGCCGACGGCAGTTACCGCCATGGTTGGAATACCGTAACGCAAACCCATATCGATCAGTTTCGTCATATTATGAATAGAGCGTGTTTCAAACTCGCCCCCTATGAAAACCTGAAGGGTGATGGCAGAAACGTTCATGCGGATGGCGTCCTCGATATCGACGGCAAGCTCTTCGTCGGACAACTCCTTAAGAATGCTTGGGCCTCCGCTGCAGCGCATAAC
>JAFGMZ010000017.1 GCA_016927285.1 Chlorobiaceae bacterium
GTACACGGCGTACATGAGGATTTTGAGCACCGCCCAACGCAGTAATCGGGATTCGGAACAAATAAATAGAGGCGCCCAATAACAATAAACCGATTTCTGACCATGGATATGCTTGTTTTCGTCTATAATTCATACAGCGGACCCATCAGCGGCCTGCTTGATATCGGCCACAAGATCCTCAGTCCCGATACCTACCCATGCAGCCTCTGCAATCTCACGCATGATGCCTTCTCGGAAAAACAGGCATGGCGCGAGTTCCGAAAAAACGTTGGTTTGCCCATGGAGTTCCTGCACCGGGACGAATTCGAAAAACAGTATGGCCGAACCGCTGTCTATCCGGTGATTTTCAGGAAAAACGGCGACCTTCGGGTTCTCATGGCCAAAGAGGAGATTGACCGGATCGAAAACCTCGACGACCTTATTATTGCGGTACGGAAAGCCGTAGCGGAATCCTGAACAGCGTCTCGGCAAGAATCGCCCAGAACCGAGCGACCGATGCAATCTCGACCTTTTCGTCCGGTGAATGAGGATAACGGATAGTGGGGCCAAAGGAAATCATGTCGAGATCTGGATAGGTCGCTCCGATTATACCGCACTCCAGCCCTGCATGCACGGCGCGAACTTCAGCCTCCCTGCCGAACTTCAGGCGATAGACCTCCCGCATAAGCGCAAGAACCGGGGAAGCGGGCTCGGGCTTCCAGCCAGGATACCCGCTGCCGAATACCACTTCGGCACCTGTCAGCTCGAAGAGGCTGGCGATCATCGAGGCAAGATCTTCAAGCGCCGAATCGATCGAACTGCGCAGCAGATAGTGAACAACAAGCGCGCCGTCGAGCGACTTCACAATAGCGAGATTGCTCGACGTTTCAACCAGTCCCTCTATCTCGCAACTCATGCGCATCACGCCGTTCGGGCTGGCATGAATCGCCTTGAGCGATCGAGCGAACACGCCCTCTTCGATAACCCGCGGCGGAGTAGATGCCAGCAGCGCCTCGATATGCAGCGATGGATCGGCTCCCGAAAACTCTGCCTGTATCTTCGCCGCCTGCGCTGTAAAATCCTGAAGGAACACTTCGGCATGCGCTGCCGGAACGGCCACCCAGGCCGCGGATTCTCGCGGTATGGCGTTCCTGAGAGAGCCGCCTTCGATCTCAGCCAGGAGCAATCCGTGATTCCGGTGCCCTGCAAGCAGCAGCCGGTTCATGATTATATTGGCGTTGCCTCGCCCGAGATGTATGTCCATACCGCTGTGACCGCCCCTGAGGCCGCTGACCCTCAGAGAGAATCCGGTATAATCTGCCGGGAGCGCTGTTTCGGCATACCGGATGGTTATCGTACCGTCAAGCCCGCCTGCGCAGCCGATGAACAGCTCCCCTTCATCTTCGGAATCGAGGTTCAGCAGCATCTCCCCTCTCAGCATGGCTGGCTGCAGACCTTTAGCCCCAACCATACCGGTCTCCTCTTCGCTGGTAAAAAGCGCCTCGACGGGACCGTGTCGCAACGTCGAGGACTCGAGTACGGCCATGGCCGCAGCGACGCCGATACCGTTATCGGCGCCAAGCGTGGTACCGCAAGCGCGCACCCACTCGCCGTCGATGATGGGCTCTATTGCATCGCACTCGAAATCATGATCCGTGCCACTGTTTTTCTGCGGCACCATGTCCAGATGGGCCTGCAGGATCACCCCTTTCCGATCTTCCATGCCGGGCGTAGCAGGTTTGCGAATAATGACGTTTCCCGCTCCGTCGAGAATCGTCTCCAGTCCGAGTGCCCGACCAAAATCCGCAATGAAGCTTCTGATTGCATCTTCATGTCCCGAAGGACGAGGAATCCGTGTAAGGCTGTAAAAATGGTTCCACACCACCCGTGGTTCAAGTTGTCGTATCTCTTCGCTCATCGTGCTGTGTCCTTCTTTGATCGTCATTTCCCGCAATTAACCGGGCCGGATGCGCAATACACAAGGCCGCAATATTGCCGCCTGGAAAGAATATTGTTTATATTTTGAGCAGTACGTGGCGTCCGTCCATAAAGACGCCGATCATGCGATTTTCCGTTCAACCCTTAAAAGCTATACTGACATGGCAAACTCAAACGGCGTTTTTTCCGATCTCTTCAATGCAGTCGGCGCTCCGGTACAGAATGCAGCCGACACGGTCGGCACCGGTGTCGGTTCGGCGCTCTCGCTCGTCGAATCATGCACCAATCTTTGCGCAAGCCTTTTGACAAGCTCGGTCAACACGGCCTTACAGCTTGTCCAGGGCGTCACAAACGGCATCAGCTCGGCCATCGCCCCCAAGAAGTAACCGCCGATTTATGGCACAGCCGTTTTGTCCATCCTTGATCAAAGCGGCTGTATGCCGTCAATTCATTCCTCCGCATTCCGGTCTTTGAATACAACGCATGGTTGCGCATCCTGCCAAAGTGCGCCGTATCTGACCTTTTCCGCATCGGTAAAGCTGACTGAACCGCTCAGAAACCATGAGCCGGAATGGTTCTCCGTATCGTCGCCTTCGCGGGTCCCCTTATCGACGAGATCGGTCACCTTCCCCTCTCCATCGCGAATCACGAGCCAACTTCCGGCGATGTAGTGCGCCGCATCTGCCGCAATGACGTCGAGCACCTCCTCAAGCTCCCCCTCGCCGCGAATATCCAGCGACCCGTAGACGTAAGCTATGGCATGGAAGTCATCGAGCACGAAGCGAATGAACTTGTTTCGTACCATATGGTGCAACTCCACGCTATCAAGAAGGTAGATGAACTGCTGCAGGTTTTCTCCGACGCCTGAAATCGAACGAGGCAGCGTGCCGTAATCGTCCGCAAGGCTCTTATACCATTCCGAATACTCTTCGAATAAATCAGCCAGAAGCTCCTTCGATGCGGCTGTATCCATAAATCATGAAAATAAAGAAGTTAATAATGTTTCCGGAAACCGGTATGTGAACAAGATAGGTATCTGGAGGAACATTTCGAGAATATCGAATGAGAGGTGGCGATGAAATAGTGCGGGAAACAGCTATACTACAGAAAATGCAACATGGAGCCCATGAAACGATCAGGCACAAGCATCATTTTCATCAACAGCCGGAGAGAAGTGCTGCTTCTTCTCAGAGACGATAAACCGGAAATTCCCTATCCGAACATGTGGGACCTTCCCGGAGGCCATGTCGAGCAAGACGAAACCCCGGAAGCATGTATCGTACGCGAAATGCTCGAAGAGATCGAAACCGACGTCTCGGACTGCCGTTTGCATGCCGTCTACGACTTCCCCGATCGCATTGAACATATTTTCCTGATGTCTTTTGATGTCAAAGCCGATTCGATCACCCTGCACGAAGGCCAGCGGCTGCGCTGGTTCGCAGAGCATGAACTGCAGAATCTCCCGCTTGCTTACGGCTTCGACCTGGTACTCAACGATTTTTACGCTTCACCCGACAATCATTGACCCATGGACAGCATTAACCTCGAATCACGGCGGGACTTTCTCAAAGACACCATCCGTCAGCTGGTCGATTTCTCCGAAACCGATCAGTACCGAAGCATACCGCCACCGCCACTCCAGAAGCCATACGCTCCCGACTCGAAACGGATCGATCTGCCTCCGGTCGAAACCTTGAAACATATCGGCCATATTGACCTTCGCGCCAGCATCGCTGAACGGGCAAGCTGTCGAAGCTACAGCGTCGAACCTCTTGCTCTCGAAGAGCTCTCCTTCATGCTCTGGGCCACGCAGGGCATCAAACACAGGATCGATGCAGGCCACGCATTAAGAACCGTCCCCTCGGCAGGATGCCGTCACGCCTTCGAAACCTATCTTTCGGTGCACCGCATCGATGGACTTGAAAAAGGCATCTACCGGTATCTCCCCATCGAACATCAGCTCCTTTTCGAGTTCGAAGCAGAACATCCCGAACGAAGCATAACGAGAGCAGCCCTCGGCCAGCAATTCGCAGGAGAGGCTGCCGTAACCTTCATCTGGACCGTCATCCCCTACCGGATGGAATGGCGTTACGGCCTTGCCGCCCATAAGGTCATCGCTCTTGATGCGGGCCATGTTTGCCAGAACCTCTACCTTGCCTCTGAAGCTATCGGCGCCGGCACCTGCGCTATCGCGGCTTACGACCAGAAAGCGATGGATAACCTGCTCAGGATAGACGGAAAAGAAGAGTTCGCCATCTACCTTGCCCCGGTAGGAAAGAAACCCTGACGCTGACACTCATCATCCTTATGGGCACCTCTATTTATTGTCGTGAGAAGCCCGGGGACAAGACGGACGGAACGGAAAACCGGAGTGTACACGGCGTACATGAGGATTTTGAGCACCGCCCAACGCAGTAATCGGGATTCGGAACAAATAAA
>JAFGMZ010000099.1 GCA_016927285.1 Chlorobiaceae bacterium
ATATCCTGAAACAGTATAGAAAGGAAACTCGGCAGAATCAAGGGGACGATCAAGCCATAACCGATAAACAACATAGGGGTCAGCCTCCCCAAGCGAAGCAACGGCAGACTCAAGCGACACATACCCAAGCTCTGATCCAAGCACCAGCTCCCTGGTACCTCGTACATCGGAAGCGACAACACAGTAATCCGCAGAAAGCATATCTCCCGAAGCCATAGACACAGACGGTTGTGCATGAAACACAAGTACGCCTTCCTGCTCGGACACTTCAAGCTTCGCAAGCGGAGCCTCGGGCGGTCCGCTAACCGGATTGCCTTCCGCATCAAACCTTCCCGCATGGCAAGGACAGTAAAAACCACCTGCCTCAGCATCCCAGGTTACCGGACAACCCATATGCGTGCAACGCGCATCGAACGCCCTGATTAACCCGCCATCACGCGATACGATAACCGGAATGCCTGCATCCGTCTGCAGCATAACCCAACCGCTTTCAGGGACGCGTTCCGGACCGATATGCCGCAAGACAAGTCCCTCTTCACCGGTGCCCCCCTGCAGCACGACGCCAGTAACCAATCCATTCGCAGCAAGCAGGCTGATTGCCCGGCGTCCCTTGAGTACTGTTACTCCAAGTTCATTCATTTTTGCTTCAAGCGGATCGATAAGCGCGGTCATACAATCACGATTCGTGATACGAAACGCTAATCCTTCAGGGCTACCCATAAAATAGAAATGAAAATAACGGATAGCCTCTGCTGCAGAGAGAACCTCCATTCGATTCATGGTGGCATCGGCGAACGGATGCAGCACGGTATCGATGAATGCCGGAAGAATCCTGCCTTGGCGACAGTAAGTCATGAAATCAATGGAATCATACTCTGCAAAAGTATTGCCGTAATCGTACAGAAACATACCGATCACCGGCCAGAGACCCTTGTACTCTTTCAGAAATGAAACGATATCGAGCGAACGCGACTGACCTACCACGGAAAGAATATTGAAAGGAAACCATTTCGGCGTCTTCCCATACACTTCAGCAGGTCTCTGGCGGAACAAAACGGGATAACCCGGAGCCGGGTGAAAAACGCTGCTCTTGACCCCGGCGTAGGCAAACATCTCATTCAGGTTATAGTACTGGTCGAAAAAGCCGTGAAAACCGTGCTCCACCGGAAACCTCTCGCCAATCGCATCGAGGTCCCATCCGGTCAGCTTTCCGCCAAGCGACGGGGAGGCCTCAACCAGTGTAACCCGGAATCCTCTTCGGGCAAGTTCCAGTGCCGAACTGATGCCGGCAAGACCTCCGCCAATAACCACCGCACTCCTCGGCTGTGACAGACGCTCGCTGCAAGCACCTTCAGGACTTGCTTCACGATACAACTCTTTTCTTGGCTGATAAAAACCTACGGCTCCCGCCAGGCCTGCCACAGTGACTCCTGCTCCGATACCGGCCCGAGAAAGCGTTTTTTTTATAAACTCACGACGTTCCATGCAAAGAGATGAACTAAGACCCACGGCGGATCAGTTGGAAAACACTGCAAAAAATATATTTAACCATAAATAGTAATTCTGACAACCATCCGAACCAAAAACAATACTCTCAAAGGAAAACTGACATGCAACGCACCAATGAAAACCCTGCTACCATGATCCGCCGTGAGGCCCTTCGGCTTGGCATCACATCAATCGGGTTTTCGCCGGTTATCGGCCAGGAAAAAGCGCTCGCCCGATTCAGCGCCATGATTGCAGAAAAAAGACACGGTGAAATGAAATATCTTGAAACCGGGTTTCCGGCACGTGCCGATCCTTCGATGCTTCTCGCCGGGATAAAAACCATCATATCTGCCGCACTTTGCTACAACAGGCCGGAATACCCTGCACCGACTTCAGGCATCGCACGCATCTCTCGTCATGCGGCGATCGATGACTACCACCGGGTCGTACACCGGAAACTCGAAGAACTGCTGGCCTTCATCCACACGATCTACGAAAAACCACTTCATGCCGTAATTACCGTAGACAGCTCTCCGGTACTTGAGAAAGCCTGGGCCGAAAGCGCTGGAATCGGCAGAACAGGAAAAAATACTCTGCTCAATATAACCGCATCCGGATCGTACATCGTTCTCGGTGAACTGCTGATCGACCGTGAAATCCGCGAAGAAACAATGGCACTTCCCAATCACTGCGGAGCCTGCAGAAAATGTATCGAAAACTGCCCGACCGGAGCGATTGTAGAACCAGGAAAACTCGATGCACGCCGATGCATCTCCTATCTGACTATCGAGCTGAAAAGAGATTTCACCGCGGAAGAATCCCGGATGGTAGGCAACTGGCTTTTCGGCTGCGACCTCTGCCAGGAATGCTGCCCGGCGAACCAGTCGCGAAAACCTGCGCCTGAAAAGCTCTTCGCCATAAAAGAAGAACTGCTCTACCTTACTCCTGAAGCTATCCTTAACCTGACCGGATCAACTTTCCGTAAACTCTTTTCAGGTACTCCCATCTACCGCATCGGGCTCAAACGCCTCAAGCGAAACGCTCGAGCCGTCATGGAAAACATCTCATCGGGTTCTTTTATTCAAAATACTTAGAAGCGAAACACAGAGAACACGGAGCGACAAACCAGGAACACCGCAAACGGCAAATCCTGAAAATCCTCCCCAATAACAAACAGGTGGAAATTCGTGGGCAAGTATCTTCCCGCTTCATAATTATCATTCCATCGTCGCATGGTCCAGGAATATGAGTGCTTGACTCTATTGGATTTTGATTTATAAGTGACACACCGGCTCACAAACAAAAACGACGGCAAAGCGCAAATAAAAACGCCTTGCCGTCGTCCGGCTTCACTAAAATCAAAGGAATCAATGCTTAAAATGCCTCATTCCCGTGAACACCATGGCCAGGTTGTTGGCGTCGGCTGCCTCGATCACCTCGTTATCCCTGATCGAGCCGCCCGGCTGGATCACTGCTGTAACGCCAGCTTCGGCTGCGGCAAGCAGACCGTCAGCGAACGGGAAAAACGCATCGGAAGCCACAACCGAACCATTCAGGTCGAGATTCACCTCGGAAGCTTTCCAACGGGCGATCTTCGAAGAATCAACGCGCGACATCTGCCCTGCACCTACGCCGTAGGTCTGACGGTTCTTCACGTACAGAATGGTGTTAGACTTGATATGCTTGCAGATCTTCCATGCAAACATGAGGTTCGAAAGCTCCTCTTCCGTCGGCTGTCGTTTGGTAACCACTTTCAGATCGCCGACTGCCACGATCTTAGCGTCGCGCTCCTGCACCAGCATGCCGAACGGCGTTGACTTGAGCTCCCATCCCCCTTTCGGAAGAGGTTCTTTTTGCAGTACGAGCCTGCGATCCTTTTTCTTCATCAAAAGGTCAAGTACGCCATCCTCGAAAGCTGGAGCAATGAGAATTTCTGTAAATATTTCGTTTACCGCCGCTGCGGTATCCATGTCAAGCGGACGGTTGAAAGCGATAATGCCGCCGAACGGAGCCTGCGTATCGGTCGAAAACGCCCTGCGGTAAGCATCCACAAGGGTCGGAGCCTGCGCTACGCCGCATGGGTTGGTGTGCTTGACTATCACCACCGAAGGATCCTCACCGCGGAACTCTTCGATGAGACTGGTAGCCGCAGCGATATCAAGCATATTATTGTACGACAGTTCCTTTCCGTGCAGCTTCTCGAAACAAGCGCCGAACGAACGGCTACCCTCGCTGTCGATCATCCGGTAAAAACCAGCGCTCTGATGCGGATTCTCGCCGTAACGCATGTCGAGCTCCCGTTCAAGAGAAACCGTTATCTTCTCGGCCGCGCCTTCAACTCCTGCACCTTCAGCACCGACAAGATAAGCAGCAATAGCGTTATCATAACGGGAAGTAATCTCGAAAACCTTGCGGGCAAGCATAAGCCGGGTTGCCCGCCTTGTCGCGC
>JAFGMZ010000100.1 GCA_016927285.1 Chlorobiaceae bacterium
GAGTATTAACCGGGAAGTGGTGCTAAACCCGGACGAAAAGTGAATATTTTTTTTAACAAAATGCGACATCTCTATTGACATAAAGCGCTTCAGAGCAAAACCGGCTTTATCCCGGCAACCCATCTCTGTATTCTGGACTGGGTAAGATGGTCCTGATTGTCTGCATCGAGCGCAAGACCGATGAATGATCCCTGTAAGACAGCTTTCGAGTATGAATATTCATACCCCTCCACCGGCCAGCTTCCGGTTACCTTTGCGCCGCGTTCGATAAATTTTTCATACAGAATACCCATAGCATCAAGGTAGTAATCGCCGTAGCTCAACTGATCACCAAGCCCGAAAAACGCGACGGTTTTACCGCCGAAATCGAGCAATTCGAGATTGCCATAAAAATTATACCAGTCATCCTGCAACTCTCCGGCACCCCAAGTCGATGTCCCTATGATCAATGCGTCGTATCCTGTAAGCGTATCAGCAGTGACATCTCTGATATTGTAACTGTCAACGTAATCATAACCGATTGCTTCAGCAATGAGTCCTGCTGCCTGTTCGGTATTGCCCGTCTCTGAACCCCAGAAAAGTCCGATTTTTTTCATTATATCGTTATGTTGAGTGTTATTGAAATACAGGTACTCTATCTCTGATGAAAGCCTGCCTTACCATGGATACGGCTAAACCTGCCCAATAAGGGCAGGCAGACCAAGCTCCTCTGAAACGGCATCGTTGACTGCCTTGCTGAACATCCGGAAATCATCTTCAGGAACAATCAGCGAAACGACGCCAAGCATGATAATAAGAGGAGAAGACGATGTCCTTTCCGGTCCGGCTTTCCCGCTCTCTTCCCAGCGATAGCACTCCTCCATAATCTGAAACAGCGTCTGCTTGTGCAGGACAACCATTGCATATCGATAATGCAGATGAAATGCCCCGCATGAACATTTCTGCACAAAGCACTGCGTGTGGCAGCCTCTGTTTTTTCTCTCATGCGACTTCATGGAACCTCCGAATATTTTATTAAGACTTTTTATAAATAAAGAAACATGCATAAAAAAAGGCATAGTTGCCATTTTGTACATCCACAAAAAAAAACGTCAACCCCCGATCCACCTATACGGATTTGAACGATAAGTACCGCATTTGCCGCAACATGCATGGGAAAAGGAGTCTTGGGCTTTCTTCTCGACCTTTCCTTTTCTGATCCACTCGTCGATCATTACCTCAATCATAGCCTGATCCGAGCCAAAATGCCTTGCGATTTCTCCGATCGAAGCATGCCCTCTCTCTCTGAGAAATGTTCTTATATCCGAAAGCGTCATACCATCCTCCTTTTATTTGATTGAATGGAAGAAAGGAGCAGTTTGAATCCGCCCCTTCCTTGAATAAACAAGCATGATCAGACAGCTGCTTTTCTCCCTCCTTTCAGATACATAAGGCCTACAGATGCAAGAAGCAAAATCGTCATAGCCCCGATCCATATGGACGAAGATGCCGGATGCTCAGAAAAAGTCGCTGTCTGATAGGCGATTACGGCAAAGAAATAAGCAAGACCCGTCGTCCATGCACCGGCAAAAAGTGTCCATCCGAGGTTTGTTTCGCGATAGACTGCCGCGATAGCCGCAGAACAGGGAAAATAAAGCAAAATAAATACCAGATAGGCGAATGCCCCGGCCGTACCGTCAAAAAGAGATACCATGGAACCGAATATGGAGGTACTGACCTCCTGCTCTTCGGCTGCCGTTTCGGTATCGGATACATCGCCAATAGAGATACCAAGCGGATCAAGCAGGGTTTCTGTAATACCGGCAAGGTTTGCTGGAATCGTCGCAAACGCTTCGGAAAGTGCGCTAAAGAGACTGAACGATGCCTCCGCTTCTACCTCGCCCTCCTCGCTTGCAGACATCTGCGAATAAAGGTTGTCGAGCGTGCCGACGACGGCTTCCTTGGCAAAAATACCGGTAAAGAGACCTACTGCTGCAGGCCAGTTATCCTCTCTGACGCCGAAAGGTTCGAAGGCAGGGGTAATTGCCTTCCCTGTAACTGAAAGAACTGAACGCTCGGTATCCTCATTACCGAATGTTCCATCGGTACCGAGAGAGTTCATGAAACTCAGCACCATGATAACCGGGACCAGAACTTTTCCCGCCTTGAAAAGGAATGATTTCAGCCTCTCCCATACTCTTATGGCAATACCCTGCAGCGTCGGAAGATGATATGCGGGCATCTCCATAATAAACGGAGAAACATCGCCCCTGAGTAACGTATTTTTCAGGATGAACCCTGTAAGCACTGCAACCGCGATACCCAGCAGATAGAGAAGGAAGACAAGATTCTGCCCGCCGGAAGGGAAAAAAGCTGCAGCAAAAAGCGCATAGACCGGCAGCCTTGCACCGCAAGACATAAACGGCACCATCATGATAGTCATCAGCCTGTCGCGCTCTTCGTTCATTGTACGAGCCGACATAATAGCGGGCACCGAACAGCCGAACCCTACCAGCATAGGAATAAACGCTTTGCCAGGAAGACCGATAGCCCTCATTCCGCGATCCATCACGTAAGCTGCCCTCGCCATGTAACCTGAATCCTCAAGAACGGAAAGAAATATGAACATGAACCCTATAGGAGGAATAAAGGTAGCCATTGTCTGCAGGGCGCCGCCGAGCCCTCCGGCAAGGATGGTCACAATCCATTCCGGAGATCCGACAGATGCAAGCAGATACCCGAATCCGTCAACGAAGAAAGCGCCTGCCGCTATATCGAAGAAATCGATAAAAGCGCCGCCGACATTGATGGTAAACAGGAACATCAGATACATCACAAGAAGAAACACCGGAATACCAAGGAACCGGTTCAGTACCACCCGATCGACACGATCGCTGAACGTCACCACGCTCTCGGCTTTCCGTCTGATGGCGCTTTCCGTCAGATCGCCGACAAAGCGATAGTGAGTATCTGCGATAACGATATCCGCATCATCCCCGAGCTGACCGGCAACCACCTGACGTCGACGCCCGACAAGCTCGCGCAAGCCATGATCAAGTCTTGCCTCAAGATGTTCATCGCCTTCCAGCAATTTGAGAGCAAGCCATGCCGGATCGTACCCCAATGCTCCAGCCGCAGCAGAAATCTCAACCGAAATCTCCCCTATCGCCTTGTCAAGCGGACCCGGATAACTTACCCGACTGCCTGCCACCTGCTTTTCCAGAACCCCCGAAGCAATAGCCAACTTCAACTCCGCGATCCCTTCGCCCCGCGACGCGACGAGAGGAACAACCGGCGTTCCGAGTCGCTTTGCAAGCTCCGCAACATCCGTTTCGATACCTTTTTCGGCGGCAACGTCGATCATGTTGAGCGCGACGACCACAGGAACCTGCATCTCAAGCAATCTGCTTGTCAGATAGAGATTCCTGTCCGGATTCGAACCATCGACTATATTGATGATCAAATCGGCATCACCGGATAAAATATAGTCTCTGGCGATTTCCTCATCCTGAGAAAGCGCAGAAAGCGAATAAATACCTGGCAGATCGATAAGCTCGAAACGAACCCCGTCATAGATATAATTACCGATCTTCTTGTCTACAGTCACTCCTGGCCAGTTACCCACCCTCTGGTTCAGCCCGGTCAATGCATTGAACAACGTTGTCTTCCCGCAATTGGGATTACCGACCACAGCAACGATAAAAGCTTTAAGCCTGACGCCCTCCGGCCGGACTGCCGCACCAATCATTTCCTCAACCTGCATCATCAATTCACCTCCTCGACAAGAATCCCCTCGACCTCATGCTTTCGAAGAGAAAGCCTGTAACTTCTAACCAGCACCTCAATAGGGTCGCCGAATGGCGCAACGCCTTCAACCCGTATCACCTCTCCAGCCAGCACCCCCATATCGATAAGCCTTTTACGCAATGCCGGCACAGCCTCGATCCTGAGAACCCTGCCTGCCTGTCCTTTTTTAAGTTCCGATAAATTCATGACAATATTCTCCTTACGATAATTTCCATTGCAGTACGCTTGTCAAGCGCCATGTTTCCATCTCTTACCCTGAGTAGCATCGGCACACCCGGACTGTTCTGGACTACTTCTATAATCTGGCCGGGGGAAAACCCCATTTCGGACAAACGGGCAGAACGTCGCCCTCCCCTGCCGTGCCGACCGGAAGCACAACAGGAATCCTCTTCATGAGCGCAGGTGCCGCCATGATGGCGAAGACCATGCCTCACGCCAACAATTTCGGCAGACTCGCCGCAAGCCAGCATAGCTAAAGGACACATCACCCCCCCCTTTTTTTCATCTGTTATTAAAACCCCATTGCCAACTGAAGCGTCACCATATCGATCTTCGTCAGATCATCGTTTTTCTGGTGCAGATACTCCAGCGCCACCGTAGCCTGCTCTGCAAGATCGTATGCAAGCGTAGCGCCGTACTGCTCATCCGCTGCAAAATCATCAGCCCCAGCATAGCGCAAGGCGAAATGCATCGGAAAAGGAAAATCGTAACCGACCTCGAGGTTGTAAGCCTGGGGACGCGAACCTGCTGCATCACCATCCTGGAACTCCTCAGCGGCAGCAAGATATTCGGCGCGCATTTCGAAGCCTCCGAATCCGGCAATCCCGTAAACGCTGTAGCCGGCAACAAAATCGGAAGTCTCATTACCACTCGACGGCCATGACTCCTGAAGACCATCGGTATCGCCGATATTGCTGATATACGATGCGCCAAGACCGTAACTGAATGACTCGTTCACCTCGCCGGCAGCACCTATTGACGCAACGACAGTATTGATATCGTCTTTCCCGATCTTCTGCACATCGCCATTCATCACGGCTATCGATGCCGTGAGAGGATCAGCCTCGTAGCCTACGCGAAGCGAAGCATGGTGCTTGGTTTCGCCAAGTTCAAGGGTCAGCGGATCGGAAATCATTCCGGTAGCAAAATTACCGAACGCCTGCGTCATGCGTCCGGCCTCGGCAAATATCGGCGATTCCTCCTTTTTCATCCTGATATAAGCTTCATCAACAATCAGTTCGTCATCACCATCCTCCTCGTAAAGCAGAACAGCATGCGCACTGAGCCAGTCGGTAACCTTCGCCTCAAAACCCAACTCGAAAGTCGAAAGAATCAGATCTGTTGAACTCTCTCCTTCGCTATCGAAGTATGATCCTTCGACCTCAACGAGACCGGATATACGAAGACCTTTAATCAGCTCCTTCTTTTCCTGTTCTTTTTCTGCGGATGATGCCGGAACGGCAAGCAGTACTCCAAGACAGGCAAGAGCAATGGATCTGGTAATGGTATTCATAAAAAAATGATGTTGACATTAGTGGGAAGGCTATCCTTCGGATTGCAGGGGAAAGCCCTTAATCATTAAATAATCATTGAATATATTACTAATTAGATTAAATACAAATAAATAGAAAGAAAAAGAAAAACCCCGGGATTCCGGGGTTTTCAGTCGCTATCCTGATAACCTCAGCTACAGCATTTTCTTTTTCGCCAGTGCGGCTTCGGGAGAGAACGGATAGACATTCATCACATCCCTGAACCTGGCTTTTGCATTGACGGCATCTCCAAGCTGCTCGAATGCAAGCGCCTGCTTGTACAGCGCCGCCGGACGCTTGTTGCTCTTCGTATATTTAGCTATGACTGTCTGGTATTCAAGCACGGCTTTCTCGTACCATTTTTCCGAGAAATAGCTCTCGGCAATATAGAACTGTGCGTCGTCAACAAGATCTGATGATGGATGGCTCTGCATCAGAAGGGCAAAAATCTCCCTTGCAGCCGCATAACTTCCGCTTTCAAGTTTCTGAATTCCATCACCGAGAAGCGCCTTGGCGGTCTGTACCACAACCGGTTGGGAAGAGACGCCTGAAGACGCAGCGGCCTGAGAAGAGGTTTTTGCAGAACCGGAACCGAGCTGCTGTTCGATCCTGCTCAGTCGCGTTTCTATGGCGTCGAGCTTATGAACGATGAGCGAATCCTCAAGCCCGAGACGCCCGAAGGTCTGTTTGTTCTGATACGCCATCTCATCGAGATTTCCTTTGAGCTGCGCAACCTCGTCGCGAACCAGCTGCACATCGGAATAGGATGCTGCCGATTGGCTTCTTACCGTTTCAGTGTCGGTTTTAAGCCGTTTGACGTCATCGGCAACAACGACAAGCTCCGATTTTGACGCACAGGCGTTAAGCATAAGCAGTGGGCATAAAAACAGTACCGCATTCCTGATATGCATACGCGCTGACCTGGTTTTGTTCATCTGTTTAACTGCTTTTATCTTCCGGTAAAACCTGCGAGAACAGCTTATTTTACAACGAAATGAGCTCTCCTGTTTTTCGCCCATGCGTCTTCATTCTGACCCTTGTCGAATGGACGCTCTTCTCCGTACGTTACGGTTTCAAGGCGTGAAGATGAAATTCCAAGCCTCGTAAGGTATTCTTTTGCGCTGACAGCCCTGCGCTCTCCAAGAGCAATATTGTATTCGGAAGTGCCACGGTCGTCACAATGACCTTCGATAAGTACCGATTTTCCTGTATTATTCTGCAGCCATGCAGCATTCTGAGTAAGTCTCTGTTGCGCTTCAGTGCTCAGCATGGAGCTGTCATAATCATAAAAAACGTCTCCTATCGGGCCCGTCTGATATTCATCGAATCCGTATCCCCTACCATCTGCTGATCCGGTTCCTGAGATACTGTTCTGCATGGATGACGATCCTGCATCTGTCTCCGAAGATGTAACTGCGCTTTTTGATGAACAACCCGCACTTGCTATCA
>JAFGMZ010000101.1 GCA_016927285.1 Chlorobiaceae bacterium
AGTCCCAGACGTTCGAAAATCCCGGAAAAATGGGATGGCGCATCAGCTGCCCGCGTTGTCGATGTGCTGGACCGGGTGCTTTGAATCAGATAACGGTCGGTTCGTCAAAATGGCCTTTGCCCGGATCGGTATTCGTCCGGAAGGAGTTGATACCGATTTCCGGGCATTCAGCAGGTTCGCTAATTTTTCTGAATCGAGATTATCCGTTGGGGCCTTTTTGCTATGACGCTCATGACGAATGGCGCGATCATACTCGAATAAGCAAGGGTTCCGATGTTTTTGCAAGGCCCGTTGCGGCAGTGATGACTTTGCTTAGCTGATCCTGTTTACTACCGAAGAGAAACGAGAACATCGCATTGCCGGCTTTCATGTGGTCGTTCGAGGGTTTTCCTCCTGAAAGCATCGAGCTGAAGGTGTTGAGGAATGTGTCGTCAAGATTGCCTGCCCTGATTGTTGTCAGCAGTTCAAGTCCTCCACCGGCTGACGAGGTTTTGTTGATTATGCCGGCAAGGACAGATGCCGATCCCACGTCGAGGCTGTCTGCAACCGTTGAGCTTTCCTCTCTGAGGAGTGATGCGATTTTTCCGACAGGTTTACCCTTAAGGCCGGTGATAAGCAACATTCTGGTTGTATGCGATTGTATTTATACTGTAACTTGTTTAATACTCCCTCTTTTTCAGGCGGTTGTCGGTACTGTTTGCTGCTTGCCCTGACAGGGTGCATGAAATATCAGGATATGTCATCGAGCAAACCGGATCATTGACCGCCATGGAGCTTATGCAAAAAGAGGAGAGTTCAATAAGCATGGCCAAGGAACAGCAGCGGATCGACGCTGGTGCCATAGAGGTAGGTGCCCCAGTGCAGGTGCGGCGCGGTTGAAATGCCGGTATGGCCGACCGTGCCGATTATTTCTCCTTTGTCGACGTTTTGCCCCTCTTTGACGGTGATGGAGTGCAGATGCATGTAGATCGCGGTGAGTCCCTGGCCGTGATCGATGACGACCGTGTTGCCATGCAGAACGTATCCTTCGGCAACTGTTCCTGTCAGAATAACCCGGCCTTCTGCCGTGCTTTTTACCGGCGTTCCCTGAGGCGCCGAGATGTCGATGCCTTTATGGTAGCTGGTAACTGGTCCGCCGTCGTATGAGCGTTTCAGACCGAACATACTGCTGATTCTGCCGGGAGAGGGGCGCAGGAAAACCCCTTTGTAGCGTTTTTCCGGGCTTTCGGTTTGGAGTGCGTCTTTAATTCGCGTTTTTTCGATCGAGGTTGCCTTGATGGCCTGTTTTGAAGGGGAAAGTCTGATATGCTGGACTTTCCGGTAATTCGGTTTTACAAATACCGGGATTTTCTGTTCGAGGCGATCTGTTCGTATAAGAAGTGCGTAGCTACCCGGTCGGGCAAGGTTTTCGACCGGTACCAGCGCTTTCCATGAGCTGTCGGGTTGCCGGAACATGGCGTAGTTTCGTTCCATGAACCAGAGTTCCGGTTTTGAGGATGTATCGGCAACCTTGACAGTGAAAAACTGGCCCTGCTGTCTCGATTTTTCGGGTACATCGATCCTGAGGGTATCCTTTGCGGATATTGCCGTTGCGGGAGTCGATGTCAGTGCGGCTGCAAAGAGCAGCAGCAGCGTTACGAGTGGGCGCAGCTTCATGGCGCTATGTTTTTTTTGAGTTCAAGATCGAAAAGCAGATTGTTTTCTGCTCCGGTGATGATCAGCCGCTTGTTTTGGATCTCTGCGATAGCCCATGCGGATTCAGGATGCTCCATGCGGTTGACGAAGGCTGGCATGACAAGAAAGTGCGTACCGTTTTCTTCAGCATATCCTCCGTAATGATAATGACCGCCGATGCATGCGCTGACTGCAGGATAAGCGCCGAGCAGTTCCCTGACCTCCCGATGGTTCCAGAGCAGGCCGTGCTTCGTGTCTGTAGTTGCGGGATGGAGAGGAAAATGGCAGACTACAATGACCTGTTCCTGTTTTGCGCAGGCATTCATCAATTCGGATTTCATCCAATTTATCTGTCGCATTCCCACGGCACCGCAATAGTCGTGCAGTTCCGGCTGCTCAAGGTATGAGTGCAGCATCGTATGATCGGCATCTGTTTCCGGCTCGTTCAGAACAGAGACATCCATGCCGTCGAGTACGAGAAATCGCAGGCGTTTTTCACTGAAAGAGTAATAGGCGCTTTGCAACCCGAGAGCCTGGAGCAGTACTTTTCGCGGAACGGCCAGGCAGTGGTTGCCAATGACGTGGCGAATGCTCCCTTTATACATCTTCAACATCGGAAGTATCTGCCGAAGCTCTTCGTTTGCCCTGCCGTTTGAGCCTTTAATCAGGTCGCCGAGCTGCAGGACGAAGTCCACATGACGGTTTTGGAAGAATTTTATGCTCGCAAGCAGATCCGGGGCTGTCCTGAAGTCAGCCCCGGTTTCGGCGTTTTCCGTGTAATGAATGTCAGTTATAAGGCCTATTCGCATGGATAAAGAGTATGGTCCACACGGTTTCTGCGAACTCAGTCGCCGAATTCCGAAAGGTATTTTTCCATGAACGTATCAAGGTCGCCATCGAGCACAGTTTCGACATCGAATCGTTCGTAGTTTGTGCGATGGTCCTTGATTCGCCGGTCATCGAGCACATAGCTGCGAATCTGGCTTCCCCATTCGATTTTCTTTTTCTTGCCTTCGATTTCCCTTTTTTTTGAGTCCTCTTCTTCTCGCTGCCGCTGGTACAGCTGGGCCATCAGCATCTTCATGGCGCGTTCGCGATTCTGGAACTGTGATCGCTCTTCCTGGCATGAGACCACGATGCCCGAGGGAACGTGCTTGATGCGTACTGCGGTTTCTACCTTGTTGACGTTCTGGCCTCCTTTGCCTCCGCTGCGGAATGTCGAGAGTTCGAGATCCTCTTTTCTGACTTCGATTTCGACGTCAGGCGGCGCTTCCGGGTAGGTAAAGACGCTGGCAAAAGAGGTATGCCGCCGCGCATTGGAGTCGTATGGCGAGACTCTGACCAGTCGGTGTACGCCATTTTCGGCTTTCAGATAGCCATAGGCATAGGGTCCTATGATTTCCAGCGTAGCCGTTTTGATACCGGCGCCATCCCCTTCCTGGTAGTCGTCTGCAAAGACCTTGAACCCCTTTCGTTCAGCCCAGCGCATATACATGCGGTAAAGCATTTCGGCCCAATCCTGGGCTTCGGTGCCGCCCGCACCCGCATGAATGATGATCATGGCATTGCCGGCATCGTCCTTGCCTGAGAGCATGTTTTTGAACTCGAGTTTTCCGATTCCGTTTTCGAGTTCCGCTATGATGCTGATGAGCTCGTCCGAGAATGATTCATCTTCGAGTTCAGCGGCGATTTCAAGTTCTTCTGCGCATGTTCTGGCTTCTGCATCAAGTTTCTCGAATGCCTCAGTCCAGGATTTATGCTCGTTGAGTTCCTTCAGAATTTTATTGGCCTGCAGCTGGTCATTCCAGAATGCCGGGTCGGTGGTTACTTTTTCGAGATCGTCGATCTTTTCTTTACGTTCATCGACGTCAAAGATACCCCCGTAACTGTTCCAGGCGTTCCAGTATGGCCTGCAGTTGTTCTTTTTGCGGTTCGAACATAGTTGATATTTCTTCGTATGGTTTACATGAAAGGGACTCTTGCCGGATGGCCAGAGATCCCCATTTATATCATTGGTAAGCTAAGGAATATTTTTTTTCAGAGAAATCAAACCGATGCTCTATGCAAACTGTTATCGATACTGCCGAAAACTTCATATTTTCCATTCAAATGTAACAGTCAGGATAATGTCGACGGAAAAGCGGCAAATTCTGATTGTCGGGTACAAACCGGCCTGCCAACCTGTGAGCAACTGATTTATATGAACAATACATTCCGCCATGCGCAGCCTTGTCTGCTTTCCGCTTCATTCGACGGCCGACAGCGGGTTATCATCGAACAGGTTTCCCCGGAGCTTGACGGGGGGAAATATCCTGTAAAATGCGTGGAAGGCGAGCTGCTGAAAGTCGAAGCCGATATTTTTATCGATGGCGCCGATACTATTTCTGCACTGCTGTGTCGCAGAGCCCTCGGAGATGGGGAGTGGGAGCTGTTTGCCATGCAGCCAAAAGGAAATGACCGGTGGGAGGGCTGCTTTACGGCGGGAAAGCCGGGAAGGTACGAATATACCATCGAAGCGTGGGCTGATCATTTTCTGACATGGAAGAAGGGGCTTGCAAAAAAGGTTGAAGCCGGCCTGGACGTTTCGCTCGATTTGCGAATCGGCGCCGTTTTTGTCGGGAGCGCCGAAGGCAGAGCTGAAGGCGACGATATCGGGACGCTTGGAGATTATGAGAAAAAACTCCTGGCAGTCGATCAGGCAGCAGCGGTCGAGGCCGCTCTGGAACCTGAGCTTGAAACGCTTATGGTGCGTTACCCGGATAAATCCTGTGCCTCCTGCTACGATCGGGCGCTCGGTTATGTTGTTGAAACGCCGAAGGCAGGGTTCAGTTCATGGTATGAATTTTTCCCGCGTTCGTGGGGGAGCGAACCGGGAAAACACGGAACCTTTCTCGACTGCATGCAGTTGCTTCCTCGAATTGCGGGCATGGGGTTCGATGTGGTTTACCTGCCGCCGATTCACCCTATTGGCGTGACGAAGAGAAAGGGGAAAAACAATGCGCTTGTTGCGGCTCCCGGAGAACCGGGAAGCAGCTGGGCTATAGGCAATGTCGAAGGCGGGCATAAATCGGTCCACCCGGAGCTTGGTACCATAGGAGATTTTCGGGCGTTCGTCGCCGAAGCCGAGCGGCAGGGGATATCCGTGGCGCTTGACATCGCGTTTCAGTGTTCACCGGACCACCCCTATGTAGAGGAGCATCCTCAGTGGTTCAAGTGGCGCCCTGACGGCACCGTGCAGTTTGCCGAAAATCCGCCGAAGCGGTATGAGGATATCCTTCCGATCGATTTCGAGACCTCTGACTGGCAGAATCTCTGGATCGAACTTCGCAGCATTTTTCTTTTCTGGATCGGTCAGGGAGTTACCATCTTCAGGGTCGATAACCCGCATACCAAGGCGTTTCCTTTCTGGGAGTGGGCAATTACGACCATACAGGAAGAGTATCCCGAAACGGTATTCCTTGCTGAAGCATTTACTCGTCCGCGTCTGATGGCGCGTCTTGCCAAAATCGGGTTTACCCAGTCCTACAGCTATTTTACCTGGCGCAATACCAAGTGGGAGCTTCAGGAATACCTCGGGGAACTGAGTTCCGCTCCCTTGAAGTACTACATGCGTCCGAACTTCTGGCCCAATACCCCCGATATTCTGCACGAGGAGCTGCAGACCGGCGGTCGTTCGAAATTCGTCATTCGCCTTGTGCTTGCCGCTACCATGTCTTCGAATTACGGTATGTACGGTCCCGCGTATGAACTGTGCGAACATCTGCCCGTTGCTCCGGGCAAGGAGGAGTATCTCGATTCGGAGAAATACGAAATCAAAGCATGGGATCTCGATCGGCCGGGTAACATCAGGGCCGAAATCACCATGATCAACCGTATCCGGAAGGAGAATCCGGCTCTGCATCGCACGTCGAACATCGAATTCGTCCGTATCGATGTTTCTGCCAACCATGAGCATGACCGGCTCATCGGTTATGTGAAACATTCAGAAGACGAGCGGAACATCATTCTTGTCGTAGTCAATCTCGATCACTCCAATACGCAGAGCGGATGGTTGCGTTTTCCGCTTGAACGGTTCGGGGTTAACGCAGACAGCAGCTACAGCGTGGAGGAGTTGCTCAGCGGCAGGAGTTACGAGTGGCACGGCGAATGGAACTACGTCGAGCTGAACCCTGCGGTAATGCCCGCGCATGTGTTCCGGGTGCGCTTTTTGTCTTAACTGTTTTCAAAAAATCATTTATCAGCTTTTAACGAACTATCCATGTATCAACCCGAACCGCTCTGGTACAAAGACGCCATTATCTACGAAGCGCATGTCAAGACATTTTCCGACAGCAATAACGACGGTATCGGTGATTTTCAGGGCTTGCGCCAGAAACTTGGCTATCTGGAAAGCCTCGGCATCACCGCGATCTGGCTGCTTCCATTTTATCCCTCGCCGCTGCGCGATGACGGATACGATATTGCCGATTATATGACGGTCAACCCCGATTACGGCACCATCGAGGATTTCCAGGAGTTTCTCGAAGAGGCCCATCTGCGAGGTCTCAAGGTGATTACCGAGCTGGTCGTGAATCACACCTCCGATCAGCACGCATGGTTTCAGCGGGCGCGTCGGGCCCCGAAAGGTTCTCCTGAACGCGAATTCTACGTATGGAACGATACACCGGACAAATACGGCGAAACCCGCATTATTTTCCAGGATTTCGAGGCGTCTAACTGGACCTACGATCCGGTTGCCGGGCAGTATTTCTGGCATCGGTTCTTCCACCATCAGCCAGATCTGAACTTCGAGAATCTCGAGGTGCACAAGGCGCTTTTCGATGTGCTCGACTTCTGGCTCGGCATGGGCGTCGATGGCCTGCGTCTCGATGCCGTGCCATACCTCTATGAAGAGGAAGGCACCAACTGCGAGAACCTCCCCCGGACCTACGAGTTCCTGCGCAAACTGCGTACTCATGTGGACGAGAAATTTCCCAACAGGATGCTGCTTGCCGAAGCGAACCAGTGGCCGGAAGATTCGGCGGCTTATCTGGGCAATGGGGACATGTGTCACATGAACTTCCATTTTCCGCTCATGCCGAGAATGTACATGGCGCTTGCGACCGAGGATCGTTTTCCCATTCTTGATATTCTCGACCAGACTCCTGAAATTCCCGAAAGCTGTCAGTGGGCATCATTCCTTCGCAATCATGACGAGCTGACTCTCGAGATGGTTACGGACGAGGAGCGCGACTATATGCGCCGAGTCTATGCCAACGATCCGAAAGCCCGTATCAACCTCGGTATTCGTCGCAGGCTCGCGCCGCTCATGGCCAATGACCGGCGACGCATCGAGCTGATGAACATCATGCTCCTCTCGCTGCCGGGTACGCCCGTGCTCTATTATGGAGATGAGATAGGCATGGGCGACAACTACTATCTCGGCGACCGGGATGGCGTGCGTACCCCCATGCAGTGGAACTCCGACCGCAACGCAGGTTTTTCACGGGCAAATCCCCAGCAGCTCCTGCTGCCGGTTATCATCGATCCCGAGTATCACTACGAGGCGGTGAACGTCGAGGTGCAGGAGGGGAATGTGAACTCGCTGCTCTGGTGGATGCGTCATGCCATCTCGACTGCTCGCCGGTACAAATCGCTCAGTCGGGGTTCCATCGAATTCCTGCAGGTCAGCAACCCGAAAGTGTTGATTTTTACCAGGAACCATGAAGATGAAACCATGCTTGCGGTCATCAACCTGTCGAGAAACGCCCAGGCGGTCATGGTCGATCTGTCGAAGTATGAAGGCTGCATACCCGAAGAGGTTTTCAGTCTGAACCGGTTTCCGAAAATCCGGCAGACGCCTTACATGGTTGCGTTAGGTTCTTACGGTTATTTCTGGCTCCGGATGGTACGCGAGAGCGGCGAGGAGGATTCCCGGCACTATCTCGATACGCCGTTTGCGAAGCCTTCCCGCTGGCAGAGTCTCTTTACGGGAAGAAACCGCGAAAAGCTCGAAACGGAAATCCTTCCTGACTATTTTGCATGCAGCCGCTGGTTCGGAGGCAAGGCAAGAACCGTTATCCGCATTGCCATCGCAGACACCATTCCGGTCGAGGGCATGGAACGGGCCAAGCTGCTCATTACCGAAGTAAGTTATTCCAGCGGCGAGAACGAACGCTACCAGCTTCCGGTCTGTTTTGTGCCCGAAGCATCAGTAAGCCGAAGCGACGACAACTTTTATAAGCGGGTTATCGCAAGGATTGCAGTCGGCGATGAAGAGGGCTATCTGTGCGACGCTACCTATGAAAAAGATTTCCTCAGCCATCTCTTCCATCTTGTGACCGGTTGTGCTGAATGGAAGGGCAAGCTCGGTAACGTCAGCGGCATTAAAGGCAAGACGTTCGATGCGTTCTGTTCGGACTCGGCACATACTTCTGAACCGATGCTGCTTGGCAATGAACAGAGCAATACCTCTATCCGGTACAGAAACGATCTCTGTCTGAAACTATACAGAAAAATCGAAATAGGCGTCTCTCCTGAAGTCGAGATGTGCCGTGCGCTGACCGAGAAAACAGGGTTCCGCCACCTTCCCGACTACCTTGGTACGCTCGATTACGTCCAGAACAGGATGAAGCGATACTCCATCGGGGTTTTGCAGAGCTTTGTGCAGAACGAAGGAGACGCATGGCAGCTGTCGCTTGATTACGTGCAGCGTTACTTCGAGGATGTGCTTTCCAGGGTACATTGCGGTATCGAGGTTCCCGAGTTTCCCGCTTCATCAGCGGAGCCGGGGGTGATTCCGGAGCTCATGAGGGACCTGATCGGCGGAGTCTATCTTGAAATGGTGGAAAAACTCGCTGTTCGTACGGCCGAGATGCATATTGCTCTTGCATCGATCACAGATCAGCCGGAATTTGCGCCCGAAGCATTCACCACGCTCTATCAGCGCTCCATCTATCAGGCGATGTGCGAGCAGGTCAAACGAGCCGTGATCATGCTGAAGCAGATGCGATCGGGTATGCCTGATGAGCAGCAGGAGCTTGTTGGTCAGTTGCTTTCTCAGGAAAAAAAGATTCTGCAACAGTTCGACCCCATCCGTTCCGAGAAGATCGA
>JAFGMZ010000102.1 GCA_016927285.1 Chlorobiaceae bacterium
GGGATGGAACGACTGCTCGACGATCTGAAGTGTCTGATGCAGGAAAACCGCCTGCAAGCAGCGTCCCTTGAGAAGGAAATGCTGTTGCTCGCATCGGAGCGGGAGACGGTAACGGCGATGCAGGCCGATCTTGCTATACGGCAGCGGGAACTGAAAGGAAGGGCAATGCGCGACATGCAGAAGGAGATCGAGCATGCGCGTCGGGAGATTCGAAGCATTGTGCAGGACGTGAAAAGCTCTTCCGGCGGCGAACCGGAGGTTGCCGATGCACGTCGTAAGCTTGAGCGCAGAAAAAAAGAGCTGCAGGCCGACGAAAAAAATCTTGAAGAAAAACAGAGTGCAGCAGAAGCGGGCAGGTCGATTATTCTTGCAGGAGATCTTGTAAGGTTTATGGAGAGCAAAGCCACAGGCGAGGTCGAGTCGGTCCAGAACGGCAGCGCAGTTGTCCGATGCGGTAATTTTCGGCTTACGACAAGCCTCAGGAGTCTTGAAAAAATCACAAAGACAGGCGCACGGAAGATGCTTCGCGAACCACCGACAGGCACGCAAAGCGCATCATGGAAGGGGGTTTCATTCGATGTGGAATCGACGACGCTTGACCTGCGGGGAATGATCGGCGATGAAGCTATCGAGGCCTTGGAGCGTTTTCTTGATCGTATAAGTATGAACCGTATAAGGCAGGTCACTATCATTCACGGCAAAGGGACTGGATCGCTGCGAAGAAGAACTGCGGATTGTTTGCTGCGTCACAAGGCGGTCGAGCGATTCAGGCTTGGTGAGTGGGGTGAAGGCGGGACAGGTGTGACGGTGGTCGAGCTGAAGAGTTGAAAAAGCGCTGTTGAAATTTTATCTTAAAGTACGACGTATTTCAGTTTTCATGTTCGTTTCCGGCAATAACGGCATGGCAATCAAAAGAAACAGGGTGAAAGAGCAGTTTACCTTACAGATGACGGTGCCTAACCAGTTGACCATGCTTCGTATCATACTGGTTCCGGTGTTTGTCGCGTTCATGTTGCAGGATGATCCCTGGCTGAAGTTGATGGGAGCAATCGTATTTGCCGTTGCGTCCATTACTGATGCCTATGATGGTTATCATGCACGGAAGTATGGCGAAACGACCCGACTTGGCGCTTTTCTCGATCCGCTTGCTGACAAGATCCTTATCACAGCGGCATTTCTCCTTTATGTGCATATGGGGTATCTTGTGCTCTGGATGGTGGTGCTTGTAGCTATACGGGATATTCTCATTACTGTTCTCAGAGTCTATGCGGAGTTCTTGGATCGTCCGGTTGTAACCAGTCGGGAGGCGAAGTACAAGACCCTTGCACAGAATGTGTTCGCTTATGTGATTATGGTTATGCTGCTAATGAAAGAGAAGGTTTTTTTCGGCGGCAGTATCGCTGTATCGGTAGAGGATGCGCTTCGATCGGATTATCTGGATTATGTCATGCTTGCAATTACATTATTCACTGTTTATACCGGAGTATCTTATCTGGTCGCAAACTGGAATGTTTCCATTCGTAAGTCCTCAGACGGGGATTGATACTTATGGTCTTCAATATTGCCAGATTGCTTGCTACCTGTTTCGGACTCGGTTATACTCCGTTAGCACCCGGTACCGTGGTTAGCGCCGCAGCTGTCCTTTGTTACTGCTTTATTCCCGCGATTCAGGATCTTCGGTTGCTGATTCCTCTGGTTTGCGTTGTTACTGCAGCGGGAATCTGGTCGGGTCAGATTATGGAAAAGCGACATGGGGAGGATCCCTCTATCGTTACCATCGACGAACTCGTTGGCCAGTGGATCGCCCTTGCGGCTATGCCGGCAACGCTGCCGGTTTTGCTTCTTGCTTTTGTGTCGTTCAGGTTTTTCGATATTGCCAAGCCAGGCCCCATTGATCGGGTACAGCGCCTCAATGGGGGTTGGGGTATCATGGCTGACGATTTGCTGGCCGGCTTTTTTGCCAATCTTTCCGTTCGAACTATCATGGGTGTTGCCGCCTATGTTCAGATGGTGCTGCCTCTGTAGAATTCCATGACGCGCTGAAGTATGGTTTCGGTAGTCATACCGGTTTCCCTGAAAAGGTCTGTCATGCTTCCGTGGGTGATGAAACGGTCGGGTAAGCCAATTTTCAGGACAGGTAGCGGTAATCTTTTGGAATTCAGATGGTCGATGACTGCACTGCCCATTCCTCCGATGATGCTGTTTTCTTCGATTACGGCGATATGGGTGGAGCAGGTCGCAAGCTTTTCTATGAGTGCGGTATCAAGGGGTTTAAGGAACCGCATGTTGGCGACCGATGCAGTTATTCCTTCCTTTTCAAGCGAATCTGCCACATCGAGAGCAAGGGTGAGATGCGGTCCAGCGGCAAGCAGGGCGATTCCGGAGCCCTGACGGACAATTTCTCCATGTCCGGACTGGAGATGCGTGAACGTTTTCCGAAGAGCGATACCGTTTCCGTTGCCTCTTGGATATCGTATGGCTACCGGTCCTTTGATTTCATAGAGCGCGGTATAGAGCATGTCGCGCAACTCCTGTTCGTTTGCCGGTATCATGATCGTGAGGTTCGGTATGGCATGCAGGTAGGAGAGATCGAACGCTCCGTGATGGGTTGGCCCGTCTTCGCCGACGAGACCAGCCCTGTCTATGGCGAACACAACATGCAGGTTCTGCTGGGCAACATCGTGAATAAGCTGATCGTATCCTCGCTGCAGGAATGTTGAGTATATAGCGCAGACCGGAAGGAATCCTTTTGTAGCCTGACCGGCGGCGAAGGTAACGGCATGTCCTTCGGCTATGCCGACATCGTAGAACCGGCCAGGTATGGCTTTCTGGAAGAGGTCGAGCGAAGTACCGCTTGGCATGGCGGCAGTAATTGCGGTGATGCGGGAATCTTTCAAAGCAAGCTCAACGAGAGCTTCGCCGAACACTTCCTGATATTTCGGCGGTTGGGTTTCAGTGATTGATTTCAGCGATTTGCCTGTAACGGTGTCGAAACCGCCGCTGTGCGCATGCCATTTACTCTGGTTATCTTCAGCAGGTTTGAATCCTTTTCCCTTGGTTGTGACTATATGCAGCAGTTTGGGGTGAGGCAGTGTCTGCATTTCGCGCAGCGCCTTGACCAGTTGTTCCATATTATGGCCGTCGATGGGGCCGAAGTAACGCAGTCTGAGGGCTTCGAAAAACGCACCCGGGGTGAATGCCGCCTTGAATCCGTCCTCGAGCTTTCTGACGGCGTTTTTGGCGGCATCTCCGAACTCGTTGTTGAGAAGCGAGATGGATTTCCAGATGAATTTTCTGGTTCTGTTGTAAGTCTTGTTGAGCGTGATGTTGATGAGATGGGTTTTCAGCCCGCCCGTACTCGGGGATATGGCCATCTGGTTGTCGTTGAGGATGACCAGAACATCGCTTTTCAGATCGCCGAGATGGTTCATGGCTTCAAAAGCCATGCCTCCCGTCATGCTGCCGTCACCGATGACTGCGATGACTTTTTCTCCGCTGCCGGCCAGGTCTCGTGCGGCGGCTATGCCGGCTGCAGCCGAAATGGAAGTCGATGCGTGGCCGGTACCGAACGCATCGTGCGGACTTTCGGTCATTTTCGGAAATCCGGCCAGGCCGCCATACTGCCTGTTGGTGTGCATCCGCTCTTTTCTTCCGGTCAGAATTTTATGGACGTAAGCCTGATGGCCGACATCCCAGACGATTTTGTCGCGAGGAGAGTCGTAGACATGGTGTAATGCAACAGTCAGTTCCACCACGCCGAGTGTCGAGGCGAAATGGCCGCCGTTTTCTGCAACAAGATTGATGACCTCCTTGCGGCACTCTGCGGCAAGACTCTGCAGCTCCGGTATAGAGAGGTTTTTCAGGTCTTCGGGAGAGTGTATTGCCTGAAGCGGCAATCTTCCTTGGGAAAGAGAAATCTGCTGGGACTCTGGCATTCGTCTGGATTTCGGTTGAAGAAAAAAAACAAATATCGATTTGTTACTGCAACCAGATTAACTTCTTCAGGGTTCCGTAATTGTCGGATGGTTCATATTCCCATAACCTGAATCAGCACTTCCCTGCTGGGTCTTGGCCCATCGAGCTCTATAAAAAAAATAGATTGCCATGTTCCCAGGAGCAGTTTACTGCCAGCAAAGGGAATAGATTCAGATACGTTCATCAGTAATCCGAGCAGGTGGGCATGGGCGTTGTCACGTCCATCCAGTGGGTTGATGTTGTGCTGGTAGTTGCCGTCTCGCGGTACAAACCGTTTGAGAAAAGTTTCCATGTCTTCGAGCAACTGTTCTTCTTTCTCATTGATGTTGACGAATGCAGTGCTATGGCGGCTTATAATGGTGAGCGTGCCATCTATGAGTCCTGAAGCCGCAAGTGTATCCCGGACTGCATTGGTGATGTCGATGATTTCCAGGGCTTTGCGGGTTTCAAGAGCGATGGTCGTTGTAAAAAGTCGCATTATCAGGAGTGCGTTAAGGTTATCGGGTGCTTTCCTCTCGGCAGGTGATTACCAGGCTTTCATGCGCAGCAAGACGAATTTGCATAGTGTCGGCTGCAAGGTGGAGCCCGGCGTTTTTATCGCGTTCAAACGTGCTGAGCATGTCTATATCTTCATGAGAGAGCAGAAGCAGCGCAGGATGGCTGAATGCGACCTCAATGCCGGTTACGCTGAAATTGGCAAGAATGAAGGCGTGGTCAGTTTTCGTGAACCGATGATAGCCGAAACAGTGAGAACCGCTGATCGCGTTCAGGTGCAACCATTCGATATGCCCTTCCTGAAATACCGTCTGTTTCTGGAGTTCGAACAGTCTTCCATAGAGTTCTGCAAGTTCCGGGTTTCGAGGTTCATCAGCCTGCCTAAGCAACTGCACAGGGATTTTCTTTTTATAACCGTCCATTTGGTCCTGATGAACCAGGTGCATGCCCGGAGAGGTGAGGAGTACCATAGCTGCCGCTCGGTTGTTCAGGCCGGTTTTTCCGGCAACTCTCGGTTCATCATGATTTTCAAGAAAACGGCAGAGGTGCTTCTGGTAATGCCACTGGGCCTGCATGTGTCCCATGAGCTTTTCTATGTTTGCAGGTACGTGGGTTATATAATCATAGAATGGCTTATCGTAAGTGAAGTCGAATCCAAGCTGCTGCAATTCCCACTCTCTGTTCCAGTATGATTCGGCGAGGAAAAGAAATTCCGGATGGTTTTCCCGAACGGTTCTGATGGCTTTTGTCCAGAATTCATCGACCATGCAGCCGCTCAGGCCGCTCCAGGTGGTGTTGAAGACATCTTTGAGCACCAGCATGGCAACATCGCAACGTACGGCGTCACATTGTTCGCTGATTGTCAACAGGTTGCCGGTCATCATTTCGTGTGTCGCAGGATTTGCATAATTGAGCTGGAGAGTGTCGGTCCATGCAGGAAAGTAAGGGTCCTTTCCGTAAGCGAGATATTTCCCTTCGGTATATTCGAAGCACGATTCCGGATCGTGGCACTGTTCGTCGCACGGGACAGGAACGAAATACTCGGGATGGTTCGGCAGCCACTCGTTATCGAGCGCGAGATGGTTTGGTACGAAATCGAGCATGAGCCTGATGCCCGTTTTTTTCAGCCGTTCACGGAATGTCTCCAACTCCCCTTCATCGCCAAGTTTCTGGTTGACGGTATAGGATGCGATAGCATAAGGCGAAGATCCGATGTCGTTCGGGTCAACCAGACCAAGATGCCGCAGGAAAGTGGTGCGAAGGCAGGGGTGGGCCGTCGCTATGGCTTTGCTGTACATGCTGGGTTTCCAGACTCCCATCAGCCAGACATAGTCGAATCCGTATTCGTTGAAAAAGAGGAACTCCTCTTCGGGTATCGTACCCAGCGTGATCTGCTTTCCATATTTATTTGTCAGGTTTTTCAGCCAGACGCGTGTGTTGATTTCGTAAACAAGTGGAAACATATGCGGATTGTGAGGTTAAGCAAGATGTTAAAACGTCAATATAGCAACTACTTGCAGTAAAACAGCGTAAGCTCTTTTAGATCATTTGTATGGAATTCGTTTTGTTCATGAGGTATCAAAGTAATTGTTTTTCGTAGGCTTTAACGGTAACGGTCAAGCGATGGGGGATTCCTGATTACCTTTATTTACGATTTTGCGGCGATTTATTTAATCTGGCAGCTGTAAACCGCGATGGTTAATCAAGCCTGTCACACACAAGAGTAAGCTGAGCATCTGTTTTTTTTAAACATGTAGGTTTGTGCTTTCAGTAATCCGGCACCAAGGATATGAGCTGAATCTGTGATTTCTTGAAATTGATAAGAAAGAAGATATGTTTATAAAATCAAGCCATAGCTAAGCGAAACCGCAAAAATAGCCATCTGTATGCGCACCCAATGAAGAAAGTGATCCGGAATTTTTCCGGAAAGATCGGACAACCGGCGGGAACGCTTTTTCATACCGGAGAAAGAAAGATCGGAAGTCCCGTCTTGACCGTATTGGGTTATGATGAGGGAAGGTGCGTCCGTCTTGATATAAAGAACCTGAACGAGTGCATGGAACTTCGGGGGAAATACAAGGTGCTGTGGATCAATATAGACGGTCTGCATGAGTTGCAGGTTGTAGAGGATGCCGGTCGGCTTTTTGGTATTCATCCGCTGACTCTGGAGGATATTCTGCATACAGGGCAGCGCCCGAAGATCGAGAAGTTCGACAGCTATCTTTTTCTGATGCTGCGGATGCTCAGTGTCGGTGAGGGTTTGGAGGAAGTAGCAGAGGATCAGCTCAGCATAGTTGTCGGGAGCGGTTATGTGATGACTTTTCAGGAAAAAACTGTAGATGTTTTTGATTCAATACGGGACCGGATCGCAACATCAGGTACATCGTTGCGCAAGCGGGGCGCCGATTACCTTGCCTATGCCCTTATGGATGCCGTGGTCGATAACTACTTCAAGGTTCTCGAACAGTTCGAGAACCGTATAGAACAGCTTGACATCGAACTGCTCGAACAGTCTGCAGACGCGGCTTTCCAGTCGATTTATATACTGAAAAAAGAGCTGATTCTGCTGCGCAAATCGGTCTGGCCCATGCGTGAGATTATCAACAGCATCAGCCGGAACGAGTTTAACGTGATCGACGAAATCTCGACTGGTCCGTTTTTCAGGGATATTTACGACAACCTCATTCTTGTCATAGAAACCGTGGAGACCTATCGCGATATTGTAATCGGCATGTACGATACAAGGCTTGCGATAGTCAACAATCGCATGAACGAGATTATGAAGGTTCTGACTATTATTGCTACTGTGTTCATGCCGCTTTCATTTATTGCAGGAGTCTACGGTATGAACTTTCACTATATGCCGGAACTTGAATGGCGATGGGGGTATTTTGCCGTCATGGGCTCTATGTTCATTGTTTTTACCGGTATGATGCTCTATTTTCGTACAAAACGGTGGTTTTAAAGACCGAAATCACTGGAAATCAATGTTTTTCTTCATATTTTGATTTTTTTTCTGCCCGGTAAAGTAGGTCAATCCGGCTACGACAATGCCTATGGCTCCGCCAAGGTACAGTATCTCTGTTTCACCGTGCCATTTAACCACATGGCCAAGAAAGATCACGGCCATGACAACGACGATAACCCCGATCAGCTTACTTTTCAGGTCGTCAAGGTTGTGTATGGCAAGCCATTCCGGTAA
>JAFGMZ010000103.1 GCA_016927285.1 Chlorobiaceae bacterium
GTTTCGCTTTCTTTGCATATTTTATTAGATTTAATGTTCAATCGATAACACGTGTAACGCGATCAGGACACTGGTAATGGCCACAATTTCTTTATATGTATCCGGGCAGACGGAGCTGAACGATGTCAATGAGTTTTTTCAGAAGAATCTCATGAACGCCGGAGAGAATCCTGTCGCCTTTTTCGACGGGGTTTTCTATGAATCTCATCAGGAGCGTGTCGGCAACATTGTTTTTCAGGATTACCTGATCTACACCGATAAAGCGGTTTACCTCTGGGCAAGGGGCTCGAGCAAGGACTTTCTTGACAGGTTTGCCCTTGGCACCGTATCCGTCAACAGCCGGAACAAGGACAGCGATTTTTCAACCCTCAACCTCAAAATCAGACGGGAAGATAAAGAACCGGTCTACGTGATTTTCGATATGGTTGAAATACGCGAAGCGGAACTGATCACCAGGCTGCACACCGTCATGGAGTCGACGATCGAAGATTCGCTTGGCGTCAACTACCGGCAGGAAATTCCTGACGTTATAGCAGCGAGGCTGCTTCAGGCAGGTCGCAGCATTTGTACTCCGCAGCCATTCACCATTGCGATGGAGTCTCCGGCACCTCTTGATCAGGCAAGTTCGATCGGTTATGGTCAGGATCTGCTCGAACAATACAAGGCAGCCATGGGCTATTCGTCGACTGATGATGCGCAGCACTATCAGGATCATGTACAGGGCAGACAGAAAAATACCTCTGCCGCACAGCATGGCCTCCCGAATCCGGCAGCCGACGCATTGAAAGGGCTTGAAAATATTCTCCCTGCCGATCCTGCATCGCTCAAAAGAATAGCCTCTTCTATTAAGGACATGGTTGGCGAAGCTCCATTCAAGCTGCGCGATCAGGTCATGAAAGATCTGCAGCATGTGCCAGGCGATGTTGCCACGGTGCTCACGGCCCTGAACGAGCTGCTGTCCAATATCGCCGGCAATCCCCAGGCCGAACGTTTTGTTATGACAGCACTCACTACAGCAGTCAGAAATGACGGCGTGCTTGGCTCAATCAGCAAAATGCTCAAGCTTACAACAGGATTCGGGGGAGGTAAAAAACCTTCAGGGAAACATCCTGCATCGAATGAACGGCAGGGGCGCCGGGATGATACAGTCGGACAGGAACGGCGTTCTTCGTTCGACGATGACGAAGACGAGACGACAATCCGGAGAAAGAAAATCAGTATAAAGGAAGATACCTCCAATGCGTCTTCAGGGATGTTCACAGAAGGACTTCCCGATGACGAAAGTCTTCCGCGTGCCGATGAGCGCAGAAGGACGCGCGATATTTCGGATGATGACGAGGTGAGCGGTTTGAAGCGTAAAAAAATCAGTATCAAGGCTGATGACAATTCGGCATCGGCTCTCGTGCGCGATATGATGTCTATGGACACTCCGCCGATTGATATCCCCGCAGCAGAAAAGCTGGATGAAGACTTCCGATCATCTTCGGTATCGGCAGTCGATCAGGAAGCCCGTCGAAAAAAAATCAGGATAGTGGCAGACAGCGATGCAAGCGAAGAACATCAGAAAGCGAGCTCAGGTATTTCCGAAGACAATTCTGTAGCTATCGATTCATTGGATGAATCCGGAGAACGCCCTGTCCCACGTAAAAAGATCAAGATAGTCGAGGATGCTGCGGCAGATGTGGCATCGGAAATATCGGAAGAGAGGCTCACAGACGCGCTTACAGAAGTTTCCGATAAACCGGGCCATTCAGCAGAACATTGCACGACCATCGAATCTGATGAGAAAAAAACTGCCGGGCAGGCAGGTTCGGTTGAAAAGGTAAATCCTGCAGAGTCAGGCGGTTCAGGTGACGCTGCATATCCGAAAGCATCGGAAGATCAGTCAGTCAAACGTTCAATAAAGGTCCAGTCTACTCAATAGTTTCGTAAAAAACATGAGAATTATTCTTTATCTGGGGAAGGGCGGAGTTGGAAAAACCACCGTATCGGCATCAACGGCAACGGCAATTGCCCGCCGCGGAGAACGTGTGCTGATCATGAGCACCGACGTGGCCCACAGTCTTGCTGATGCATTCAGTCAGGAATTAAGCCAGACTCCGATCGAGGTGGAAAAGAACCTCTTTGCCATGGAAGTGAATGTCCTTGCCGAAATCAGGGAAAACTGGAATGAACTCTATTCCTATTTCTCTTCGATTCTCATGCATGACGGAGCTAACGAAGTTGTTGCCGAAGAACTTGCGATCGTACCGGGTATGGAAGAGATGATCAGTCTTCGCTATATCTGGAAAGCCGCGAAATCCGGCAAATACGACGTCGTTATCGTCGATGCTGCTCCTACGGGAGAAACCATGCGCCTGCTCGGTATGCCGGAATCGTACGGATGGTACTCCGACAAGATCGGCGGCTGGCATTCCAAGGCTATCGGTTTCGCAGCGCCGCTGCTTTCGAAGTTCATGCCAAAGAAGAACATCTTCAAGCTCATGCCCGAGGTGAACGAGCACATGAAAGAATTACACGGCATGCTGCAGGACCAGTCAGTAACAACCTTCCGCGTTGTGCTCAACCCCGAGAACATGGTTATAAAGGAAGCTCTTCGCGTCCAGACCTATCTTAATCTGTTCGGCTATAAGCTCGATGCCGCTGTAGTCAATAAAATTCTTCCCGAAAGCTCCGCTGATCAGTATCTGCAAAGCCTGATCGACATTCAGCAGAAATATCTGCGAGTCATCGAAAATTGTTTTTATCCTGTGCCGATTTTCCGTGCCCATCAGCAGACAGCGGAGGTAATCAACACCGACCGTCTGCATGTACTGAGTCAGGAGATTTTCGGCGATAAAAACCCGTCTGCGGTTCTCTACAGCAACGACAAGACTCAGACGCTCGAAAAAATCAACGGAAAGTATGTGCTCAGTCTCTATCTTCCGAATGTGGAAGTCAAGAAGCTGAACGTCAACATAAAGGGAGACGAGTTGCTTGTTGATATCAACAACTTCCGCAAGAGCATCATTCTGCCGAATGTGCTGGTAGGCAGAAAAACAGAAGGCGCAGATTTCGCAGCGGGAAACCTGAACATCACATTCGCGAACTGAGGTATCTTTGTCATTTTTCATCTGAAGCGGGCGGCATCAAATAAGTGCCGTCCGCTTTTTGTTTCACCGGGGAATGGGACGAATAGGACGAATGGGACATACAGGACTGATAATAGTGCCATTGAAGTCCGAAAACTGATTCCCGGGGACTTTCATTCGTCCCATTCTTCAAGCCCAAAGCCCTCAGTACTCATTACTTATCGCAGGGAATCGCGACTTTTTCCCGGAGCTTGACCAGCACCGAACGGTCCGGGCAGCTTTTCAGAAGCGAAGAGACCGGGCAGCGAAGGGTGGGATGCATCGGATCGGCAAGATCAAGCAGAGGGATAAGAACGAACATACGCTTCGTGAGCTCTTCGTGAGGAATACTGAGTATGCGGTTACGTATGATGAGATTGTCGTAAAGCAGGATGTCGAGGTCGATTACTCTGGGACTCCAGCGGATATACTCTTCAGGTCTGCCGAGGTTTCGTTCTATCGTCTTGCAATGCGACCGAAGCTCTTCGGGCGACAGCGCGGTTTCAATTTGTACGACGCCGTTATAAAACCGATCCTGTTCGGTAACGCCGACAGGTTCGGTCATATAGATGCCGGATATTCCTGTTACCTTTGTTTCCGGCAGCAGGTCCAGCAGGTTAACGGCTTCCTGCAGGTGGGCATGGCGGTCTCCGATGTTTGAACCGATACCGAGATAGACCGGATGGCGTTGCATGGTATCAGGTTCGTGTTGCAGAGAAGCAGGCTTCAGCATAGTCGCAAATTCCGTTCAGAGGAGGATTCCGTTTCCTGACCTTGACTGTTGTTTCCTGAAGAACATGAAAGTCAGAAAGCAGTTCATGTACAATTTCGCTTGCCACTGCTTCGATCAGGAAGAAGCGCTTCTGGGTCAGCACGGCCTTGATTTTCTGGTAGACCAAACCGTAGTCGATGGTTTTCGAGATATCGTCAAGGTTTGCTGCTTCTGTGAAATCGAATACCAGTTCGGCATCAACCTCATACTTGGCGCCGACTGCATGTTCCTCTTTCAGGACTCCATGATGTGCGTAAAACACAAGATTGACCAGTCGGACCGATGAGCGGGTAGTGCAATTCATATCGTTA
>JAFGMZ010000018.1 GCA_016927285.1 Chlorobiaceae bacterium
GTCTATCTCATGCAGGAAGGGCGAGGCATCGGACTGATCAATAAACTCAAGGCCTATAACCTTCAGGATGAAGGATTCGATACCGTCGAAGCTAATGAAAAGCTTGGTTTCAAAGCTGATCTGCGCGATTATGGTATCGGTGCTCAGATCCTTCAGGATCTTGGTGTTCAGAAAATGAGGCTGCTGACCAACAATCCGAAAAAAATCGTCGGTCTTGAAGGGTATGGGCTTGAGATTGTCGAGCGGGTATCGCTTGAAATTGCTCCCAATGCCGTCAACAGAACCTATCTTGAAACCAAGCGCGACAAGATGGGTCATATGATCGTCTGTTCATGCGCCAATGAACAGCATCTCTATGATCAGATGGTTGCCGGACATGCGAAAAATGAACAACATCAACCATAATACTCAACAGAAGAAAAGGAATGCTGCCATGATGGATACCGACATCCTGAAGATACAGGATAAAGAGGTTTTTGAGGCGATAGCCGGTGAAACTCTCAGACAGACCGAGACCCTAGAGCTCATCGCTTCGGAAAACTTTACCAGCCGCGCCGTTATGCAGGCTTGCGGCTCGGTTATGACAAACAAATACGCTGAAGGCTATCCCGGCAAGCGCTACTATGGAGGCTGCGAGTTTGTTGATGTCGCTGAAAATCTTGCTCGAGATCGGGCAAAAAAACTGTTTGGATGCCATTATGTCAACGTGCAGCCGCACTCAGGATCAAGCGCGAACATGGCGGTGCTTTTTTCCGTTCTGAAACCGGGCGATCGCATCATGGGGCTCGATCTTTCCCACGGAGGTCATCTTACCCACGGCAGCGCAGTGAATTTTTCCGGCCAGCTTTTCGATGCGCACGCATACGGCGTCGATCGTCAAACAGGTTGCATTGATATGAATCGTGTTGAAGAGATGGCTCTTGAGGTGCGCCCGAAACTGATTATTTGCGGAGCGAGTGCATACTCGCAAGGGTTTGATTTCAAGGCGTTCAGGGAGATCGCCGACAAGGTCGGCGCATTGCTTATGGCCGATATAGCGCACCCTGCGGGTCTTATTGCTGCAGGACTGCTCAGTGATCCCATGCCGCATTGCCATTTCGTTACCACCACTACGCATAAGACGCTTCGCGGTCCGAGAGGCGGTATGATTATGATGGGCTGCGATTTCGAGAATCCGCTCGGCATCACCATTAAAACCAAAACCGGTTCACGAGTGAAAATGATGTCGGAAGTCATGGATGCCGAGGTGATGCCTGGCATACAGGGGGGGCCGCTTATGCACATCATCGCCGGCAAGGCTGTTGCATTCGGCGAAGCGCTTCAACCGGAGTTCAGGGAGTATGCCGTTCAGGTTCGGAAGAACGCTGCGGCAATGGCTGAAACCTTTCTTGAACTCGACTACAATATCGTCAGCGGAGGTACCAGGAATCATCTCATGCTGCTTGATCTGCGCAACAAGGATGTTACTGGCAAGGTTGCCGAAAACCTGTTGCATGATGCCGGCATTACGGTCAACAAGAATATGGTTCCTTTCGACGACAAATCGCCTTTTGTGACCAGCGGTATCCGTATCGGTACTCCGGCCATGACAACCAGAAGTATGAACGAAAGTGACAGTCATACGATTGCCGGCTTGATCGATAGAGTGATTTCCGCAGCCAACAGCACTGGCGTCGAGGATGTCTGCCGTTCGGTTCGAAATGAGATAAGGGAGCTCTGCCTGAGCCGCCCGCTCGAAGGGTATGAAGTGATGTCCTGAAAAAAACAGCGAACACTCTCAAATACAGAGGAAACCGTCCGGGAGGACGGTTTCCTGCATATGTGGCTCCGGACGTTTATGTTTAGCGACCCTCAAGAATGCCGGAGATCATGACGCCAAGATCGGATGATGTTTTTCTGATCGTCGTATTCAGCTCGATAATTTCTTTTTGCAGCAAAAGAGCCTTATCGTTATCGTTTTCTTCCCGTAATGCTTCCGTGACCCGTTCTTTTCTTTGCACAAGCTGATCAAGTATGATTGTTTTGAATGCATCGAGGAATGCCGTCAGGCAGCGCCGGGCATGTTCGCGTTCTGCTTCAGGCCGTTCCTGCCACCTGCTGCTGACCGGTTGCTCAATAAGCAGACCTGAGGCGAGATTTCTTGCTTCGGTGGTTGCGAACATGCTGATTTCTGTTACAGGATCGATCATATCTTCCTTGTTTTCAGCACATTGCCGGTAACGCCGGATCATATGGTACAGGATTTCCCTTGCGGCAGGATGCTTCAGTTCAAGCATTTCTTCATGCGAAGCAGCGAATTCCAGCACAGCATTTCCGTAGATCGTACTTTCGAGCAGGGCTTTCAGGAAAGTTTTTTCAAGTACCGTTATCTGGAGAGTCTTTTGTTTTCTGTTTTTACTGTTCTTGTGGGTGGTCTGTTCTCCATTCGGACGGAATCGCTGTTGAGCAGGTTTATGGCCCGTAAGTTCCAGCAAAGCCGGCATGCTGACATGCAGCTTTTCAGAGAGTTCCTGCAGGTAGAGTTCTTTTCTTATCCTGTCAGGAATGTTCGATATGGTTTCGACCATTATCCGGATGGCGCCGGCCTTGGTATCCGGGTTCTCGAGATTGCCGGCTTCCATGAAATAACGTAGCTGGAAATCGATGAACGAAAGCTTGTTTTTGTCGGTATACTCCATAAAAAATCTCCTTCCTTCGCGACGCACGAAGCTGTCCGGATCGTCACCAGGAGGGAGTATGAGCACCGTGGGCGTGATGCCCTCGGTCAACAGAATGTCGATGCCGCTCATCATGGATTTTTTTCCCGCCGGGTCGGCATCGTAGATAAACAATACTGTCGAGGTATAACGCTGCAGCGTTTTAGCCTGATGGCGAGTGAGGGAAGTACCGCAGGAGGCTATCGCATTGGTGATACCTGCCTGATGCAGTGCGAGCACATCCATATATCCTTCGACAAGAATAGCGGTTTCCGTTCGTCGGATATTCTGTTTTGCTGCATGCAATCCATAGAGCAGTTTTGATTTTTCAAACATCCTGCTTTCAGGGGAGTTTAGGTACTTCGGAGCATCAGGATCGTTGCTGAGAGTTCTTCCGCCGAATCCTGCCACTTGCCCGCCAACCGTGAGGATGGGAAAGATTACTCGATTTCGGAACGTATCGTAGCGGCTGTTTTTCTGGCGATTTATGGTAAGCAGGCCAAGTTCGGCAAGCAGTTTTTCATCAATTCCCGCACGTTGTGATTCATGCAACAGGTGATTCCAGGACTCGGGGGCGTAGCCAAGTCCGAATGCGGTAATGGTTTCTGCAGAAAGGCCCCGTCCGGCGGCAAGATAGGCAAGGCCTTTTTTACCTGTCTCGCTCATCAGCGTCTGGTGAAAAAGACGAGCAGCCCATCGCAGGGTGGTCATTCCTTTTTCTTCTTCTTTGCGGGCAGGAGTTTCCTGTGAGCCGAACCTGCTGATATCGATGCCTGTGCGTTTGGCTACCAGTTCGACTGCCTCCGGAAAGTTCACTTTTTCCATTTCCATCAGGAAAGAGAATACGTTGCCGCCTTTGCCGGTGGAGAAGCATTTGTAAATCTGCTTGTCGGGAGAGACGACAAAAGAGGGTGTTTTCTCCTGTGTAAACGGGGAGAGCGCCTTGAAATTCCGTCCTGAAGGATTCAGTTGTACATAATCCGAGATGATTTCTACGATATCGGCTCGCTGGCGGATATCGTCAATAACGCTTTGCGGAATCATTGACGGTGCGGATTGCGGTTTTCTCGCTTTGGCGGTTTTCTTGGCTTATTATGTCGTTATCCTTAATTAAGCTAAATCCGGAAATAACCAAGAATGTTCCGGTTGACGGTTGTTGATTGCGTTGTTTTAATAATTGTTATTTTAATCGGGAGTGTGGAATTTGTTGTATTTATTAAAAAAGATGTCAATTTTTTTTCAGATATTTAGCAAATCAAGAACCAGAAGATCGTTACCAACATTATCGTAATTTTCATATGAAACAGGGTTTTTTTACGGGTATTCTGATCGTCGTGACATACGCCGTTTCTCTCGGATTTTATGTTTGGATGGGGACTACTCCGCCGGATTCAATGTTCCACGCCATATGGCAGGGCGGACCGGTCGTTTCGGTTCTGATGGCGTTGATCCTTATGGTAATCGCCTATATCGTCGAGCGCATCATCGCTCTCAATAAGGCCTCCGGAAAAGGGAATATTCCGGAATTCGTCCAGAGCCTCAAGCAGGATATTGACGCGGGTTCCGTCGATGATGCCATTGCCAAATGCGACGAGCACCAGAGTTCTCTTTCGGCAGTGCTTCGTGCCGTGCTCGAAAGGTATCGGAATATGCAGAGCCTCAATATCACAGACCGTGAGAAGAAAATCAGCGAGATGGAAAAGGCCGTTGAAGAAGCAACTGTAATGGAGATGCCGCTTCTTGAAAAAAACCTTGTGGCGATTTCCACAATTGCGTCGATTTCCACCATGGTTGGACTGCTGGGCACTACGCTCGGCATGATTCGTGCATTTGCCGCCATGGCTACAAGCGGCGCTCCTGATGCTGTTCAGCTCTCTCTTGGTATTTCAGAAGCCCTGTTCAATACCGCGCTCGGTATTGTCGGAGGTATTATGGGCATAGTGACCTATAATGTTTTTACCAGCAGGGTAGACCGGTTCAGCTATATGATCGATGAGGCCGCATTCTATATCATCCAGACTCTCGGAACCGGTAAAGCCCGGTAAATGCTATGGCTCGAATCAAGGCAAAACGGGTAGGGTTCCGGCTCGATATGACGCCGATGGTAGATGTGGCATTCCTGCTCCTTACGTTTTTTATGCTTACCACCAAGTTTCGTCCGCCCGAAACTGTGCAGATTGATCTTCCGTCTTCGCATTCCGAGCAGAAACTTCCGGAATCCGACGTGTTGACCGTAACCGTCAGTGGTGATAATACATTTTTCATGGGAGTTTCTTCGCAACAGTCCCGTGAGAAGCTTTTTAACTCGGTCGTCAGACCGAAACTCAAAGCAGTCGGCCTGGACGCAGCGGCTCAGGAGGATTCGCTCAGGATCTTCAGGTTGACAGAAAGTTTCAGTGTCGGACGTGACGAACTCGACAGATTTGTCGTAATGTCGCGTTTCGCCGATCAGAAACTTCGACCGGTCATACGGGCAGATGCCGATGCGGATTATGAAGCGGTCAGTCATGTCATCGATGTTTACAAGAAGGCCAATCTTCTGACATTCAACCTGGTAACCGTGCTTGAAAGGGAGGTGCGCTGAATATGGGTATGGTTGACTCTCCAAATGGCAAGCATCAGGAAAAAAAGGGCCGTCGTCAGTCGAAAAGGCTCGGTTTTCATCTCGATATGACGCCCATGGTGGACGTGGCGTTCTTGCTGCTTACTTTTTTTATGCTTACTACTACCTTCTCGAAATCCAACAC
>JAFGMZ010000104.1 GCA_016927285.1 Chlorobiaceae bacterium
AATACACTGCATTCATCAACATTCGATCCCGATGAGCAGGTACTTGCTATGGGAGCCGGCCTCATGGCTTATATAGCGTTGAGGTTTTTCATGTAATACTGACACTCGCGCTTCTGCGCGCAGCTTTATTCTCCGCAAGCGACTTCAACGGTTTTCAGGATATTCCGGTCCGTCTTGCGCTCGAACAGCTTCCGGCGAGATACAACTCAGCAACAGTGTCTGACACTCGACTCCATAACCTCTCGGGATGTTGGTTTTATTTTCCTGAAACAACAAAGCGCCCTCCGGGAGCGCTTTGTGCATAAGAGATGTAATAATGTATCTGCGATTGATCAGGCTTTTCCGTTCGATCCAAGTACGTTCAGGATCTTGTGGATGTAGAGCTTTTTCAGTGAATCGCGGGCAGGGCCGAGGTATTTTCTTGGATCGAATTCTTCAGGTTTTTCGTCGAGCACCTTGCGAACCGCAGCGGTCATGGCAAGACGACCGTCAGAATCGATATTGATTTTGCAGACCGCAGACTTGGCTGCAAGGCGAAGCTGGTCTTCGCTGATTCCGATGGCATCCTTGAGTTTTCCACCGTGCGCATTGATCGTCTCCACAAGGTCCTGTGGTACCGATGAGGAACCGTGCAGCACGATGGGGAATCCGGGTATACGACGTTCGATTTCGGCGAGGATATCGAGACGGATTTTCGGATCTTCACCGGGTTTGAACTTGAAGGCTCCGTGTGAGGTGCCGATGGAGATTGCAAGACTGTCTACGCCGGTTTTCGAAACGAAATCCTCAACCTCTTCCGGCTGCGTATAGGTATGGTGCGTTGCAGATACCTCATCTTCGATACCAGCAAGAACACCAAGTTCACCTTCGACGGTCACATCGAACTTGTGCGCATATTCGACAACTTTTCTGGTCAGCGCGACATTCTCTTCATAAGGGAGATGCGAACCGTCTATCATGACCGATGAGAATCCGGAAGCAATACAGTCGCAACAGAGTTCGAAGCTGTCTCCATGGTCCAGGTGAAGGACTACCGGAACCGGTGTTCCAAGTTCCTGTGCATACTCTACAGCACCGCGCGCAAGGTGTTTGAGCAGTGTTTCGTTGGCATAGCTTCTTGCTCCTTTTGAAACCTGCAGAATCACAGGAGATGCCGTTTCAGCACAGGCCATGATGATTGCCTGGAGCTGTTCGAGATTGTTGAAGTTATAAGCAGGAATGGCATAACCGCCTTTGACTGCTTTTTCAAAAAGTTCACGACTGTTGACAAGTCCCAGTTCTTTATAGCTGACCGGTATCTTTTCCATAGGAAGGGTTTACTTTATTATTATTTTTCGGCAAATATTTTCTCTGCGTCATGAGAATTATACTGGTTGACTGCCCGTTAATATAATATATTTGTCAACTCATTCAAGAACACTCAAGCCTACACGCACATACGCCATGGATTATCTCACTCCGGCCTTTATTAAACAAGGTCTGATAGTTATCATCGTTTCAATCAGCTGCTCGACATCAGCGATAGGCAAAAACACAAAACCGGTCGCGCCGGCAGTTACCGTAGTTCAGCTTAAACCAACAGAAAGTCAGCTTGCTGCCGGTAAATATGCGACGCAGTATCTTATGAAAAACCACTATCGAAAGATAGCGGTCAATGATTCTCTCTCGCAGCAGATCCTCATGCGGTATATCGATCATCTCGACGGCAGTAAAAGTTATTTCATGGCAGGCGAAGTCGAGTACTTCAAGAAGGTCTATGGCAACCGCCTTGATAACGAGTTTCTCGAGGGAAAATCGAATTCGGGATTTGCTATTTACAACCTGTTTCTGAAACGGGCAAAGGAAAAAATGCGGTTCATGAAATACGCTGAAGATACTGCTCGCTTCGATTTTACCGCTACGGAATCGCTCAATCTGGAACGGAAAAACGATCCCTGGCCGGCAAGCAGAAAACAGTTGCAGGTGCTCTGGCTGAAAGAACTGAAGTACCAGTGGCTGAACAAGAAATATTCCGAAGAGAGCGAGAATTCCATCCGTGCCGAACTGTCGAAAACCTTTGCCAACCGACTCAAGTTGCTTAATCAGCAGAAAGCTGATGATGCGTTCCAGGCATACATGTATGCGGTGACCACTTCGTTCGATCCGCATACGAATTATTTTTCGCCCGATGAATTTGAGAATTTTCAGATAGACCTGAGCCGCTCGCTCGAAGGTATAGGCGCGAAACTGCAGATGGAGAGCGAATATACCGTCGTTAACGAAATCATCCCGGGCGGTCCGGCATCGAAAAGCAATCTCCTGAAAAAATCCGATCGGATTATCGGGGTAGGACAGGGGCAAACCGGAGAGATCGTCGATGTCAGAGGTTGGAGAATCAACGATGTTGTAAAGCTCATACGTGGAAAGAAGGGGACTGTCGTGCGTCTGCAGCTTTATCCGGCAAGCCAGGCGGGAAGAGGGCCGGCTAAAATCATCAGGCTCGTCCGCGATAAGGTTGATCTGCAGGAACAGGCTGCGCGCAAGAGCATCATCGAGCTTGACAGCCGGAAAATAGGGGTTATCACCATTCCTTCGTTCTATCTCGATTTCGAAGGTCAGAAACTCAACGTCAACAATTACAACAGTACGACGAGGGACGTTTCGAGAATCCTTTCTGAACTTACCGCCTCCGGCGTAGACGCCATGATCGTCGATCTGAGGGATAATGGCGGCGGATCGCTTGAAGAGGCAGTCAATGTTACCGGCCTGTTTATTCCAAGTGGTCCGATCGTACAGATCACCAACTCCTCCGGCGGAAAAATGGTGCTTCGGGACGAGGATAAACGGGTGTTTTACAATGGACCGCTTGCGGTTCTGGTCAACAGGTACAGCGCTTCTGCATCGGAAATTTTCGCTGCGGCCATACAGGATTACGGGCGGGGCGTTATTATCGGAGAAAGGACTTTCGGAAAAGGAACGGTACAGAGTATCGTAAAACTGAACCGTCCGTTCACTTTTCTTTCGAAACAGACCTCTCTTGGCCAGTTGAAACTGACGATCGCAAAGTTTTACCGGATTTCAGGGGGCAGTACCCAGCATAAAGGCGTTACTCCGGATATCCCCATTCCATCTCTTATCGATGCGACTTCGATCGGCGAGGACACCTATACGAGCAGTCTGCCGTGGAGCGTCGTGTCGAAAACCTTCTATCGCCCGGTCAGCGGAGTTTCCCGGGAGGAAATTGACCGGATTAGAAAAAGCTATGCCCTGACTGCCTTGCAGGACAATATCAGCCAGGAATACATCAGAGACCTTGGCATACTGAACCGGATCAGAAAAAGAAAGACGGTTTCGCTCAATGAATCTGCCTATAAGTCGGAAACGGAAACACTGAAAAAAATTGAAAAGCGCTGGATGAATGATGGTGATTCCGTCAAAGTAAAAAGCAATGATTTCATGCTGAACAAATCGGCAGAAATAATGAACGGATTCATAGGCTTGAAAAAGTCGGTTCAGGCTGGAGCACCAGCAGGAAAGACGTTTTCAATGAAGTGACTCGGTACTTTATCCATCGGTTTTCGGTTGGATTGATGAAAACGTACATAGCGGAATGGCCTTTATTCAAGCAGGGCTATTCCGCTGTTTGATTTTTTAAGCGTTCCTTATTCCAATTCTCTTTCGATAATGCAATTATAATCCAAGGCCAGGCGATGAGGAAATGGCACCTGCTTCGACCGATTTGTTACTGGGAAGAAATTTCAGGAATGTAACGGGCAATATTTTTGCCTATTTGTGAATTACAGAAGTTTCAGAGCTTCCTCTATCTGTCGTTCAACGGAACGGAACGAACAGCTTCCATGGGTTTGTTTTGCCCGGATACTCGCTTCCGGCTTCAGAGCGTCATAGATATCGTTTTCGAACAGTTCCGAGAAGGTTTTGTATTCATCGATAGTGATTTTCGGCAGCGTTTTGCCCTGGGCGATGCTGTAGGTAACTATTTTTCCAGTCACCCGGTGCGCATCCCTGAAGGGAAGCTGCTTTCTGACCAGGTACTCGGCAATTTCGGTGGCAAGGCTGAGATCTTCGGCGGTCAGTTTTGCAAGACGCTCCTCTTTGAGCGCCGTGTGTTCGAGCAGGCTGGTAAAAATAGCGACACTCTCTATTGTGGTTTGTGCGCTGTCAAAGAGGGGTTGCTTGTCTTCCTGCATATCCCGATTGTACGACAGCGGAAGTCCTTTCATGATGGTGAGCATGGCGATGAGATTGCCGTAAACCCGTCCGGTTTTGCCTCTGACCAGTTCGGCGATATCCGCGTTTTTTTTCTGGGGCATGATCGACGAACCGGTTGCGAATGCGTCGCTGATTTCAAGGTATCCGAACTCGTAGGAGCTCCAGAGAATCAGGTCTTCGGCAAAGCGCGAAAGGTGCATCATCATCATCGAGCAAGCGGAGATGAACTCGATGATGATGTCTCGATCGCTGACAGCATCGATGCTGTTGGAAAAAACAGCTTCAAAATCGAGCAGTTCAGCGCTTCTTTCCGGATTTAACGGCAGCGTGCTGCCTGCAAAAGCTGCTGCGCCAAGCGGAGATACGTTTACCCGTTTGAGGAGATCGGCAAGCCGGTCGCGGTCACGCCGGAACATGTTGAAATAGGCGAGGTAGTAGTGTCCTGCAGAAATCGGTTGTGCCCGCTGCAGATGGGTATAACCGAAAATGATTGTTTCGCTGTAGGTTTTCGCCTTTTCGACCAGCGTTTTCTGTAATGCGCGCAGGGTATCTTCAAGCAAACCTATCTGTCGTCGAAGATAGAGTCTTGTATCGGTTGCGACCTGGTCATTGCGGCTTCTTCCGGAGTGTATCTTGCCTGCCGTGGCTCCGATTTTCTCTTTCAGTCTGTTTTCGATAACTGTATGAATGTCTTCGTCTTCCCAGTGCGGTATCAGCCGGCCCGATTCGAGTTCTTCACCGATTTCGTGCAATCCCCCGATGATCCGTTCGGCTTCCTCCTTGCCGATGATACCCTCTTCGGCAAGCATGGTAACATGGGCCGTGGAGCCCTGTATGTCTTCCCTGAAAAGTGCCTTATCGACATGAACAGAGGATGAAAAACGAAGGGCTTCGCGGTCGAAAGGTTCAGAGAATCGGCTTTGCCAGAGAAGTTCTTTCTTGTCGCTCATAAGGTTTAACCATTGATTGCGGGAATACAAGTGTTCCCAAAATAATAATTTTCACCAATCATCACTCCAAGACTCTTGTTTCCGATCAAAAAGATCGTCATCCTTTTTCGTTTTGACGATAACAGGAAACGGGCCGTTCACTGCCATCAGCTCCATAAAGAGCTATGACGTAAGCGCAAAGTGTTTTGAGGATAACTCTCTGATAATCTTTACGCCTCAAGCGCCATCACCTTTCTTCATGAATTAAGGTATTGAAAAAACAGGCCCTTACTGTTGACGGGAATTTCTTTGCCTGGCAGTGCCTGAGATGATATAGAGTAAGGAATTCCAAGAGGAGACACGAACAGGTGCGCAGGCCGGAACAGAATGGCCTGCGCAATGTGTGACGGATGAGAACGCTTACAAGCCGGGATTGACTTCGCTGAAGGTTTTCAGCCCGAGTCCGTAGAGGTGAATGAACCCTGCTGCCGCCTTATGATTGAAGGTGTCCGATTCGGTATAGGTTGCGAGTTCCTCGTTGTAGAGCGAATAAGGCGAGTTTCTTCCGAGCAGCGAAACAGAGCCTTTGTAAAGCTTCAGGCGAACCAGGCCGGTAACCGGTTTCTGGGTTTCGTCAACGAACGCATCCAGCGCTTTGCGCATCGGCGAGAACCATGTGCCGTTGTATATGATATTGGCGTAGTCCTGGCTGATATTCTTTTTATACTGGAAGACCGTTTTTTCGAGGGTCAGGCGTTCGAGTTCGCGATGCGCGAAGTGCAGAATGGTGGCTGCCGGCGCTTCGTAGATTTCACGAGATTTGATGCCGACAACCCTGTTCTCGATCATATCGAGACGTCCGATACCATGAGCAGAGCCGGTATCGTTGAGTTTCATGATCATCTCGAGACCGCTCATGCGTTCGCCGTCAAGCGCTACAGGCACGCCTTGCTCAAATTCGATTTCTACCGATGCCGGAATATCGGGCGCTTTTTCCGGAGAGGTCGTGATCTGGTAGGCATCTTCAGGAGGAGTTACCATCGGATCTTCGAGCACACCGCATTCGATGCTGATACCCCAGATGTTCTCGTCTATGGAGTACGGACTTTTCTTTGTTGCCGATACCGGTATGTTATGTTCGAGGGCATAGGCTATTTCTGCTTCGCGCGAGGTGAATTCCCATTCGCGCAGCGGAGCGAGAATTTTCAGATGGGGAGCAAGCGAAGCGAATGTTACCTCGAAACGAACCTGGTCGTTTCCTTTGCCGGTACAACCGTGTGCAAGCATGGTGCACCCTTCGGCAAGTGCGGCATCAACAATGGCTTTGGCAAGAAGCGGACGTCCGAGAGCTGTTGCCAGGGGGTAGACATCCTCATAGAGCGCTCCGGCTTTGAGGGCTTTCCAGATGTACTCTTCAACAAATTCCTTGCGAAGATCCAGAAACTGAAATGCTGAAGCTCCTGTAGAAAGCGCTTTCGATTCGAGATTCTCGATCTCTTTCTGCTGGCCGAGGTTGCCGGTTACGGCGACGATTTCTGCATCGTATTTGTCTTTAAGCCATTTGATCATCACGGAGGTATCGAGTCCTCCGGAGTAGGCAATAGCGATTTTTTCCTTGCTCATGCGTTACGTTGTTGTTAATCAGTTTTTGAAAAGATTTTCTTGAATATAGGATATCACCTGCGAAATCTGCGATACCGAAACGGGAATGACAAGAACCGTATCGTCACCGGCAATGGTGCCGAGAATCATGGGATTTTTCAACTGATCGATGAACGATCCCACGCCGTGAGCCCTGCCAGGAAGTGTTCTGACAATAATCGCGGTCTCGTTGGAGTGAATGGAAAGCACTTCTACACCGACCAGTCCCTTTATGATATTGCCGGGGTTATCTTCGGGAAGGGCAAGTCGGTAGCCTTTCAAACCCCTTGAACGGACAATGCCGAGTTCCGAACAATCGCGAGAAAGGGTTGCCTGGGCTACCTTGATGCCGTTTTCATCAAGCAGACGCAACAGATCGTGCTGGTTGCCAACCTCATGAAGGTTGAGTATCTCCTTGATTTTCATCTGCCGGGCTTGCTTGTGCATCGATTCTCAGCCCTTGATGTTTTTGGCGGCATTGAGCAGCCGGTGGGTCAGATGAAACTTCCGGTACTCTTCATGGTTGAGCAGTTTTACCATCAACGCTTTCTGGACATGCAGCCGGTTTTCAGCTTCATCGATTACCACTGATTGCGGTCCGTCCATCACCTCGGCAGTGATTTCCTGTCCCCTGTGTGCCGGCATGCAGTGCATGACGACGGCTGAGGGTTTTGCCAGACCAAGCAGACGGCTGTTGATCTGGTATGGGGCGAATATCCTGAGCCGCTCCTCCTGTTCGTCTTCCTGACCCATGCTTGTCCAGACGTCGGTATAGAGCACATCGGCATCGGAAACCGCCGCTTCCGGATCGTGGATAACCTCAATCCGGCTGATTCCAGCGTTACGTGCGGCATCGAGCAGACCACTGTCGGGAGTGTATCCTTCCGGGCAAGCAAGTACGAAGTGAAAGGGCAGGATACCGGCAAGTTCGATCCATGAGTTTGCGACGTTATTGCCGTCACCGACGAACACTACTTTGATGTCTTTATGCCACAACCCTTTTTCATAAAGGGTAAAGGCGTCGGCAAGCACCTGACAGGGATGCGACAGGTCAGTCAGTGCGTTGACCACCGGTATGGAAGCGTTAGCAGCAAGTCCTTCTATGACGCTATGCTCATGAAGTCGGGCGACGATGGCGTCGTTATAGCGTGAAAGCAGACGAGCGATATCCTCGACGGATTCTCTTGACCCGACGCCGATAGACTTGCCTTCAAGGTTGATGGCATAGCCGCCAAGTTCATGAATACCGAGTTCGAATGATACCCTCGTGCGAAGCGAGGGTTTGCTGAATATCATGGCGACCGTCCTGTCCTTCAACGGCAGAAAAGGATCTCCGGACGATCGTTCCGTTCTCTTGCGTTTTATAAAAAGCGAATAATCGAATAGTTCGATTATTTTTGCTGCGTCGAGATGAGAAAAACCAAGGAAATCTCGTTTCCCGGCATGAACCTGCTTCAGAACATGTTCTTCCATAAGAGGTTACTTTTTTTCGGATTGATTGTTATCCTGTTCGGCGATAAATTGCGTACCAACGCCTTCATGCGTAAATATTTCAAGCAGGAGAGAGTGGGTGAATTTGCCGTCGATCAGATGGATTTTTCCTGCTCCGCCGTCAAGGGTTTTAAATGCGGAAAGTACCTTGGGAATCATTCCTCCGGAAATGATGCCTCGTTCGATGAAGTCCGCAGCCTCAGCCTTGCAGAGCGTTTTCAGAATTTTATCGCCAACCTGGATGCCCTCGACATCGCTTACATAGATAAGTTTTTCGGCCTTGAGGGCAATGGCAATACTGCTGGCGGCATCGTCCGCATTGATATTGTAGATATTTCCGTCAAGGTCGAAACCCACAGGCGCAATCACAGGAATAAGTCCCGCTTTACAGAGCAGATCGATATAGGCTGTGTCAACATGCTTGACATCGCCGACAAGGCCGAGTTTTTCGGCATTCGGCCCGGGAACGGCCAAAATGGTATCGGCATCGAAACCGCTTACGCCGACGGCTTTTCCGCCATGGTCGCTCAGCAGGCGGACAATGTCCTGATTAACTTTACCGGCAAGGGTCATCTGTACAACCGAAATCATCTCCTGATCGGTTATCCGCTTGCCGTGAACAAACTGCGAAACAAGTCCGAGCTTGTGGGCGGTTTTTGTAATCGCATCGCCGCCTCCATGCACCAGCACCACGTTGATACCGACCTTTCTCAGCAGAGTGACATTCTGGGCGAAGCTGTTCTTGAGCCGCTCATCTTTCATGGCCGAGCCGCCGTACTTGATGACGAATGTTTTGCCCTCGAATTTGCGGATATAGGGAAGTGCCTCGATAAGTACCTGGCCGATACCAGCATCGGGGGGAATTCTTTCGGACATCAGTTCACTGCATAAAGGGTTCATTCTCGACAGGATATTACGATTATGGTTAAAAAAATGGATCAGCTCCTGTAGCTGCCGTTGATTTCAATATACTCTTTACTCAGGTCGCAGGTCCAAACCAATGCCGTTCCCGTACCGGTTCCAAGCGTGACGGTTATGGTATATGCCGGTTTTTTCAGAATAAGTGCGGCTTTTTCCTCGGAAAAAACCGCATTGAATCCTTTTTCAAGGATGGGAAGATCATCGAAACGGATTTCGATCTCTTCCTGATTGAAAACAGCTCCGGAACGTCCTGCTGCGGCAATGATCCTGCCCCAGTTAGCGTCCTCGCCATGCAGGGCGGTTTTTACGAGAGGGGAGTTTGCTATGGTTTTAGCGGCCAGCCTGGCTTCCGCTGTCGAGCGGGCGCCATTGACCCTGATGCCAACAAGCTTTGTAGCTCCTTCGCCGTCCATGACGATAAGTTTTGCGAGAAAGGTCATCAGCGCTTCAAGCGCTTCAGCGAAAAGGGCTTCATCCTCGCTGCCTTCCTCCACAAACGGGCCGGTGCCTCCGGCAAGTATCGAAACCATGTCGTTAGTGCTGGTGTCGCCATCGACGGTAATTGCATTGAAACTGTCCTCGTTTGCTTTTACGAGCAGATGCCTGAGCTGAGCCGGCGATACCGATGCGTCGGTAGCCAGAAACGCCAGCATGGTTGCCATGTCGGGGCAGATCATGCCCGATCCTTTGGCAATGCCGCAGATTCTTGCCGTCCCGGAAGAGAGCCGGACATCTATTGCTAATAATTTAGGAAAAGTGTCCGTGGTCATGATGGCTTCAGCAGCATCGAAGCATGAATTCGCGTCAAGAGCCTGCGGCAACTGCTGCATGGCAGCAAGCATTTTCTGTACAGGAAGGGGTTGACCGATTACCCCTGTTGATGCCACGATTACCTCTTTTGGATCGAAACCGAACAGTCGAGCGATCTCTGCAGCCATCGACGCCGAATCGGCTTCACCCTGCGGACCTGTTGCTGCATTTGCATTGCCACTGTTACAGATGACCGCGCGCATGACGCCGCAGCTCTGCAACAGGTGACTTTTCGAAAGCGTTACTGGCGCCGCACAGCAGAGGTTAGTCGTGAAAATCGCGGCCGCGGCTGCCGGCTGATCGCAAAGCAGCAGCATGATATCCTTTTTATCGTCCTTGATGGCGGCAGGAATTCCCGCTGCATGAAATCCATCGGGCCAGAATCCGGAATTGTCGATATCCGAAGCGGGCAGGGGAGTGACGTGACCGGGCCACGAAGTGGCCATGTCGAGTTCCCTGATGACGTCGAAAGCTTTCGGTAAGTTCAGTTTCACTGCGGTAATCGGGTTTATGGTATCAGAGCAGACCAAGCGTTTCTTCTAATCCGAGCATAATATTCATGTTCTGAATAGCCTGACCGGCAGCTCCTTTGAGCAGGTTGTCAATTGCGCTGACGATCACCAGGCGTCCGTTTTCAGGTCCGTGGGCAATATGAATATCGCAGTAATTGGTCATTGCGACATGGCGCACTTCGGTCATACTCCCGCGAACCCTCACGAAGGGTGCGTCTGTATAGAAATTACGATACAGTTCATCGGCTGAATCCTTGCAGAATTCTCCCTCGTACGATATGCTGAGAACCGAATAAATACCCCGCGTAAACGGCCCGATCATCGGCGTGAATATGAAGTCGAATGAAGGCGAAGATGCTGATGTACCAAGGGCCTGCATAATTTCCGGAGTGTGCTGATGCTGGCCGACTTTATATGCTCGCATGTTTTCGCTCATCTCCGAAAATGAAAGTTCAGTTTTACTGGTTCTTCCTGCGCCTGAAAGGCCTGAAACCGCGGTGCAGTTCACGCTTTTGATCTTAACAGAATGATCCTTTCCAAGGAAAAGCGGCGCAAGCCCAAGTATAATGCTTGTTGCATAACAGCCGGGATTACTGACTGCTTCCGCGCTGGCTATATCGTTCCGCGAGAGTTCCGGCATAGCGTAGGGCATCCATGCATCCGCGGGTTTTACCTGCCGGTAGAACCGTTCATGTTCATCGGGACTTTTCAGCCTGAAATCTCCGGAAAGATCGATCACCTGCTTGCCGGCACGAACAAGTTCCGGCACAATAGTGAGCGCTTCTCCATGCGGCAGTGCGAGAAAATAGATATCGCTGACGGCCTCACCCTCGTAACGGAGGAACTCCCTGTCGCAGGTTACCGAAGGGTAGAGATCGGAAAAGCGTTTACCTGTCTGGGAGAACGCATAAAGCGTATCGATCTCCACAGCGGGATGGCGAAGCAGCAGACGCACAAGTTCTGCACCGGAGTATCCCGATGCTCCGATGACTGAAACCGACCGGGGCTTGCCGTCCTGCATTTCTTTTTGTTGCATGTCTTCCTCAGAAGATGAATGAAAATACCGGCTAAAATCTGCGATGATATACTATTTTTCCGATATTGAAAAGTAATTCACTCAGAAAAAACAGGATACCTGATATGAATATGTATTCATCGCATGAATAATTATTCATGAAAGTGAATATAATACACTTTTTGAAGGAATTATCAAGAATACCCGGGAATTTTTTACTCCTCTGTAACAGATGTGAACTTTATCGAACGACTATGGTATCGAAAAAACGAATCTGCGTTACGCGCAAAGATATTTGGAATTCAGGTTGTCCGGGGCTTCTGCGGGTGACGCTGTTCATTGCAACGCTGCTGATACCGCTGCTGGCTGCCGGTTGCGGAGGAAAGGAAAATACGAACACGAAACGCCCATCAGCAATTTCCGGGACTCTGCAGCTTAACACTGAAAGGTCGATTCTCGATGTCTCCCGTGAGCAGGCAGCGATATTTCAGACCTACTATCCCGATACCCGCATTAGCGTTAATGCGGTTGCTCCTGAACACATTCTGTCGAGCCTGCTGAATAAACAGGCTGGAGCTGTACTTGTCTGCGGCTCGCTTTCTGCAGGGGAAGATTCGCTGCTTCTCGACAAAGCCTGGCGCGGCAGAAAAGAACCTGTGGCTCGCGATGCTGTAATCTGCATCGTAAACAGGCGCAGCGCTCCGGATTCGCTCTCCACCAGCACCATAGCGATGATGCTTTCGGGAAAACTCCGGTCAGCAGGAGACCTCGTCCCTCTGATAACCGAAAATAATTATCGCCTGCTGTTAACGCTGCGCGATCAGCTGCATATCGAAAAATCGACCATCCATGCATTGCAGGCGCCCTCAGACAGCCTGTTGGCCGTAAAAACAGCTTCGGACACGGGAGTGATCGGTCTGCTTTTTCTCTCTTCCTACAACGAGCTTGCGCTGCCAGCTCATATCCGCGATCTCGTGCGCATTGTTCCTGTTTTATCAGACGAACAGAAAGCCAGGGCTACGCTGCCATCCGAACAGCACATTTTCGATGGTACATACCCTCTTGCAACTATCGTCCACTACATATACCTTTCGGGCAATCCGCTTGCGGCTGGCCTTGGATCATGGCTTTCGAAAGATGGCCAGAAAGGGTTTGAGCGGAGTTATCTCGCCCCTTTCCGGCAGGTACCGAGAACCATAATCCTGAAATAAGCGAATGAAGAGATCTGCTGAAACAAATCAACCGGCAAGACTGAACCTTCTTGCGATGGAGGGTATTGTACTCGTGCTTCTCGCAATTGCAGTCACCGGCGGTTTTGTGCTTTACAGGAATGCACTTGTAAAGACCGTGATGCATAAGCAGGCACTTTCCGTCGATCTTGTTGCATTGAAAGGGAAAGCTGCTGCTCTCGCAGAACGCAGCCATAAAACGGAAACGAAAACTTATGAGGATTACAGGGTTATGCTCTTTATGCTCGATAACGTGATTGAATCCGCTGCCGCTGCTGGAAATCCCGACATCGCAGGAGCGTTGACCGGTCAGCGTGAAGGCCTACGGAATCTTACCGGAACCGATCACGAAATATTTCTTGTCATCGACAAGGCAATAAAGCAGGCGGATCTGGGGTTCCACTCGTCACTTGATGACAGCATTCGAGCAAGCAATCTGTTTATCCTGTCTGTCGCATCCATATTTCTGCTTTTGTTTGTAGCTTCCTGGAAAGAATTCCACAGGAATTACACGATGACCCTGATTCCGTTGTCGAGACTGACTCAAAAAATCAGCCAGATAAACCGGTCTATCCCGGAAAGCATCCATGACACAGCAGAAGAGATACGTCATGACCTTGTGTTGTCTCCACATTCAAGTGAAATTTCACGTATAACCGATACCCTCGCTGAATTCTGCAGCGATATCGAAGCCAAAAACAAAAAACTTGATGAGCTCTTTATTCGTGACGAGAAAACAAATCTGTATAATTACCGACACTTCAAAGAACATCTCATCATGGAGATTGAACGGTCAAAAAAAGCCGGAAACATGGTATCGATTGCCATGATCGATATCGACCACTTCAAACGATATAACGACAAACATGGTCATGTAGCCGGCGATCAGGTGCTGGAACAGCTTGCCGACGTCATAGCCGATCAGTGCCGCGCATCCGACATGCCTTCACGATTCGGAGGAGAGGAGTTTACGGTACTGTTCCCGCAGACAGGAACCGAGACCGCGATGCAGATTTCAGAGCGCCTGAGGCTGATCATCTGCGCTGAGCCGATAGCGCATGAACGAGGTCAACCGGAAGGTCGCATGACGGTCAGTATCGGTATTGCATCGTTTCCTCAGGATGCAACGGACTGGTATACCCTCATCAATAATGCTGATCGCGCCCTCTATCATGCCAAATCGAGCGGCAGGAATCGGGTGTGCACGTTCTCTGCTATCAGCAACGGAGAGGAGAACGAATGAATCCCATGCTCTATATCGCCAAACGGTTTGCTTTCAGGGAACGAAACGGTTCAAGGCCGGCTTTTATCGTCCTTGCGTCGGTAACAGGCATTGCTGTCGGTACGGCCGCCCTTATTCTCACGCTCTCCATCGTCAAGGGATTTGCCACAAGCGTGGAAAACAAACTCATCAGCTTCACGTCACACATTCAGGTTCGCCAGACGGATAAACAGTACTTCACCGGAAGCCGTTACGATCAACGTCTTCTGGCCGACACCCCTGGCGTGGTGTCGGCTTCTCCGTTTCTTGAAAAAAACTTTATGCTGCAGGGCCGCAAACGAACACCCGAAGAGGGTCTTGCAGTCCGTCCGGCAGTGATAAAGGGTGTTACGGAAAACGAAAAGATGCTGTTTCTTGAGCGCTACGGTATCCGTGAAACACAAATTGCGCGAAATATTGAAAACAAGGATATGCTTTCGCTCTATCTCGGCAAATCGATGGCAGAGAAACTTGGCGTGAAACCCGGAGATAAGGTATTGCTTGCTGGTCTTGACAAAACAGGTACTATGGAGATCGGCGGAAAAAATCAGGATATTGTCGGCCTGCTCTCGTCTCTCGACCTTGAAACAGGGCTGGTCAGCGGTATATACGAATCCGGTCTGCAGGATGGTTTTGACGATACCGTTGTTCTCGGTTCCATTGAAGCACTGCAGCGGCGATTCAATCCCGGCATGATCAGCGGATACGATATCGAAGTCCAGGACGCCCGCATAATCGGCTCCATCGCGCAGGAACTGTCAGAGAAGCTGGAATTTCCCTTTTATACCTACACGGTGTTCGAGCGTTATGCCAACCTGTTCGAATGGCTGAAACTACAGAAAAACATTACTCCGCTGCTGATCATCACCATCACTATCGTGGCCGTCTTCAACATCATCTCAACTCTCCTGGTGCTGGTTATCGAAAAAACCCGCGAAATCGGCATGCTTGCCGCTCTTGGGCTCGAACCGCGACAAATCAGCCGAATTTTTCTGAGTCAGTCTCTGCTGATCGCTCTGGCCGGAATCTCTTCCGGTGCGGTTTTCGCGCTATTACTGACCCTTTTCGAGCAGCGATTCCATCTCATCAGGCTGCCTGAAAAGAGTTATTTCATCAGTTATGTTCCTCTCATGATCGATCCCTTCGATTACCTGATGGTAGGTCTGGCAGTACTTGTGCTGACCATGCTTTTTGCGTTTATACCTGCCCGTATAGCGTCGTCACTCAAACCAGGCACAGCATTGACTACCTGACAGAACCTTGTGTGTATGAATACTGCATTTTGGATAGCCCGCCGGTTCAGCTTTGCCCGTAAACGGTTCAGAGTTATCAATGTCATTTCCGCAATCAGCCTTGCTGGAATCGTTACCGGAGTCAGTACGCTTTTGATCGTCATGAGCGTACTGAACGGATTTCAGAAGCTTGCCTACGACATGTTTACGACCATCGAAGGTCAGGTACAGCTTGTATCTCGGTACGGGGGCTCGATGGCTGTCGATGACCGCCTGCTTGATGACATTGTTTCAATTGACGGTGTCGCGACAGCAGAGCCCTTTTCGGAAGGGGAGGCGATCGTTTCTGGAAATAAAAGCAACGAGCTGGTCATCATAAGAGGCATGAGCGATAACGCACAACGGGAGTTGATGCGCAAAACGGGAACATCGCAGCCATATTTTTCCAATGAATCAGCTTCAGCCGGCGAACTGCTTGCGACACGCATGCAGCTCGCCCCGTTTAGCGAGGTGAAACTCTTCAGCCCGGAACTTATCGGCGCCGGCCTCGGTATGCTTTCGGAACCCTATATGCTTGCTGCGTTGGAGATACCCCAAACGAAGGTGTCTTCGATATTTTCTTTGCAACGGCTGTTCGATGACCGGTAT
>JAFGMZ010000105.1 GCA_016927285.1 Chlorobiaceae bacterium
AATCCTCATGTACGCCGTGTACACTCCGGTTTTTCCGCTCCGTCCGCCTTGTCCCCGGGCTTCTCACGACAATAAATAGAGGTGCCCATATATAGTAACTCCGACTGGTTCGGGGCTTCATATCACCGAAAGGTGCCAGATAGTTCGTCCATTTCGCAACGGCAGGGTCTTTTCCGGAATCATAGAGAATGACGAACCCTTTTGAACGCAATTCATTGAGATAGTTCCTGAAAACCTCAACCGAACCGATATCGCCCGCAGCTTCATACCATATCCTGGTCAGCCTGCCTTCAGCCTTCAGCGGCGGTTTTGCAAACTCCCGTTTTCGGGTTTCAAGGTTGTAGCGCAAAAAGCAACAGAAACAATAACACCGTGTTCATCCGGAACAAACCGGTAAACGAATGCGGGTCAAGATGGTTCATGATTCATTTTTTTTGCGTTTATCCCTGACATAAACCGCTTTTGAAGGCCCATCCCCTATCAGTCGCTCGCTCACCTCGAACAGTTGTGTCGCTCTGATCAGTTCGCCGAGTTTTCCATATCCGTAGTTACGGGGGTCAAACTCGGGCAACTGTTTGGCTATATTGGCACCAAGCGTAGCAAGATGAGCCCATCCGCTTTCATCGGAAGAGGATTCCACTGCATTTCTGAGCAGCCTGACAAGTCGGCTGTCCATTTTCAGTTCTGCTGCGGTTTTTTTTACGATAACCTCATTTTCATTCATTCTATCACGAAGCAGTTCGGTATAAATGAACTTGTCGCATGCCGAAACAAACGGAGACGGCGTTTTTTTCTCGCCGAATCCATAGACGGTCAATCCTGATTCCCGCAATCGGGAGGCAAGTTTTGTAAAGTCGCTGTCGCTGGAGACAATGCAAAAGCCATCGAATTTCCCGGTATAAAGCAAATCCATGGCATCGATGATCATGGCACTGTCGGTAGCATTCTTGCCTTTTGTATAGCCAAACTGCTGTATGGGCTGTATCGAATGCTGCAGAAGAAGCTCCTTCCAGCTTTTCAGTGCTGTCGATGTCCAGTCTCCGTAAATCCTCCTTACGCTTGCCGTACCGTACTGTGCGATTTCGGCAAGAAGTCCCTCGATAATTGACGGCTGGGTGTTATCAGCATCGATAAGCACCGCAAGCCGTCCTGATTTTTCACATGCCATACCGTTACCAGTCACTTATGAAACCACCTTGAATCCATGCTCGCCGATCACTGCAGCAATTACCTCCTTACCGAGCAGATCCGCATCATAAACAATCTCAACAATCCCCTCCGGGTATGAAACGCGGACAGCATCAACGCCTTCGAATTCCTGCAGCTCCTCTTTCAAAAGCACTTCACATCCGGAACAATGCATTCCGGATACCCTGAATTCTGTTTTCATAACAATAATGAATCAATGTGAATTAGTTGAAATGATTGGGCCGCCGCCGGTGTTCAATCAGAGATTGGCAGATAATTGCAAGAGTAATTATATTAATTTTCTATGATTCATGTACGAAAACATTTCAGGATAACCGCAAAACCGCTGATTCTGCTGGCAATTGTTGCTGGCCTTGGAAGCGCTGCATCATGCGGCGGCAAACCTTCAAAGGAGATAGAAACATTGCAGCAGGAAGCCTGGAGGCAATCTGAAGATGCATCCTCGTGGTTCCGCCTTGGCAACGCCTATGCCCGGCAGCAACAATACCGCAAAGCTGAAGAAGCCTACAGCAAAGCACTCGCTATCGATCCGAACCTTGAAAATATCCTGCCAGCTCTCGGAGCTGCCAGCTTCAATCAGGGAAACTACAGCGAAGCTCTTGGCTATTTCAAAAAGCATCAGGCACTAGCCCCGAACGATTCGCTGAGAAATTATGACCTTGGCAATGCATACATGCAAATGCGCAACTACCCCGAAGCAATTGATGCATACAAGCGAGCCATCGAAAACAGCATCTCCTTCGATGAAGCCTATTACAATCTGGGTGTCTGTTACGCGCGCTCCGGAAGGGTTGCCGAAGCAGAAGAAATTTATGAATTGCTTGTTAAGAAAAACAATTATCTTGCCGTCTCTCTGAAAAACCATGTCAACAGAACTGACTCCGCAGAGCAATAGTCTTTTTCGGTTAAGGCCGGTTGTGCTGCGATAACCCATGAACCGCTTACCTGTTTCTCTGTCAGTCTGTCGGGCTCTGTAGCTGTTTGAGAAAAGATGGAAAGCCTGTTTTCCGGAGATTGTCCATGAAACCTGCAGACAACTTCTTTCAGGGCGTAGTATTAGATAACGGCACGTAATACTTATGACTGAACAGCAGAACAACATTATCATCCCTGATCAGGACTCCCTGTCCATCGAAAAGGCGGTTACTGTGCTCCGTAATGCCATAGCAGCTCGTTCCCGATCAACAACCCTCCCGCTGACGCCTGGACTCTATACCTTCAGCCAACCGATAAAACCGATTGATCCCCTGCATTGGCTCGAAAGCCAACGGCTTTTTCCCAGAGCATTCTGGATGAACCGAGAAAAAAGTTATACCATTGCAGGAATCGGAGCAGCAGATAGTATAGGGCACGACGAACGCTGCCCAAATACTGAAAACTTCGAACTGCTCATCAGTAAACTCTCAAAAAAAAACCCGGCCGCCCGTTATTTAGGCGGGTTCCGTTTCAACAGCATCGAAAAACATGACGGAACATGGGATGCGTTTCCCGCATTTTCTTTCGTGCTGCCGCTGGTTCAGCTGACCGAAGAACAGGGTTCATTCAGGCTGACCAGCCACCTCTGGATCGAAAAAGCGTCGGATGCCGAAAAAAAAGCCGATATACTTATCTCCGCACTTGCTGCCATCGATTCAGAAACCGGACTTATCCGTAAAAAACCGCTGCCGGAACTGAAAAAGGTCGTCTGCATTCCGGACAGAAAAATCTGGACGGAACGATGCGAAAAAGCACTCAATCTTTTCGAATCGGAAGAAATGCAGAAGATCATGCTCGCAAGGCAAACAGTTCTGCAATTCGAAAGCGGCTTTTCACCACTGCTCTTTCTTATTAACTACCCCTATCCTCAAAACGCAACATACCGGTTCGCATTCGAACCTGAAGAAAACCTCGCGTTCATCAGTTTCACGCCTGAAAGGCTCTACCGGCGTGACGGTCAGACGATCCTCACAGAAGCGCTGGCCGGCACCTTCATGAAAGAAACTATCAACGGCAGCGACAAGATGGCATCGGAAATGCTGCTCAATTCAGAAAAAGACATCCGGGAACACGCATTCGTCAAGGACACCATCTACCAGGAGCTGCAATCGATATCAAGCCTGGTAAAAATGGAAGATAACCTCCGCGTGCTGCAACTGAACCGTCTTGCTCATCTCTACACCCGATGTACGGCAACCCTGAAACCTGAATGCAGCAGCGACAGTACCGTTCTCTCGCTGCTGCATCCCACTCCTGCAGTAGGAGGCGTACCGAAAGATGCTGCAATGGAAAAGATCATGCAACTCGAACCGTTCTGCAGAGGCTGGTACGCTGCTCCTGTAGGCTGGATCAGCCGCGACAGCGCAGAGTTCTCGGTGGGCATCCGTTCTGCGCTGGTCAACGGTACAACAACCAGCCTGTACTCCGGAGCCGGCCTCGTCAAAGGTTCGGACCCTGATCTTGAATGGCAGGAAATAGAAGAGAAAATCGGTGACATCATGGCAATTACCCGTCTGCACGTATGAACAACCGGGAAATCACCTCGCTGTGGAGCCGGATCATCATCGATGAACTTGTCAGGCTCGGTGCGGGAATCTTCTGCATCTCGCCGGGATCACGCTCCACTCCTCTGACGGTCGCCGTTGCACGGCATCCGGAAGCATCCTGGAAAGTATTTCCCGATGAACGCTCAGCAGGTTTTTTCGCCGTCGGCTACGCACGGGCTACCGGCAATCCGGCAGTACTGATATGCACTTCCGGAACGGCAGTCGCGAATTATTACCCCGCAGTTGTCGAAGCATCGACAGCCTGCCAGCCGATGCTGATACTCTCGGCCGACAGGCCGTTCGAACTGCTTGAAACCGGCGCAAACCAGACCATCCGTCAAGTTGATATATTCGGCAGCTACAGCCGATGGAACTTCCGCCTGCCCGAACCTTCGCCGGACATCCCTCTCCGTTCCGTGATAACAACAATCGATCATGCCGTATCGAGAACTTCCGGGGCGATGCCCGGACCGGTCCATATGAATATCCCGTTCAGAGAACCATTTGAACCGGTAATACCCGACATGCACGATCCATGGCTTGCCCCGGTTGCGGAATGGATCGACGGACGCGAACCCCTCTCCCGCAACGAACGACAGACTCACGTAGCAAGCCATGCAAGCATCCGGATGCTGAAACAAATCCTGTCTGGCTCACGACAGCCGTTTTTCATTGCAGGCCGACTCGGACAAAGCACCGACGCAATTGCCGTAGGCAACCTGGCCCGCAATCTGAACATCCCTCTCTATGCGGATCTCTCCTCAGGCCTTCGCTTCGACCGATCATTCCCTCCGCTGCAGCTCGCTTTCCAGTCATCACATTTTCCGGAACATTTCCGACCTGATACCGTCATACACTTCGGTGGCCCGCTGATCGGTCGCCAGCCGTCAGCATCGATAAGAGAGTGGAAACCCGAACACTACATCGTCATCAAATCCAATACTAACCGCTACGGACCGGACCACAACGTTACGCTCAGCATAGAAGCTGCGCCATCCCTGATAGCAGATTCTCTCAAAGATTGCCGTAAACCTTTTATCGAAAGCATCTTACCGATCAAGGAAACCTTTTTCACACAAGCTTCGGCATCAATCGACTCATTATGTATGTCCGAACTGCCCGTAACGGAAATT
>JAFGMZ010000106.1 GCA_016927285.1 Chlorobiaceae bacterium
AACATACCGGATTTCAGAGCAGCCGAGCGCATGTATTCGCTACTGACCCAGGTCGCAGGAAGAGCTGGCCGCGCATCTATTCCCGGAGAAGTATACCTTCAGGTCTACGATCTTGAGAATGATGTATTCCGCTCCTTGCTCGAAGGCCGCTATGAAAAATTCTTCGAAAAAGAAATGGCATTGAGAACAGCCCTTCAATACCCTCCATCATCAAAACTGGTAAAATTCGAGTTCTCCGCAACCGAAGAAAAAAACGCTGAAACAGCCGCGCTCTCGTTCAGAAAAGAACTTGAAAAACACCTTCCTGCCGCAAACGCCATACTGCTCGGTCCGGCACCAGCCTGCATAGCAAAACTTAAAGGCCGGTTCCGCTACCAGCTACTCGTAAAAATATTTTCCGGCAAACTTTCCCCTGCCTTTATCCGCCAGCAGCTTAACACCTACACTGCGCGCTATCGAAAAGCCGGACTCTCCATCACCATCGACGTTGACCCCCAGAATCTGATGTAAAATTTCGGGAGATAATTCGATTGCCGAGTTAATCCATGAGTAAAAATCCGGATGGCTGGATGGCTGAAAATCAGGTCTTCCCCTCTTCCCATCCTGACTTCCGAAAATTTCTTATATTCCAACCATCATGATAAACGATTAACAAAGCGCATTATGAGTACCTTTTCCTGGAACAAAGAGTATATAAGGCTGCATCCGCTGCAGACGGCGGGAATTACGATGTTCCTTGCCGGACGGTATATTTTCGCAATCTTTTTTCTTTATGGGTTCTGGCATAAATTCGTGCGGGAATGGCTCTGGACCGACAAAATGTATGGCTTTTTTACCCAGCGGCTCACGGATCCGCCCCAACTGAATGACTTCCAGATCTTCTACCTCGAACAGTTCGCCATCCCTCTCGCCCTGCCGATAGCATGGATCGTTACCATTGGCGAACTGATAATAGGAATATGCCTTGCGCTCGGATTAACCGTGCGCGCCAATGCGGCTTTTGCGCTTTTTCTTGTGCTTAACTTCGCTGCCGGAGGGTTCTACAACCTTACCCTGCCACCGTTTATGATCTATTCGGTTTTGATGCTGCTGCTTCCTTCTGGCCACTGGCTCGGCCTCGACCGTAAACTGCACGAGCGTTATCCGGACTCTCTCTGGTTCAGGTGATTTGATCACTCCCTGAAAATGACCCTCATGCCATCTCCAAGTTCGTTCGTCGGATGAACGACAACCCTGTCGCCATCGTCAAGTCCGTCGAGAACCTCTGCATGAAAAGCGCTGCGCAGACCGATTACTACCGGTTTGCGCACAGCCTTCCCGCTTTCGATGACGAACACCTGCCATCCACCGGAACCTCTGAACAGACTGCTTACCGGCACCAGCAGAGAACGGCTCTTTTCGCGAAGCACGATACTGGCCTGTACCCTGAAATTATCTCCGAGTTTCGGCTCATAACGCTTGAGTGCCGCGATGATGTTTACCCGTTTCTCCTCGATGCCAAGCGCCGAAATCTTCGTAAAAGCCGCTGGTTCTACGCTCTTCACTACCGCTTCGAGAGGACTGCCTCCCCCCCACTCTTCGACGAGCACTCTGTTCCCGGGTTTAACCCGGACAGCGTCTGACGACAGAATATCGATAACGATTTCAATTGCGGAGGGATCGCCTATATCGACAAGCGGGACGCCGGCCACAACGACACGCTCGCTTTTTTCGTGAAGACGCAGCACCTTTCCTGAAACGGGCGCTTCTATGCGGACCGATCGGCCTGCGATCTGGCGGTCGATGATGGCCTGCTGCGCTTCAAAGGAGAATCTTGCTGAAGCCGTTGCTGAACGCACGGCATCCGCCTCTTTGCGGAGCACATCGGCTTCGTTTCGCGCCAGCTCGAATGCCTCCTTCGATACGGCTCCCTCGCTATAGAGATTGTTGTAACGTATGGAACGACGATTCGCCTGCTCAAGGTTCAGTACTGCCTGGTGCTCTCTTGCAAGCGATTCATCATACGCGGCCATGGCCGCCGCCGCTCGGGCGGAAGCTTCCCTGTACTCCCTTGCATCGAGCGCAACCGGAAGCAGTTCGGCGACTGTCGCTCCTTTTTCAACGGTATCCCCCTCACTGAACGCTATTCTGACCAACCGGCCGGATACTGGGGCTGCGATCACGAAACGATCCTCAACTCTCGAGAACCCTTCGGCTTCGAGAACAACCCTAAGGGGACCTTTTGAGACCACTCCCGAATCGACAGGAAGCGGTGACGGCCTGAAAACAAGAAAAAGAAGCAGTGCCGCTGCCACAAAAGAAAAAGCCGCTATTCGACGGGTTTTTGAAAAGGTCATCATGGTTATTCCCTGGTTTTTAAGACCTCTACGAGATCGAGTCCGACAAGGCGGCGTCTGACAACCGCTGCAGAAACTGCCGAGACAAGAACAACAACGACAAACGCGAAAAGAAAGTTATAGGGGCTGAACACAAGCGGCAAACGGTAGAGTTCCGAGCTGAGCCCGATCGCAAGCAACGAGGAAAGCCCAATACCGAGAAAAAAACCCGGCGGAATGGAAAACAGGGTCAGGAGCGCCTGTTCGCCAAGCAGTATAAAGGAAATTTCAGCCCTCGTCATTCCAAGCACCCTGAGACTCACCAGCTCCCTGGCCCGCTCGGAAAGCGATATCCTCGCGCCGTTATACACAACGGCAAATGCGAGCACACAGGCAAACGATGTAAGAATAAATGTCGATGTCATCATGCTTTCGGCAATCAGCTCGTCAAAGCTCTCCTTGAGCGCTTGCAGCATCATGATGCTGCCGACTCCCGGTATACTCTTGAAATCCGAGTAGAGCTCTCCTGCTTTTGTCTTGTCTATACGCAGATAAGCCGCATTGAATACACCCGCGTCTCCGGCAAGACTGTCGAGCTCGCTGATATGCATGTAGGCCGAAAGTCCGAGAATCTCGTCTATGGTTCCTGCAACTCTCACCTCCCGCTGCTGCTGACGCCCCTGAAGAAACTCTATCCCCAACATATCGCCCTGCTTCACGCCGAGAATACCGGCAAGCTCGGAAGTAAGCAATATCCCTGAGGTCGGCAGCTCTACCTGACGGTTCTCTTTATCGACAAGACGCTGCAAGCCGTTCGACGACTGCAGCCCCTTGACCGACTGGCGACGCATGCGATGTCCGAAACGCATTCTGACCGGTTCTTCTCTATAGTATTCATGTTCGAGTATGCCGGAAAACGATGCGATCGTGTAAGCAACCGAGGGAGGCATGGGATCCTTGAAGACAACGGTAACATCTTCACGATGCTTTGCATTGAACTCGACCTGCACCATGCGATCAACGGCGTCATAGGTATATCTGCCAGCTATCAGAATTGCCACGGCAAGCGAAATCATGAGCGCCGAAAGCGCAGCTTTCCATGGACGCCGTTCGAGATTGCGCAGGATGATTCTGACCGGCACCGAAACCTTTTTCCGGAGCGAAGGACGATCAAAAACTCCATGCTTGAAAATAACCGGCGAATCAGGACGCATTGCTTCCGCAGGAGGCAGCTGTACGGCTCCGCGAACTGCTCCGAGCGCCCCTATAAGAGCCGCAGCCAAGCTCAGCAGTACGGCAAGTATGACATCTTCGAACCTGAACAGGTAAACCAGCTCGGCAAAGTTGTAGAAATCAGCATAAATATTCATCAGTTCTCTGCCCAGCCATACACCGAGCAAAGTACCGACAAAAGCCCCAACCGCAGTCGGCACCATGGCAAAGCCAAGGTAGTGGAACCCGACCTCTTCATTGGAAAAACCCATCGCTTTAAGCACGGCGATCTGATCTCGCTGGGTAGCGACGATCCGGCGAAGCACCATATTGAGCAGAAAAACCGCAACGGCAAGAAAAACAGCAGGAAGAAAGGTGATCTGAATACCTACCTGCTTGATTTCATCGACGATGAAGCGATCTGAAAGCTGCTCGCTGCGCCCATATGCCCCAAGAGAACCATAACGCCTGAAAATAGTATCAAGGCGCATGATAATATCCTTTTCCGAAGCCCCATGCGCAAGCGTCAGCGTAAGATCGTTGAACGCCCCGCTCATGTCGAGCGCCGATTCGAGCGCCCTTCGGCTCATCCAGAAAACGCCGAACCGCCTCTTGTCGGGAAAAAACGATCCGGGCTGTACCTCATAGATATATTCGGGAGAGAGTCCCATACCAACAATGACGAGCTGTTTCTTGCGTCCGTTGATCACCGCGGATATCCTGTCGCCGGGAGAAAGTCCGTTAGCTTCGAGAAAGGGCTTACTGGCAATAACCTCCTCCGGATTTCCAGGCTCGATGTAACGTCCCCGTTCGATATACAGGTCGTTCAGCACCGGTACCGTCCGGTACTCCGGAATAGAGATCAACCTCCCGGTAGCAGGTTCGTCAAGTCCCGGCACATCAAGCGTCACGTCGGCAACAATGCGCGAATTAACCGAAGCCACACCCGGAATCCGGCTGACGACTTCCCGATAGAACTCGGGCGCGCGCTTGACCTGCAGAAAAACATCAGAAAACCGGTATGTGCTGTAATATTGTTCACGAGAAGCCTCCAACGAATACTTCACGCTGCTCATCGAAACGAATACCGAAATACCGCAAGCTACGACCGCTGCTACAGCCAGCATCTGCCCCTTAAGATGCAGCAGCTCCCGAAGCATTTTTTTAGCAAGCAGATTCATTGCAGACTCACCAGACAAGTTCCGACGGCGTCATTCTGACGAAGTTACGGCGGTCTTCGGTCACCGTGCCGCTGCCAAGTCGAACGACCCGGTCTGCCATACCGGCAATCGATGCGTTATGGGTAATAACGAGCGTTGTCGTACCGAGCTCCCGATTAACCTTCTCGATAACCTCGAGAACAAGCTTGCCGGTCTGAAAATCCAGCGCGCCTGTCGGCTCGTCGCACAACAGCAATTCAGGGCGCTTGGCCACAGCCCGCGCAATAGCGACGCGCTGCTGCTCGCCACCCGAAAGCTGTGCGGGAAAATGGTGCAGCCGGTTACCGAGGCCGACAAGCCTGAGCGCTTCTTCCGCCTGCATGGGATCCTCGGCGATATCCGTGACAAGCTGCACATTCTCCAGCGCTGAAAGGCTGGAGATCAGGTTGTAGAACTGGAAAACGAATCCGATGGAACGGCGGCGATAAGCTGTCAGCTCTGCCTCTGTAGCCGCTGTAATCTCGCGGCCATGAAAAAACAGCTTACCTTCAGAAGGCACGTCCAGACCTCCGATAATGTTCAGAAGGGTTGACTTGCCGCTGCCGGAAGCGCCGAGCAGCACAACCAGTTCGCCGGAGAAAAAATCGATGGAAACATGTTTCAGTGCCTCAACCGTGACTTCCCCCATAAGATAGGTTTTCGAAAGGCCGCTTATCTTCAGCACCGGAGGGCCATGCGAAATACTCTCCGAATCACTTTCCATTGGGATAATACCTCCTCATCATGTAACGCGCCGTTCACGCTCGAAGGCCTCGACTTCGAAACGGTTTCCTGTATATCCGTCCTCTCCACGTAATCTTGCGATAAAATAAGCAGCAAAATAGGCTGGAAGAAAGAATGGGCCCCACCGTTCATACTGGCTGACATGCATACGCTCATGCGCTCTCCATCGCTCATGCACGGCTTCATCAACGGCAAGCACCACATGACCCAGCGTCATGGCCAATGCTCCTCCGCCAAAAGGAATGCTTTGAAGCACCCGGGCAGTAGACCTGCCTGAAATCTCCAGCACGCCATCGATCAGCCTGATCTTTCCTCCGGAAACCAAAGCCGGCAACGTCAGAAACAATCCAAGCGCAGTATTTGGAAACGCCCAGCAATAACGCAGCAAAACGACAGGATTCATGGACACTTATCGTAAAGTTTCTATCAGGAATGTATAACCCGAAAAGAAAGCAGATGATTCCGGCAACAAAGAAACCTCTTCGCTCGAAAAAAACGGGCGATTTTTCGTAACATATCGTTCTTTCTGAAAAACAGTTATCATATGCAGGAAAACCTCTACACCATTGTTTCCGCCCTCCTTGCCGTCGGTTTCCTTGCAGGACTGGCAATCGGACTGCTCTTAAAAAAACGCCATGCGGCCGGAATAAACTGTTTGGTCAGGATCGGACCGTCCACCGTGAGCGGACGGGGAGCTTTCGCTGCCGAACCTATCCGAAATGGCGACATCGTCGAGCGATGTCCTGCTCTGGAAGTAACTGACAAGGATGTCGGAGGCGAATTGCTGAACTATGTGTTTTACGGCAGCGACGAACATAAACGGCTTGTCGCCATGGGAAACGGCATGCTCTTTAACCACTCTTCAACGCCGAATGTAGCTTACTACCGCGAAGACACCGGACTTGGAGCAGTACTGATCCTCTACGCCCTGCGTGATATCGCAAAAGGCGAAGAGCTCTTTTACAACTACGGTGACGATTGGTGGACAACAAGACAATAATAAAACCGTATATTGTCTCGATGAGATAAAGCTGTTTCGGAAAAAACAACCAGCAGTTTAACGATCATAATGTCACTTCTGAAAAGTCTGATGAACGGCCG
>JAFGMZ010000107.1 GCA_016927285.1 Chlorobiaceae bacterium
AAAAAAAAAGAAAAGCGCAACTATTACGGTATGTGGCACTGTGGGCTTTGAATAAATCGGATGAACGGGTCCCATAGGGCACATGAAAAATCTCAAGAATCAGTCCCCGGAATTCCATAGGCCCTATTTGTCCCATCAGTCACATTTTCCTGAACTTGCGGTGTACTTCGATCGGGCGTTGAAATGCGAATCCCCGGTTTTTGCCGGGGATCACGCTGGTATGGGTCTGATTGGTCGATCAGATAACGCCGAGTTCCTTGCCGATGGAGCAGAACTCGGTAACGACCTTGTCGAGATGCTCTTTTTCATGGGTAGCCATGAAGCTGGTTCGGAGCGCCTCGTGTCCGGGCATGACGCCGGGACGGATGAAAGCGTTCACATAAACGCCGGCATCAAACAGCTTTTTCCAGAAGACAAGGGTTTTCATCTGGTCGCTGATGAGCACGGTCACGATTGCCGTACGCGACGGCATAAGCTCGAATCCTGCCTTGAGAAGGCCCTGACGAACATAGTCGGTGTTGTCGATGAGTCTTTTGCTGAGTTCAGGCTCGGTGCGCAGAATATCGAGTGTGGCAAGAACTGCGGCGACGCTTGCCGGTGTGGGTGAAGCGCTGAAGATGAGCGAAGAAGCGTTGTGCTTGATGTAGTTAATTACAGTCCGATCGCCTACGACGTAGCCGCCGAGCGAGCCGAAAGTTTTCGAGAAGGTTCCCATGATGAGATCCACCTCTTTTTCAAGTCCGAATTCCGAAGGCGTTCCGCGTCCGCCTTTTCCAATCACTCCAACCGCATGCGCGTCGTCGATAACGGTACGGGCATTGTACTTTTTTGCCAGTTCGACGAGTCTCGGAAGTTCCACGATTTCGCCTGAAACCGAAAAGACGCCGTCCGAAACGATCATTCTGCCAGCGTTTTCGGGAATTTTCCGGAGTACGCGCTCCAGGTCATCCATGTTGTTGTGGTTGTACCGAACCAGGTTTGCTCCGCCACCCTGTGCCATAATCGATGCTGCCACAAGGCTCGCATGGTTGTCGCGGTCCGATACGATGTATTCGCCTCTCTGCACAAGAGTGGGTATGATTCCCTGTCCGGTCTGGTACCCGGTGCTGAACAGCAGGCAGCGCTCCTTTTCGAAATAGTCGGCAAGCTTTTCTTCAAGTTCGATATGCAGATTGACCGTACCGGTCATATAGCGTGAACCGGAACAGCTCGTGCCGTACTTGTTGATTGCGTTGATCGATGCGTTCTTTACCCTGGGATCGGCGGTCAGGCCGAGGTAGTTGTTTGAACCGGCCATAACCAGCTTGCGGTCGCCAAAGGAGACTACAGGGCCTTCTGTTTCGTCTATCGGATGAAAAAACGGATATATACCCTGAGCTTTCACTTCGTCGGCAAGGGTGAAATCAAAACATTTCTTGAAAAGGTCTTTCGGTTTGTCCACAGTCATGCAAAATTTACTTCAGCTGTAGCAGGTCAAAGCTGGAATTTCTCGTTTTTACGGTCGTCTCTTTTTGTTATCCTTTTGTTGACCGGGTTTCATTTCCGGGTTTTTCCCCCGAAAACGAAATGTATTAAATTTTTTAAATTTTCGGTAAACCGCGGTTCCGTTTTTTTAACGACTGCGGTATGGCAGGAAGAGGTAACGGAAAACAGCGGATATGACTGAAACGATTCTGGTTACGGGGTCAACGGGTTTTATCGGGGCAAGAGTGCTGAAGCGCCTCGAAGGTGAAGATGTGCGGGTGAGGGTTTTTCTTCGCCCCGAAAGCACTGGCGGCGAGCCATTAGAGTCCGTCGAGGCGGTAAGAGGACGTTTTGACGATCCCGAGGCTCTCCGGCAGGCCGTAGCGGGAGTCGACCGGATCGTGCATCTTGCCGGTGTTACCAAAGCCGCCGACGAAGCCGCTTTCGATGCGGGGAACGTAGAGCCGATGCGTAATCTGCTTGCCGCCGTCAGGGAGCACAATCCCGGCCTGAAGCGGTTCGTGCTCGTTTCGTCGCTTGCCGCTGCCGGTCCTGCCCGCGAAGGAACGCAAGGCGTGCGGGAGTCTGACGAATCCCGACCCGTGAGCGCTTACGGACGAAGCAAACTTCGGGCGGAGCGGCTATGCATGGAGGTGGCGGAGAGCGTGCCGGTGACTATCGTGCGTCCTCCTGCTGTATACGGTCCAGGGGACCGCGACGTGCTGCAGGTGTTCCAGATGCTTGCCAGAGGCCTGCTTGTGTCCGCAGGCCGTTCCGGCCGGCAGCGGTTCAGCATGATCTATGTCGATGATCTTGTACAGGGCATTATGGTGGCAGCTCGTTCTGAACATGCGTCCGGACAGACCTACTATCTGACCTCTGCGCAGTCTTGGTCGTGGGATGATGTCATTGCCGCAGCCCGTCCTGCGCTTGGTTTCGGAAGACTGCGCCGTATTTCCCTGCCAAAGCCCCTCGTCTATCTGATCGGAGCAGCAGGCGGGCTTGTCGGTGCGCTAACCGGCAAGCCTCCTCTTATCAACCGCGACAAAGCGAATGAGCTTACGCAGGATTACTGGGTCTGTTCACCAGATAAAGCTGCTTGTGAGCTTGGTTTTACGGCAGGCACAACCCTTGATGAGGGTATTGCGAAAACGGTGGAATGGTACCGCGAAAAAGGGTGGCTGTGAGGGAGGAGAGTGTGTAGTGGGTAGTGGGTAGTGGAGGGAGGAGTTTCTTATGTCCTATAGGTCTCATTTGTCCCATAAGTCCCATGCCCGCTTGTCCCCAGGGTGAAGGCGGTCAAGCTCCCCCCAGAATTTTCTGCATCAGGCGCAGCAGCAGGAACCGTTCATCCGGGTAGGGGATCAGCCCTTTCATTGCCGCATCGGTTTCCTTGAGCGCGAGGATCGCCGACTCTGTCTCCCGAACGGAGAACTTTTTTGTGTAGCCGAGATAATTTCTGACGAAAAACTCCTGTTTTCCGTACATCCCGAGAATTTTTGCGATAGCAGCCTGCGGGAGCTGCTGCACGGACGGCACCGACAGTTTCCAGAGGCGCATAAAAAAGGTTGTCAGATAGCGTACGATGCTACCGAGTCCCTCCTTCTGCCCCTCATGCTCCATGATCATGAGCGAAATTCCGCTTGAGAGGCGGAGATTCCGTTCGGCAATCGCTTTTTCAAGCTCGAACACGTTGTAGGTTTTCGAGATGCCGACGCAATCGAAAACATCGGAGGATACAATGGTGTTGCCGGAATGTTTCGAAGAGGCGTAAAGAATTATTTTGTCGATTTCGTGGGCGATTTCGCGCGAAGAGGGCTGGACATATGCGGAAAAGAGTTTCAGCGCGTCAGGATCGAAATCCCAGCCAGCAGTCCTTGCCCGTTCGGTTGCGAACGCATCGGTGTTGCGGATTGCCGGAAAATC
>JAFGMZ010000019.1 GCA_016927285.1 Chlorobiaceae bacterium
ATCCTCATGTACGCCGTGTACACTCCGGTTTTTCCGCTCCGTCCGCCTTGTCCCCGGGCTTCTCACGACAATAAATAGAGGTGCCCTTTATTTAAAAGCTCTGCAGAAGCGACATATCGGTAACACCCTGGTGAACCCGGCGATGATAATGCCGCTGAAGCTTTTTCCCCGGATGTAACGGTATCGGTCAGATTCGGGGATTTAATTTACAGAGATATGATCACTCTCTTTTGTCGCATCCTCGATTACCGGCAGGCCGAAAAGCATTTCCGCATCGCCGATATTTTGCGGCGCAACAACTTTATCCCTGAAATCCTCCCTGATCCTCTTCATCAGTTCAGGATGAACCGTTATGGAGACGGGATTTTTGATGGTTCGAAATCCATAAAAAACAACAGCAATAATCTTTTCGCGAAAAAAATCGCCACCCACCTCATACGTCTTTCCCATTTTCATCCCCCTTTTATTTCCGAAAATACAACTGATTTACAACTAAAGATAACCGCTAAAAAGTGTGATGAGCGATCCAAGCGAAAAGTGAACGGAACGCGGAAACCGGATTCCCGACTTGAGGGAATGAGCACACCGAGCAGCATCCAACGAAGTAATCGGGACCAGCAATAACTTTTCAGCGTGCCATTCCAAGAACAGGAATATCTATTTTCGCATAATACCACTTTTACTGAGCCCTTGCCTTACGAATAAATTCATTGATGTAAACCTTGCCACCCACAGGTGATTCGACCTTGGCTTCGATCACAAACATGGACTTCAGGTGAAAGCAGAAGCATATCCGGATTGGCATTGCATGTCCATTGCACCGCAATCCACCGATCAAAAACCGCTGTTTCCAACCATCGGCGATCTATTGACTCAAATGCCAGAGTTTCATCGTTGAAGGACAGAACACATCGCGCCTGGAGAGAAACAAAAAAAACATAGCCTCGCCTGACCTGTCGGGAGATCAGAAGAACATCGGCAAGTAAATAAATCGCTCCCCCTATTTACTTCGGAATTCATTTTCTTAACCTGGATTATTCATAAGAGTTTATCTCGAATTTTTGTAACTCATTATTCTATAAGAACGTCTCAGGTTGACACCGGCATGTTCGAGTAGGTCCGATGCCTCTCGCATCTGCTATCTTTCTTTACATCCCGATAGCCCGGAGAGGGCGGTGAGTGCTGAGCGATGAGTACTGAGTTGGAGGATCGGATTGCGGGTTGCGATCGAGAGGCTCGATGGCTGGGTATTCATTCCTACATCTTCACAAATATTCATTCCCGTGAAAAAGGCCTCCCATCCATATAGGGGTCTTCAGTCCCGGAGGGATGAAACATCGGTAGCACGGGGTGAAACTCCGGGGAAAAATCTTCTCCCCGAATGGGTTTTCGCTCCGCAGAAGCGACATGGCGGTAACAATTCGGTACAATCCGGCGCTTCACCTGAATAATGGCAGCATTCGGAGCGATGGGGGGATAGCAGTTGATGAATAATTCAGGGTAAGTCCGTCTTATCGGGAATGGTGACTTTTTCGCTGCCTCGATAGAGCGCACAGAAGGTCACTGCATGGTTTAGAAAAATGTCGAGATCTTTGGCAAAGCACAGCAAACCAAGATTAGTGGGACGGTTTTCGGAAGTCAGATTCAGAAATCGGGCAAATGCGTTCTGATCGAAATCGTCGGGGCAGAAGGCTTTCGGAAGCGATGCTCATGAAAACAGATGCTGCCATAAAAAAATTTTGACGACGAGGAGATGCCAACCGCTTCTACTTCGCAGTTCGAAAGCGGCTGGTTCTGTTCCGGCTGGTCTTATGGGAAATGAAGTCAGGATATTGGGAGGCAGTGCGGCTCCAAAATAACACCGGAACGTATCATGATCGTTGATTTTCGAACGAATGCACTCTATGCGCATCCTCTGCCTCCCGAGCCCAAGTTGCGGCATGTTTGCTTTTTGTATAATCGCGAACGGATCAGCCGGCCAATACCTTCAGCACCTCTGCCTTGAGCTGCTGATAGGGCAATGCTCCGGCGGTTCGCCATGCGAGTTTGCCTTTATCGAAGAGCATAAGGGCCGGTATGCCCTGTACCTGGAATTGGGCGGCAGCTGCCGGATGCTGATCGACATTGACTTTTACGACGATCATCCGACCTGTGAACTCCCGGGCAAGCTGTTTTACCGCGGGCGCCACAATTTTGCAGGGGCCGCACCAGTCGGCCCAGAAATCAACGAAAACCGGCACCTGACTTGACTGTATGAGGTCGTTGAGCGATTGCGACATGGTTATTGTGTCTTTATTTTTGATTGATTATTGCTCGGACAGTAATGGATTCGATGGCGTTCGCTTTTTCTGTTCCTTTCTGCTATACCAGTTCGCCGGTCCAGTCGATTTGGCAGCCTGACTGCCTGAACATGGCAGAGATGCTGCAGTACTTCTCCATCGACAGCTCGATTGAGCGTTCGAAGTCGACCATGGCTGCGTCCGGGCTCTGCAACCTGTAAATGATTCTTACTGCCGTAAAAACCCTGGGGTGCTCTTCGGCTCGATCGGCATCGACTTCCGCCGTAAGGGTTACGATCTGTTTGCGTTTTTTTTTGAGGATGCTGATGATGTCCATCATGGAGCAGGCGGCGAGCGTCTGGAGCAGCACATCGACGGGAGACGGCGCCGAGCCGGTGCCGTAAAACTCCGGCGAAGTATCGAAAAGTGTTGTGTGGCCAGCCGGGTTCGTTCCGACAAGCGGCATGGATTCGTTGAATGCTACGGTTATGTTCATTACCTGTGTTCAATTGGTTGAGGAAACGTCTCTCGTTAACCGGCAAAAGAGCTTTGCAGTTTCATCCGTCATCAACGAAAGAAAACCGGATTTCTGCGATGAAACTTATAAAATCCCCCCTCCGTTTGATCATCGAAAACCGGATGCTGCGCTAACCTCGCGTAAACGGGTTGATGCGCAAGAACCATCGTAACTACAGCAATTGAAACCGCCAGCCTATGAATCCTCTTCTGGAGAAACCGAGAAAAATCTATGTCTCGAGAAAAATGGAGTTCAATGCTGCCCATCGCCTGTTCAATCCTGAGCTGAGCGATGAGGAGAACAGCCGCATTTACGGCAAATGCAGCAATGAATACGGCCATGGGCATAATTATGAGCTTGAAATAACCCTGTACGGCACGATTGACAGGAGAACCGGGTTCCTTTTTGATCTGAAGGAGCTGAAATGCATCCTTGAGGATGAGATCAGCGTGAGGTTCGATCACAGGCATCTGAATTATGACGTGGCTGAGCTCAGGGGCTGCATACCGACAACGGAGGTGCTTGCGGTGCTGATATGGGACATTCTTGAACAACGTCTGGAACAATTCAACAACAGGGAAATTTCCCTTTACGAAGTCAAACTTTATGAAACAGGAAAAAACGCTGTCCGCTATCTCGGAGAATAAACCGGTTCAGCCTTCGGGTCGTGCGAGCCAGTGCGTCGATGACGACTGCCTTGAGGAACTGCAGGATAGCGACGAATCGTCGCTTTCACGTATAGCCGATGCGGTCTATACAATGCTTGACGGGGTTGGCGAAGACCCGGGACGGGAGGGACTGGTGAAAACCCCGGAGCGCGTCGCCCGTTCGATGAGGTTCCTCACCAAAGGGTACCGGCAGGACCCCGAAGAGGTGCTGAAAAAAGCGGTATTTACCGAGTCATACGATGAAATGGTGCTGGTTCGCGACATTGATATCTTCTCGATGTGCGAACACCATCTGCTCCCTTTTTTCGGCAAGGCACATGTAGCTTATATCCCTGATGGAAAAATCGTGGGTTTGTCGAAAATAGCTCGCGTCGTGGAGGTCTATGCCCGCCGCCTGCAGGTTCAGGAACGCCTGACCCAGCAGATCCGCGATGCCATACAGAACGTCCTGAACCCGAGAGGCGTAGCGGTTGTGATAGAGGCCCGGCACATGTGCATGGTAATGCGGGGGGTCGAAAAGCTGAACTCCGTGACCACCACATCGGCCATGTCCGGTGAATTTTTGGCGTCGCCCTCAACCCGAGGCGAGTTTCTGCGCCTCATCCGCCCCTGACAGGCGCTCTTTTCTATCCGGTATACAGAAAGAGGGTCCGGATCAGCGGACTCTTTTTCTGTTACTCCCCCAGCCACTCCCGCAGTATTTCTCTGCCCTGCACAACGGCTTCGTCGAGCAACTCACGGGCATCTTCGCTGAGTCCGCTTCCGAGATCGAGGATTCGCGGAGGTATGCCGATCATTACAAACGTTTCCGGCATCCGTCCGTGCAGTTGCGCAATACCAAGCAGCTCGCTGAGGCCCATCTGGTGCGAAGACATCTTGCGGTGAATGAATGCGGGAAGCTCTTCTTTATGATAGACATAGACCCTCCTGTCAAAGTCGAGGGGAATAAGCGCGTCGAACACCATAACGGCATCGCAGGATTCGATATAGTCGAGCAAATAGAGCCCCTGCGTGCCGCCATCGACAAACTGAACTCTCTCGGGATACTCTCCATCTTTTTCAAAGGCGCGGATTGCCTCTACCCCGAAGCCCTCGTCTCCGAAGAGGATGTTGCCGAGACCGATAATATTGATTCGGTTATATTTCAACCCGGTTCTTCCTCCACCTTATGTTTGTAGCCGGTTATGATTGACGAGGTGACGCTGGTGCGGTCGACTACATCGTGACGAAAGACCGCATAGAGGTGCATGATCAGATAGAGCGGAAAAATCCATACCATCAGATGATGCGCAAAATGCAGTGCATAGCTTCCCCCCATGAGCGGAATCATCCACCCGAAGAAGAGTTCAGAGAAGCCGCCTGGATTGTTTTCGCCGTACATGGCCAGCCCGCTGAGAATCATAAAGGTCGAGCCGCAGAAAATGAATATGAAATGGGCCAGCGCGGCTACCGGGTTATGACCCACATAGTTCGGTTCTTCCCTGCGCAGAAAAAGGTATGATTCGAGTTGCTCCCGGAATGGCTTTCCCCACCAGGCCGGCGACCATGGTCTGAAACCGCCGAAGCGCGCGTATTTGTCGTCCCCGAAAAGTGCCCAGTACATTCTGAAAAGAAAGTTTGCGATAAAAATGAACCCTGCGGCGAAATGCAGATAGCGCCACCACGACATGCCGTTGTACCAGACTGCTTCGCCAAGCGGCGGATTGATAACCGGCGAGGCGATATACATGCCGGTTACGAGCAGGATGACGGTACAGAGCGCGTTGACCCAGTGATAGAATCGTACCGGCAGTCGCCAGACATAGATTTCCTCAATAATTCTTCCCATGACAACCTCCGGTTAAACGATTCGTACGCTGGTAACCTCCTCGCCGTTCATGTCGAAAACATGCGATGCGCAGGCAAGACAGGGATCGAAGGAGTGGACGGTTCGAATGATTTCGAGCGGCTTGCCCGGATCGGCCATCGGCGTGCCTTTCAGTGCCGCCTCATAGGCGCCGACGTTCCCGTTACCGTCCCGAGGCGATGCGTTCCATGTGGATGGCACGACAATCTGGTACTCTTTGATCTTTTCATTTTCGATCTGTATCCAGTGGCCGAGCGAGCCTCGCGGCGCTTCGCTGTAACCAAATCCTTTGCACTCTTTGGGCCAGGTGGAGGGATCCCAGCGATCGCTGTTAAAGGTGCGGTAGTCGCCCTTTTTTATATTGTCGACAAGCTGGTCGTAGTAATGTCGCATGAACCCGGAGGTCTGCTTGCATTCGATACCCCTTGCGGCGGTCCTGCCGAGCGTGGAGAAAAGAGCTTCGGGGCCGACCTGGAGTTTCGAGAGTACCCTGCCGACGGTATCCTGGATCATGGGATCACCCTTTGCATAGGCGACAAGCACTCTTGCGAGGGGGCCAACCTCCATCGGGTGGTTTTTCCAGCGCGGCGTTTTCAGCCAGCTGTACTTCTTGTCTGTATCGAGATACTCGAAAGGGGGCTTCGGCCCGGTATATGCGGGCGTCGTCTCGCCCTGCCAGAGATGAAGCCCTTTATCGTCTCCTTTGGTATAGGTATACCAGCTGTGGCTTACCTCTTCGGTGACGTGCGACGCATCGCGCGGATCGACGTCGAGCACGTTGGTGAGATCCTTGTTCAGGATGGCGCCTCGAGGCCAGAGCAGGGTCTTGAAGTCGTCGAGCGTAGTTTCGGGAAAATCGCCGTAGCTGAGATAGTTGCCGAGTCCTCCGCCGTAGAGCCAATCCTTGTAGAAGCCGGCAATGGCGATAAGGTCGGGAATATAGACCTGATCGATGAATTGCTGGGTGTCGTCGATGATTTTCTTGACCATCGCCAGCCGCTCGATGTTGATGGCGGTGTCGCTGTTGGGATCGATAGCGCAGGCCATGCCGCCGACCACATAGTTGGGATGCGGGTTCTTGCCACCGAAAATGGTATGGATCTTCACGATCTCCTTCTGGAAATCAAGCGCCTCGAGATAGTGAGCCACGCCGATCAGGTTCACTTCAGGCGGCAGCTTGTAAGCCGGATGGCCCCAGTAACCGTTCGAGAAGATGCCGAGCTGGCCGCTTTCGACAAATCCTACCAGTCGCTGCTGCAGATCCTTGAAGTATCCTGCAGACGACTTCGGCCAGGAGGAGATGCTCTGCGCGATATCGGATGTCATTTTTGGATCGGCCTTGAGCGCGCTGATCACATCGACCCAGTCGAGCGCATGAAGATGGTAGAAGTGCACCAGATGGTCCTGCGTCTGCTGGGTGGCATTCATGAGGTTGCGGATGATTCGTGCGTTGACAGGGATCTGGATACCGAGGGCATCTTCGACGCAACGCACCGAGGCAAGCGCATGAACGGTGGTGCAGACTCCGCATATCCGTTCCGCGAATGCCCATGCGTCCCGCGGGTCGCGTCCTCTCAGAATAACCTCGATACCGCGCCACATGGTGCCGCTGCTGTAGGCCTCCTCGATAATGGTGTTTTCATTGACAGTTGCTTCTATTCTCAGGTGTCCCTCTATACGGGGAATAGGATCGACAACGATTTTTTTAGCCATGAATTTTTCCTTGTTAAGCTTTTTCCCGGGTTCCTCTACAATTTATCGCGTAACCGGATTGCGGTGTTTTGCCGAGGCAGCGGAAATCCCTCGGCCTGAAGCTGTTCTCGCTCATGACGATTTTTCCTGGTGCTGTTCCGGCTCATGTCCGGCCTTGCCTTTTTTTACTGCGGTTACGACCGCATGCGCTGCGGCGCCTGCCGCGGCAGCGCCGACGGCAATCATGCCGATCCTGTCGGCATTGCTGTCGGTGCCAAGAAAGGAGACATCAGCCAGACGCTCGTAAAACGGTCCTTTATCCCAGAAGTTCGGCTCTGAACAGCCGATGCATGGATGACCAGATCCGATCGGAAAGCTGACGCCCCCGTTCCACTGTATTTTCGAGCAGGAATTATAGGTTGTAGGGCCCTTGCATCCCATTTTGTAGAGGCACCATCCTTTCCGGGTTGCCTCGTCATCGAAGCTCCTGACGAACATGCCTGCGTCGTAAAATGCCCGACGGTAGCATTTGTCGTGAATTCTGGTGTTATAGAATGCTTTTGGCCTGCCCATGCGGTCAAGTTCCGGCAGCTTGCCAAACGTATGAAAATGCGCTACGACGCCGGTCATGACTTCGGCAATAGGGGGACAACCCGGTACGTTCACGATGGGCTTGTCTTTGATAATCTCGGAAACAGGGGCCGCTCCGGTGGGATTGGGATCGGCATTCTGCACACATCCGTATGAAGCACAAGCTCCCCAGGCGATGATGGCCGCTGCGTCCGCTGCGGTCTCCCTGAGCGTGTTCAGGAACGAGTCGCCGCCTACGAGACAGTAGACGCCGTCATCCTTCGTGGAAACGTTGCCTTCGACGGCAAGAATATACTTCCCTTTGTATTGCTGCATAATCTGTTTACGCACTTCTTCGAGCTGATGGCCGGCAGCTGCGCTGAGCACGTCGTTGTAGTCGAGCGATATCATGTTGAAAATGATATCTTCGATGGTCGGATGAGATGAGCGGATGAACGATTCTGAGCAGCAGGTGCATTCGAGCCCGTGCAGCCACAGCACCGGCGTTCTCGGTTTCGTCTCCATAGCCTGAACGATTTTTGGAACCATGGAGGGGGAAAGGCCGAGATAGACCGAGGTCAGAGAACAGAATTTCAGAAAATCACGCCGGCTGATACCGCTGGCCCTGAAAATATCGGCGAAGGTCTGGTGGTTGTGCATTACTGCCTCCGGGTTAAATGAACCGGATCATCGGAAAATTTCTTCCGAATCCGGCGTGCCTGGCTCTGGAAAAGTCTCTCGACTATCAGTTAAATTAACAATCGTTGATTAATTTTACCAGTATTCAGCCAGGAATAATGTTGCCTAACAACAGAAAACCCTGCATAATCATAAGATTTGCAGGGTTTTTTCGTTATTTATTAAGCTGGTGACTGTTCAGTAGATCGTCAGTCCAAGCATCGACGATGAGGCTTTGGCAAAATCCGTCAGTGGCTGGAAAAAGAGACCGAAATAGATCGTCAGCATCATAAGCACCGCTATGGCAACCTGATGTACCATTCCGGTGCGATCTTTATTCTCGTCCGGATGGAGGGAATCCCTCAGGTACATGTTAAGAGGAATGAGCATGTAATAGTAGAGCGATATCACGCTTGTAAGCACGCCGATCAGCGCAAGCCAGATGTAGACGGAACCTTTGGCAAGCAGTGCGGAGAATATCATGAGCTTGCCGATGAAGCCAATGGTTGGAGGAAGACCGACGAGCGATATGAGAAAAACCGTCAACGCAGCGCCTGCAAGCGGCATTTTTCTGCCAAGACCGCGGTAGTCTTCGAGCTTTTCACTGCCGGTTCTATTGGCGATCAGAATGACGACATAGAAAGCTCCGATGTTCATCAGCAGGTAACTGAGCAGGTAAAAGAGCGTGGCCTGTATGCCAAGCTTGTCCATGACGATAATGCCGAGCAGCGCGTATCCGGCATGTGCGATCGATGAGTAGGCAAGCAGCCTCTTCACATTGGTCTGCCAGAGAGCGACCACGTTGCCGTAAATCATTGACGCGATGGAGAGCAGAATCAGAAGCATCAGCCAATCCAGACCGGCAATATCCTGATAAGGTTCGCCTCCGTGCGGTATGGCGACATAGAAAAAACGCATGAGAATGGCAAAGCCTGCCGCTTTGGAACCAACTGATAGATAGGCGGTAATCGGGGTCGGTGCTCCTTCATAAACATCAGGGCTCCAGAAGTGGAACGGGACGGCGCCGATCTTGTAGCCGAAGCCGGCAAGAATAAGCAGCGATGCGAGTATCATGACAACCGGATCATAGCCGTGCTGTGCAAGTTCTGCACTTATCTTCACGATGTTGGTTTCCGCGGTCAGACCGTAAATAAGCGAAAAACCGTAAACCATGAGTCCTGATGAAACCGCGCCATAGACGAGGTATTTGAGTGCGGCTTCGGCGGAGCGCAAATCGTTCTTCAGGTACCCTGTCAGTACATAGGCGGTAAGACCGACCAGTTCCATGGACAGGAACATCATGAGCAGATCGGCTGACGAGGCCATCATGATCATGCCGACCACCATAGCGACGATGAGAGCATAATATTCGCCGATACTCTGAACCTGCCTGTTGAGCTGCTCGTCGGCTACCGATACCATCACGGCGAGGATACCCGATAACACGAAAAAGTACTTGAAAAAAAGAGCGAACTCGTCAAGCACGTACATGCCGAAAAAGATCTCCCCCGGTTCAAGGGCATGCTGCTGGTAGATCAAAAAGAAACTCGCGGCAAGCCCCAGCGCTGTAAGCGAAGCAAGCAGGTTGTTTTTCCGGCCTTTGACTGTCAGATCGACGACGATCAGCAGCATGAAAAGCACAGAGAGATAGATTTCAGGTACGAAAAAACCGACACCGGATTTCAACGTCGCGATGATACTCTGTATTTCAGCACCTGATGGAAGCTGGAACATAATTCTCTTCGTTTATTCTTTTAGCTCATTCAACCTGATTAATACAATGCCGTCATAACGACCGGCGACAGCACCTCGACGAGTTTGTTGATGCTTGATGTCATCATGCCAATCACCGGCATTGGATAGATGCCGAGGAAAATAACGATTATGGCAAGCGGCACGAGCATGACCAGTTCGCGAGCATCAAGATCGAGCTTGCCTTTCCAGTCGTGGAAGTGTATATGTTCGTGGCCATCCGCACCTGTTTCAAGGTCATAAGCTGCATCGGGTTTTCTTTTGCCGAGGAACATCCTCTGCAGAGACCAGAGCAGATATGCTGCGCCGAATACGATACCGAGCACCGAAACGATAGCGATATTGCGGGTGGTTTCGGAACTGAAAGCGCCGACGAATACGAAAGCCTCGGAAATGAATCCGCTGAGACCTGGAAGGCCGAGAGAGGCGAACCATGCTATGGTAACGACAGCGGCATAAACAGGCATGTAGGTTGCCAGACCACCGAACTTGTCGATCTGACGGGTATGGGCACGGTCATAGATCACGCCGACCAGAAGGAAGAGCATGGCGGTGATGGTGCCGTGATTGAACATCTGATAGAGCGCGCCAACCATCCCTTCGCTGTTCGCGGCTGCGAGTCCGAGCAGCACGTAGCCCATATGGCTGATGGAAGAGTATGCCACCATCTTCTTGAGATCCTGCTGGGCAAGCGCGCAGAATGCTCCGTAAATGATATTGATTGCACCGAGCACGCCGATCACGTAAAGGGATGCCTGGAATACCTCAGGAAAAAGCGGGAAGTTGATTCGCATCATGCCGTAGGTACCGAGTTTCAGAAGCACGCCGGCAAGAATGACTGAAATGGGTGTCGGAGCTTCGACGTGTGCATCCGGAAGCCAGGTATGAAACGGAAACATCGGTACCTTGATGGCAAAACCGATAAAGAGCACAATGAAAGCCGCATACCGCCACATGACGTTGTCAGGACCAAGTATCGCATCCTTGATGTAGTTCTCCTGGCTTGCCATGGCGACCAGACTGAAGGTATGGTTGCCGGTAAGCGGATCGATCACGCTGAAATAGAGGCCGATCATCACCAGCAGCATAAAGACAGAACCGAACAACGTGTAGAGGAAAAATTTGATGGCCGCATATTCGCGATTGGGACCTCCCCAGATACCGATGAGAAAGTACATCGGAAGCAGCATGAGTTCCCAGAATACGTAAAACAGGAAGAAATCGAGTGCCACGAAACAGCCCATCATGGCGGTCGAGAGGAGGTTGTAGAGGATGAAATATCCTTTTACCTGTTTCTGTATCGGCCAGCTGGAGAGAACGCCGATAGTGGAGATCAGCGCCGTAAGAATCACCATGGTGATCGACAGGCCGTCAACGCCGAGAAAATACTCGATGTTCAGAGAACCGAAACTTCCGAGATCGAGACTGATCCATGGCAGTCGTTCAATGAACTGGAAGGAGCCTTCCGGGGCCCCTCCGGCAACGGCGGTGATTCCCGGCAACGAGGCATCATACCCCTGCCAGATCAGGACAGCAAGCACTCCCTGGGCGATAGCCGCAAGCAGCGTCACTATTCTGATTATCTGCTTCTGTGATGAAGGCACGGCAAGAATCACCAGACCGGCAAGAATAGGCAGAAAAACAATAAGACTCAGCATGTTCCGTATCTGTTGGTTTTCAATTAAAAGTAAATGCCTCTATTAATAGATCAGTTGTGTGAAGTAGTAAATGAAATAACCTATAACCGCAAGCATCAGAAACACGACATAGGTTTGCACCTTTCCGGTCTGAAATTTCCTGAGTACCGCGCCAGTCGTATTGACAAAAAATGCAGTAAAGTTCACAGCGCCGTCAACCACATATTTATCGAATCCGCCGCTCGCGAAACCGACTTTGCGGGTGAGCGCGCCTACACCGTTGACCATCCCGTCAACGACGTTCGTGTCGAACCATGAAAACACTTTCGAAATAACGATCGAGCCTTTGATGAAGGTGGCCTGATAGATCTCGTCCCAATACCATTTATTGAAAGAAAAGAGGTAGAGCGGCCTGATTGCCCGGGCTGTTTTGTCGGGATCGATTACCCGGAACACATAGACGATCAGCGCAAGGCTGATGCCGAGCACGACCATCAGACTGGAGATCATGATCGCCGGATTGTGCGCCTCGTGAGCGGCATGGGCGATAGCCGCCTGGCGCGGATCGGCGAATTCATGACCGTGTCCTTCGCCATGAGCCGAACCGTGCGCATCTTCGCCATGGAGGGTTTCCGAGGCTACGCCTTCATGGTGGGCGTCGGTCTCCGCTCCATGCGCTCCTGCAGGAACAGCTTCGGCAAGCAGGTGGCTTGCATGGAAGTCGGCCGACGAGGTTGCGTGGTCAGCCGCTCCTTGCGAAGAACCTACGACGGTCTCCGGGGTCGGCAGCATACTCATGAACCACCCTTTGGCACCATCGAGTGGATCGGGTGAATAAACCGCAAATATTGAAAGAGCGGCGAGAACGACCAGCGGTGCCCGCATGTTCCAGGCTACCTCGTGGACGCCATGAGCCTCCTGGTGATGGTCGTCGTGTCCATGCGAGCTGTGAGCGTCATGTCCGTGGTGCTGATCGTCGGCCGGCTTAAGATGCGTTCTGCTCTCACCGAAGAAGACCAGCCAGATCTGACGACCCATGTAGAATGCGGTCAGCATGGCCGAAAAGAATCCGAGAAACGGGATAAGGTAGTAGATGCCCCCGCCTTCGGCATTTGCGAAACCGATAGCCCCGGCAAGAATTGCGTCTTTGCTCAGGAACCCGCTGGTAAGCGGCAGACCGGCAAGCGCAAGCGTAGCAATGGTGAAGGTAGCAAAGGTCCAGGGCATATTCTTGCGAAGACCGCCCATCCAGCGCATGTCCTGCTCATGGTGCATGGCGTGGATGATTGCGCCCGAACCGAGAAAGAGGCATGCCTTGAAAAATGCATGGGTGACAAGATGAAACAGCGCCGCGGAATAGGCTCCGACCCCGAGACCGAGCACCATGTAGCCAAGCTGCGAAACCGTCGAATATGCGAGCACCCTTTTGATATCGTGCTGGGTAATGGCGATAGTTGCCGCCATGAATGCGGTGATAGCGCCGATGAAAGCGATCACATGCAGGGCATCGGCCGTGAGGAGTACGAAAATTCTTGCAACAAAGTAGACGCCTGCTGCGACCATGGTAGCCGCATGGATAAGCGCGGATACCGGCGTCGGACCTTCCATGGCGTCAGGCAGCCAGACATGCAGCGGAAACTGTGCGGATTTGCCGATGCATCCCATGAAAAGCAGGATGCCTGCTGCGGTGAGCCATGTTTCGCTCATACCGAATTTCCCGGCCGCAAGGTTCTGAAATATCTCCTGGTAGTTGAAGGTATGGAACTGGGAGTAAAGAATCAGAATGCCGAGCCACATACCGATATCACCGACGCGGTTGGCA
>JAFGMZ010000108.1 GCA_016927285.1 Chlorobiaceae bacterium
AAAGAGGATTCGACAGCCCTGCCGGAAAGTATGTGCATCTCGATCTTACGCATCTCGGCGCCGATCTCATCAAGACAAGGCTGCCGCAGATTCGTGAAATGTCGATGTATTTCGAAGGTGTCGACCCTATAGAAGAACCGATTCCCGTCAGGCCGACCGCCCACTACTCTATGGGAGGGATCGATACGGACATCGATGGTAGAACCGTCATGGATGGCGTTTATGCGGCAGGGGAGTGCGCTTGCGTATCCGTGCACGGGGCAAACAGACTGGGCGGCAACTCACTGCTCGACATTCTTGTTTTTGGCCGTATCGTCGGACACGCCGCAGCTGAAGAGGCAAAGAAGTTCGAACCGGCCCCGATTACCCCCGAAGAGATAAAAGATGCCGAAAACCAGCTTCGTAGCTACATGCAGCCGTCAGGCCATTTCGAGCGCTACGGGACATTGCGTGAAGAGCTCGGTCAGACGCTCGCCCTTAATGTTGGTATCTATCGTGAAGCATCGAAGATCCGGAAGGGCGTCAGCGAACTGCATGGACTTCAGGAGCGGTTCAAGCATGTCAGGGTTTTCGACACAAGCGATGTTTTCAATACCAATCTCATGCAGGTACTCGAACTGAAAAATATGCTCGATCTTTCCGAAACCGTCGCAGCTGGAGCCCTTGCGAGGGAAGAGAGCCGCGGATCGCATACCCGTACCGATTTTCCCCAGCGGGATGATGAGAAATGGCATAAGCACACTCTTGCAACGCTCGAAGGAGATCGCGTGAAACTTGCTGAAAAACCGGTGACCATGGGAAGATATGAACTGCAGGAAAGAACCTATTAACAACTACTCGATATGACAGGAGCTACAGAGCTGCATACTGAAGAGAAAAGAGATATTACCCTCAGGGTATACCGTTTCAACCCGCAGGTGGACAGCAAACCCTATTTTGATGACTATACCATACAGATTGAAAAAGGTATCACGGTTCTCCGTTCTCTCAACTATATCAAGGAGCACGTCGATGCCTCGGTGAGTTTCAGGGCATTCTGCCAGGCCGGTATTTGCGGTTCGTGCGGCATGCGCATCAACGGGATTTCGAAACTTGCCTGTACCACCCAGGTGTGGGATGAGCTGGATAAGTGCAGGGAGCCAGGGATAATCAAGATAGAGCCGCTCCGCAACATGCCGCTCATCAAGGATCTCATTGTCGATATGGATCCCCTTGTCGACAAAATGAAACACTATTCGAACTGGATCGTTTCAAGCATGCCCGAATCCCGGATGGGTATGAAGGAGTTCCTCGTTTCCGAAGAGGAGTTCCAGAAGTACGACAAAGCAACAGACTGCATTCTCTGCGCCTCCTGCGTTTCGGAATGTACCATTCTCAGAGCGCATAAAGAGTATGTGTCTCCTGCTGTATTGCTGAAATCTTACAGGATGAACGTCGACAGCCGCGACGCCATTCATGATATCCGACTTGGCGAGCTGGTGAAAGATCACGGGGTGTGGGACTGTACGCACTGCTACCGATGCCAGGAAACCTGTGTGAAGCATATTCCCATTATGGATGCTATTCACGGTATAAGGGAGGACGCGCTCGAAGTAAGGGGTGTCAAGGATACAAGCGGAGCCAAGCATGCGGAGGCCTTCATGGCGGACATCGAGAAGAAAGGCAAACTTGTCGAGGCAACATTGCCCATTCGTACGAATGGCATGGTCTGGACGTTGCAGAATCTGCTTCCCATGGCGATGAAGATGATCATGAAGCGCAGAACGCCACCGCCCCCTCCCCTGGTCAAACAGACCAAAGGCATCAAGAAATTCAGAGAGCTGTTCAGGGAGATGACGGAGCACGTCAAGGACGAACAGCAGTCTCATAAAAAATAACCGTGGAGAACCGCAGTATGAAGAGGTATGCCTATTACCTGAGCTGTATTAACGAGTCCATGACGAAAGAGGTAGACCGTTCAATCGACCTGTGGCAGAAGGATCTTGGCATAGAGCTGGTAAAGCTTCATGAAAGCACCTGTTGCGGCGGAAGTAACCTCGAATATGTCAGCCCGAAGCATTTTGCGCTGGTCAATGCCCGTAATATCGCGCTGGCCGAAAAACTCGGTCTCGATCTGATCGTTTCCTGCAACACATGCCTCATGACCATCCGGACCGCCAAGAAAAAACTCGACGAATCACCGGAGCTGCGCAAAGAGGTTAACGAACTGCTGAAAAAAGATGGTCTTGAATATAAAGGGACATCGAATGTCCGCCATCTGCTCTGGGTGCTTGCCGACGATATAGGATTTGACGCCATCAGGGAGAAAGTCAAGGTACCGCTGAAGAATTTCCGGATAGCTCCCTTTTACGGATGCCACATTCTTCGGCCGTCCACCGTGCTCGGAAAAGATGATCCGCTTGATCCCACTACGCTTGACCAGCTTATCGAGGCACTCGGCGGCACGACCTTGCCTTACGAGCATAAAAATCGCTGTTGCGGATTCCATACCCTGCTGGTTGCCGAAGAAGAGTCGCTCAATGTTGCCGCCGAAGCGCTTAAAGATGCTATCGATATCAGTGCGGATTTTATTGTGACGCCTTGTCCTCTCTGCCATACCGTGCTTGACGGCTATCAGTCCAAAGCGCTCAGGCAGGCCAATATCCAGAAGTCAATACCAGTTTTTCATCTGTCGGAAATGGTAGGACTTGCGCTTGGCTATACGGAAAAACAGCTTGGCATCAAGCGGCACATCGTGAGTTGACCAGCGGAACTCTTTTTTTGTTTTGCAGCAACAGGGTCGTTCGGTTTGCGCCGGTATTTTCAAATAAGGCTAAAAAAACGTAGCTTTGCACTTTGAAAAAAACGGCCGAAGCAGGCGGTTCCGGTTGCTTGAGCGGATAACTCTGTTTTTTTAACCTTTCAACTATTGCATTGCATGCTCAAAAATGATCTTTTCCTTCGGGCATTGAAGCGTCAGCCCTGTTCGCGTACGCCAATCTGGGTGATGAGACAGGCAGGTCGCTATCTGCCGGAGTATCGGGCTGTCAGGGAAAAAACCGATTTTCTTACACTGTGCAAAACTCCTGAGCTGGCCGCTGAAGTAACCATTCAGCCAGTTGACCTGATGGGTGTCGATGCGGCGATCATCTTTTCCGACATTCTGGTGATCAACGAAGCCATGGGCATGAACGTCGAGATCATCGAGACGAAAGGTATCAAACTCTCTCCGGTTATCCGCAGCCAGGCAGATATCGACAAACTCATCGTGCCGGATATCGACGAAAAGCTTGGTTACGTCATGGATGCGCTTCGCCTTACCAAGAAGGAGCTTGACAACCGCGTTCCGCTCATCGGTTTTTCAGGCGCAGCATGGACGCTCTTCACGTATGCGGTTGAAGGTGGCGGTTCCAAGAACTACGCTTTCGCCAAAAAAATGATGTATCGCGAGCCGCAGATGGCGCATCAGCTGCTCAGAAAGATCACCGAAACCATCAGTGCCTATCTGCTGAAACAGGTAGAGGCTGGTGCAGATGCAATCCAGATTTTCGATTCATGGGCAAGTGCGCTTTCCGAGGATGATTACCGCGAATTCGCTCTGCCATACATCAGAGAGAACGTGCAGGCAGTCAAGGCTAAATACCCGGATATTCCGGTTATCGTTTTCTCGAAAGACTGCAACACTATCCTTTCCGATATAGCCGATACCGGCTGTGATGCCATGGGGCTCGGCTGGGGTATCGATATCGCAAAGGCGCGCAAGGAACTGAATGATCGCGTTGCCCTGCAGGGTAACCTGGATCCAACGGTGCTTTACGGAACCCCGGAAAAGATCAAATCCGAAGCCGCGAAAATCCTGAAGCAGTTCGGTCAGCATACCGCAACCTCAGGTCATGTATTCAATCTCGGTCACGGCATTCTTCCCGACGTCGATCCGGCAAACCTGAAACTGCTTGTCGAATTCGTCAAGGAAGAGAGCGCCAGGTACCACTAAGTACTGCGTCTGTTTTCATCTGTCCCGAACTCCGCCTGATGCTGCTCGTCAGGCGGAGTTTTTTATTTTATGTTCAGAAAATAATTGCTGCCAGTCAGCACCGGTTTTCCAAATCATAACGGATGAGAGAATTATGGCGGAAAAAAGAACGTTCAAAGATGTTGCCCGGCATATCATTTTCGACAGCAATACCGTTCCTTCAAAACTGTTCGATCTTGCATTGATCGGAGCGATTACCCTGAGCGTACTGGTGGTTATGCTCGACAGCGTCGAACCGTTTCATCGTGCTTACGGGATGGCATTCGTCATGCTCGAATGGGGCTTTACGCTGATTTTCACCATCGAGTACCTTCTTCGACTTTATGTCGCTTCGTCCCGATTGCGCTATGCCCGGAGTTTCTTCGGGATCATCGACCTGCTCGCCATATTGCCGACCTATTTCAGCGTATTCGTGCCTGGCGCTCAGTATTTTCTTGTTATGCGTTTTTTTCGGGTATTGAGAATTTTCAGGCTGCTCAAGCTTGTGACCTTCGTACGGGAAGCCGATTTCGTGACGGCTTCCATCCGGGCTTCAGGTCGGAAAATCATGGTGTTTCTGTTTTTTGTTTTGGTGATGGTCTGTATCGTGGGCTCGATCATGTACATGATCGAGGGGCCGGAGAACGGCTTTCGCAGTATTCCCGAAAGCATTTACTGGGCGATCGTCACCGTAACTACCGTAGGCTATGGCGATATATCGCCCCAGACGGTTTCGGGCAGGATGCTTGCATCGCTTCTGATGATCGTGGGTTACAGTATTATTGCTGTTCCTACCGGGATCGTTTCAGCTGAAATGACCTCCATGCAGAACAGACGGGCTCAGAAACACTTCTGCCCGACCTGTCCTCTTGCCGTGCACGACGACGATGCGCTGTATTGTCGATACTGCGGCGGCCTGCTCGTCAACAAACGCAATGTCCAGTAGAGAGTTGCACAGGTTTACCTGTCGGGTATCCTGCAGGTAAGTACGGGAATACACGATATCATTGTCATAGCTCCGGCGACGCTTTTCCTCAGGAGATGTCGAAGCTCTGTTTTCCCATGTGTGGGTATGAAGATCAGGTCGGCACCCGAGTCTTCTGCAAAATGCAGCAAGCCGGACTCAACGCACTCATCATTGTAGCTGTTGATGGTATACTGCTGCAAGCCGAAGGTTTTCGCCATTGCAGCCAAAATCGTCTTCGATTGGCGTGCGGTTTCGAATTTCGCTTTTGTTGAAACCCTGACAAGGTGCACTGTTGCGTTGTATAGTGTTGCGAACAGTTCGAGCGTATCCCGGCTGCAGGCCTCTCCTGCAGGAATACCTGTGCCGAAAGCGATATTCGACGGAGCGAAACACGTTGCGCTTTCATGAATGATAAGTACCGGACATCTGGCATGACTGACAACCTTTTGTGCTGTCGAGCCGAACATGATCGCTTCAAGCCGACCGATGCCATGACTTCCTGTAACGATAAGATCGAACGACTCATTTTTGGCTTTGCCGCAAATCTGTTGGTACGGGATGCCGAAATCGATGGAGTATGTAGCGCAGGTATCCCGATAAGCCTCGTTTGTTACAAGGCTTCGTAGTCGCTCGTCGATTGCAGTCAAGGTTTCGCAATCGCCTGGTGTAGACCGAACAATGGTTTTCTGTATGTCGGTGGAATCCGGAACTTCGATGACATGAAAGAGTTGAACGGATGCTCCTGTTTTACGAGATATGGAAACAGCGGCATCAAAAGCTGCGAGAGCATGGGGCGAAAAGTCTGTAGGCACAAGAATCTTGTCCATGGCATCAGGAGTACGTCAGGTGTACGTTTCTGAAATCATCATCAGACTATTGTCTTAAAAAGAATCGGGCGGAAAAAGTTCCGCTATTCGTGACGGGTGTCTGTACGGGCGACATCAGTAACCAGGGTTCTGTTTTTTCGCTATATTGTTTGCTTTTGAAGTCATTCATGTGTTAAACTGTGAGCTATGATAAGCAAATGCAGATGTTCGTCGGGACTCGCCGACCGAACTCCTTATGAGGAGGTCGTGCTTGATACCATGCTATACAGCGCAAGGCTCAAAGAAAATGTGGCCCGGCAGAACAGTGCAGTTATTGTGGCTATGGCGCGTCTGATCGCAACCACATTCGAAGAGGGCGGGAAACTGTTGCTGTGCGGCAATGGCGGCAGCGCAGCTGATGCGCAGCATCTGGCAGCCGAGCTGACCATCCGCTACAGGAGTGGCGTTGACCGACCGGCATTGCCGGCGATTGCGCTCAATGCAGATACCATGGCGCTGACCGCCGGTGCGAATGATCTCGGCTATAACGAAGTGTTCCGCAGGCTAGCCGAGGCGTACGGATGCGAGGGCGACGTGATACTTGGTCTCTCAACGAGCGGCAACAGCTCGAGTGTGCTTCATGCCTTGCAGTTTGCCCGGGAAAACGGTATGAAAACCCTTGCCCTGCTTGGCGGCGACGGCGGAATTATGAGGGATGCGGCTGATCTCTCGATCATCGTTCCTCATTCGGGATCGGCCGACAGGGTGCAGGAGTGCCATATTACCATAGGTCATGTGATGATCGATCTTGTCGAGCGGCTGCTGGGGTTTCGCAGCCCGAAAAATTGACGTTATAATCCTATTCCTGCCAACTTATGCAGATAAAACAGATTGAAGGTACCCTGAGCGCGGCTGATATCCGATTCGCGCTGGTCGTTTCGCGCTTTAACGACTTCATCGGTCAGAAGCTGGTCGATGGAGCGGTTGACTGTATTCTTCGTCACGGCGGACGTGAAAATGATATTACCATATACCGTTGTCCGGGCGCATTCGAACTACCCATGGTTTCGAAAAAAGTAGCGGTGAGCGGCACTGCCGATGCGGTGATCGCGCTCGGTGTGATCATCCGAGGTTCCACCCCGCATTTCGATGTGATTGCGGCCGAAGCTACAAAAGGGATCGCGCAGGTTTCCCTCGATACCATGATTCCCGTAGCGTTCGGCGTGCTTACAACCGAGAATCTCGAACAGGCCATAGAGCGAGCTGGCACGAAAGCTGGCAACAAAGGGTTCGATGCAGCCATGACGGCTATGGAGATGGTGACTCTTTACCGGCAGTTCTGAATTCAACCTTATCGATCGGACGCAGTAGAGTATTGAAATTGTGTCGACCGAGCTGACAGCGTCTGCTCGGTCGACAGTGGTCGTTGTATTTCGGTAGTTGTTCCGGAGGTGCGGCTATTGATCGAGAGTGCCGTTAACGGTATTTCTGCAATGCAGAAAGGAGTTATGCAAGTACGAAAAGGTCGTGGGCTTTGAATGGTCATGCATAGCATTCTTCCGGACCGAAGATCAGGAAGCTTTCGAGTATTTGTCGAGGTTGGCGCTGATAATCTGGTGAGCTGCCTGTTGCAGTTCTTCTACGCTCGTATAGCGGGCAGGGTCGATCGGTTCGCCGATGATCATTCTGACGCGGCCTTTGCTGATTCTGAGGCTTTTTTTCGGGGTAATGAGGTTGCTGCCGATAATGGTGACCGGCAGCAGCGGTGAACCGCCTTTTTTTGCGACCAGAAAAGCACCTCGCTTGAACGGCAGCAGTTTCCCGGTTTCCGAACGGGTTCCTTCCGGGAAGATATGTACCGAACGGCCGCTTCGGAGCACATCGGCAGCGGCAAGCAGACTTTTAAGCGCCTCGCGGTTCTGGCCGCGCTTGATCATGACGTAACCCGAACGTTTCAGCGCCCACCCAAAGACCGGTATTCTTCCGAGTTCTTCTTTGGCTACAAATCGCAGGTTCAGCTTCATGGCGCCGAGAATCAGCGGAATATCGGCCATACCGGCATGGTTGCTGACCACCAGATAGCTTTCACCTGCATGGTAGTTTTCCTCGCCGGTTACTTCGATGTCGATACCGAATATTCTTGCAGCGAAGCGACCCCACCACGCGGCCATCCGGGAGAAAAAGTCTCCGGTATGCTCGAACAGGCTCACGACGAGCGCAATCGACATGCCGACGAACATGACCGGTATCAGAATGAAAAAGAATAGCAGCGTGCGCAGGCTCATGGAAAGATTCTTTACCGGTCAAGATGTTTCAGAAAATGGGCCAGCTCCACATAATCGGTTCCGATAAGGGTCGCCTGCTTTTCTTTTTCGAGCACGACGGAAAGCCGTTCGGGAATATCGACTTTTTGTTCAAGTACCTCTTCGATGATTTCAAGAAACTTCGCAGGATGGGCGGTGGAAAGTACGATGCCTGCAGTCCGGTTGCCGCTTACGCTGCGGTACTCTTCAAGCGCCCGGAATCCGACTGCGGTATGCGGATCGATGATATACCCATAACGGGAGAATACGTTTCGTATCGTTTCTTTTGTGGCTTCATCCGATATCGAAATGCCGGTGATGTCGGCAGCCATCGCATGGTTGTCGTTGTTGTAAAAGTGACGGAGCCGTGCAAAATTGCTCGGGTTTCCGACATCCATGGCTGTCGATATCGTCGTCACTGTCGGTCTGGGTTCGTAACGTCCGTCCTGAAGATATCGGGTAACGCTGTCATTGGCGTTCGATGCGGCGATGAAGTGGCCGACAGGAAATCCCATCATCCTTGCAAGGATACCTGCCGTCAGGTTGCCGTAATTCCCGCTTGGCACCGAAAAAACCGGATCGTCAATGCCGTATGCCGATTTCAGGCGGAGGGAAGCCCATGCGTAATAAAAAGACTGCGGTATAAGCCGGGAAATATTGATAGAGTTTGCTGAGGTCAGGGTGAGTTTTTCCTTAAGTTCATGGTCGACGAACGCCTGTTTGACCAGTCGCTGGCAGTCGTCGAAATCGCCATCTACCTCGAGAGCATGCACATTGCCGCCAGCGGTCGTGAGCTGTTGTTCCTGAAGGCGGCTTACCTTGCCGGACGGATAGAGCAGCACGACCCTCGTATTTGGTATGCCCTGAAACCCATAGGCTACAGCGCTGCCGGTATCGCCGGAAGTGGCTACCAGTACCGTAATAAGTTTATTGTCCTCCGAGGCGAAGTAACCGGTAAGGCGCGCAAGAAATCGTGCGCCATAGTCCTTGAA
>JAFGMZ010000109.1 GCA_016927285.1 Chlorobiaceae bacterium
AACATCATCCTTCAGGATAAAAACAACCCTGAAACCGGTAGAAACTATGCAGAACGGCTGAGCCGCGCCTTCCCTGGAACAACCATGAGAATTCACCCTCAAACCGATGCCAACGAGCTTGCAGCAACCGCGGCCGCGGCCGCAAACGCCGATGCCACAATCATATCTTCATATGTCCAGGTCTTTTCCGGATCGGGAACACTGAAACTCACCGACAAACAACAGCGGTTCATTCACACGCTTTCAAGATCACTACCTTCAGAGAAACCGCTGATCTTCATATCTTTCGGCACGCCGTATCTGATAGGCGCATTCCCTTATATACGAACAGCCGTTTGCACTTACTCATCGAACATCGCCAGCGAAGATGCAGTTCTCCTGCTGCTGAACGGAAAACTGCGAGCAGGAGGAAAACTGCCCGTTTCGCTTTACGGCACAACACAATAACGCAGCAGCAACAGTCGCTGCATCTTTATAAACGAGGAATTCACTCATCATGGGCACCATGGGAAAAACCGTACGTGACGAATCAACCGCAAGCGCCTACTGGGCTGCGGTCAACACATTCTGCTCGCTCCGGGATGTTCATGTCGTAGCCGACGCTCCGGTAGGCTGCTATAACCTTGTCGGTGTTGCCGTCATGGACTATACCGATGCCATCCCCTACCTTGAGAATTTTACACCTACCAGCCTGACGGAAAAGGAAATATCGTCATCGGGCAGCGCCGAAACCGTCCGCGACACACTTGAAAAATTATCCCGCATCGACAAACAGCTTATCCTGGTATCAAGCGCCGAAAGCGAAATGATCGGCAGCGATCATGAGAGCATGCTCGAAATGCGGTTTCCTGGCGTATCCTTCTTCCCTTCCGACTCGCTTGGCCAGAACGAATGGCTGGGCCGTGACCGGGCTCTGAAATGGCTCTTCGAAAGGTTCGATGACGGCAGACCTGCGGAAATCGAAAAGGGCACCGTCAGTATCATCGGGCCGACCTATGGCTGCTTCAACAGCCCCTCGGATCTTGCCGAAATCAAACGGATCATAACCGGTTGCGGAGCGCACATTCGCCACGTCTACCCATTTGAAAGCGATCTTGGTGATATCTCCCGCCTTAAGAACTCCGAAATTATTGTCGTGCTTTATCGGGAATTCGGCAGCGCTCTGGCATCGGCGCTCAACCGCCCGTTACTCTATGCCCCATTCGGGCTTGAAGAGACCCGAAAATTTATCATGGACATAGGCGAACTCATCGGTAACACGCAAAAAGCGACACGGTTCCTGCAGGAAGAAAAGGCCGGTACGCTCAAACCGGTATGGGATCTATGGAGAGGTCCGCAGGCAGAATGGTTCCCTACCGTAAGCTTCGGCGTCGCCGCAGGAAAAAGCTATGTACACGGAATTGAAAAATTTCTTGCCGAAGAAATGGGTATGCAATGTCTTTTCAGCCACGAAACCGCAATAACCGATAATACCCTCCTGCGCAACGAAATCCAGGAAAAACAGCCACAGTTCCTGTTCGGACGGATGACCGATAAAATCTATCTCGCCGAACTCGATGCAAAGACAAGGTTCATTCCTGCCGGCTTCCCGGGACCAGTGGTTCGCAGAGCGCTGGGCACGCCATTCATGGGACACAGTGGCGCAGTCTATCTGCTTCAGGAGATTGTCAATGCACTCTACGACATGCTCTTCAATTTCCTTCCTATACAAAAACGAAACCTGACTGAAGACAAGCCGCATGCAAGAATGGCATGGAGCCAGGAAGCCGAAGCGCTGCTCAACGAAATGGTACAGAAGGCTCCGTTCATCAGCCAGATATCGTATGGACGAGAATTGAAAAAAAGAGCCGAAACCCTCGCCCGGAACGCGGGCCAGGAAACCGTTATGCCGCAACTGCTCAGGAATATGAGTTGAACTTGCTTTTTCAATATTTTATTCGTATAGTTTAATTCCGCTTAACGGATACGGGGATTTATCGCACATAGCGACCGATCAGCCCTCCCGTCCGTATTGTAACTTACAAAAAGAGGCTGAACAGACTTTATATTTCCTCTCCTTCCGGAGAGAGAACAGCAATGCCCTGATAGAAAAGCAGGCATTGCGGCATGACGAAAAGATAACAACAGTATGTCCGACATACAGGAAAATCCGGCTTCGATAGCCATCACCCTGCCTGACGGGACGGTTCGTACCGTTCCCGCCGGAAGCTCCGGCTTTGACATCGCACGCTCGATCGGAAAACGACTTGCCGAGGATGCCCTTGCTGTCAGGGTCAACGGAAAACCGCTTGACCTGCACGCATCGATCGAACATGATGCATGCATTGAAATCATAACCTTCGACACTCCTTCCGGACGGGATATGTTCTGGCACAGCGCCAGCCATATCATGGCGCAGGCCATTGAAGAGATTTTTCCCGGCAGCCGCTTCGGAGCCGGACCGGCTACCGAACAGGGTTTTTATTACGATATCGCCTCGGAACACCGTTTCCGCGAAGAGGACCTCCGGAAGATAGAGCAGAAAATGCTTGAAATTGGCAAACGTGATCTTCGACTGCAGCGAGAAGAGATGAAGCGAGTCGATGCTATAGCATATTTCACCAATGTGCGTAAGGATCCATACAAGGTTGAAATCCTTGAAGATACCCTAAAGGAAATCGAAACCGTATCGCTCTATCATCAGGGATCGTTCACGGACCTCTGCAGCGGTCCTCACCTCCCCACGACTGCGAAACTTAAAGCCGTACTGCTCACCAATATCTCCACCTCCTACTGGCGTGGTGACTCATCGAGGGAAAGCATGCAGCGCATCTACGGTATAGCCTTCCCATCGGAAAAACAGCTCAAGGAACACGTCGCACGACTTGAAGAAGCCAAACGCAGAGACCACAGAAAACTCGGCGCAGAACTCGAACTATTCATGCTTTCGCCGGAAATCGGCAGCGGCCTGCCGGTATGGCTTCCTAATGGCGCCATTATTCGCAGCGAACTCGAAGCGTTCCTGAAGGAAGAACAGCGCAAACGAGGTTATCTTCCGGTTTACACGCCGCATATCGGCAATATCGACCTCTATAAGCGATCGGGCCATTATCCCTATTACAGCGATTCGCAGTTCCCTCCGCTGACCTATCACGACGAGGACGGCAAGCAGGAACAGTATCTGCTCAAACCGATGAACTGCCCGCACCACCATCTGATTTACAGCTCGAAGCTGCGCAGTTACAGGGACCTTCCGATACGCCTTGCCGAATTCGGAACCGTATACCGTCACGAACAATCCGGGGAACTTAACGGATTGGTTCGCGCAAGAGGGTTCACACAGGACGACTCGCACATTTACTGCCGTCCCGACCAGCTTGTCGATGAAATCTGCAACGCCATCGACCTGACACAGTTCGTATTCCGTACGCTTGGATTCTCTGAAGTGCAGACCCGTCTATCTACGCACGATCCTGCAAACCAGGAGAAGTACGGAGGAACCGCAGAGGTATGGAAACAGGCCGAACGTGATGTACTCGAAGCCGCAACCCGGATGGGTATCGACTATTTTATCGGTATAGGAGAAGCCAGTTTTTACGGCCCGAAAATTGATTTTATCGTTCGCGACGCACTCGGTCGAAAGTGGCAGCTCGGCACCGTCCAGGTCGATTATGTCATGCCTGAGCGCTTCGACCTCTACTATATAGGCAGCGATGGGCAGAAACATCGTCCGGTAGTAATACACCGCGCACCCTTCGGCTCCATGGAACGGTTTATCGGTGTGCTTATCGAGCATACGGCCGGAAATTTTCCGCTCTGGCTTGCTCCGGTTCAGGCTGTAGTGCTGCCAATTGCAGAAGAGGTTCACGACTATGCAAAAAGCGTCCATGCCGCCCTGATATCCGCAGGCATCCGTGCCGAAACAGATACCAGAAGCGAAAAAATAGGCAAGAAAATCCGGGAGGCTGAAGTCGGAAAAATACCTTGCATGATCATTGTCGGACAGAAAGAAAAAAACAGCGGAGAAGTTTCGCTTAGACGTCACCGCCAGGGCGATGCCGGAAGCTTCACTGTTGAGGCTCTTGTCGATATGCTCAGAAAAGAAATAACGGAACGAACCTGATTTTTTAAACCAACGCGGATCTCATGAAGAAACAGAAGACGACGAGTCAGAAGCCGAAACTCTCCTACCGGGTCAACGAACAGATCCGTGTTCCGGAAGTTCGTATTGTCTTTCAGGATGGCACACAGCAGGTCATGAAAACCCTGGATGCAAGGCGTATGGCCGAAGATCGGAATCTTGATTTGATCGAAGTTCAGCCTAATGCAGAGCCTCCGGTATGCAAACTCGATAACCTCGGGAAACTTCTCTTCAAAATGGACAAAAGAGAGAAGGACCTCAAGAAAAAGCAGAAAACCACAACGCTCAAGGAACTGCGGTTTCATCCCAATACCGACAAACACGACTTCGATTTCAAAACAGCCCATCTCGAAGAGTTCCTTCGTAAGGGTAACAGAGTAAGGGCTACCATCGTTTTTCTCGGCCGCTCTATCATCTACAAAGACAAGGGCCTCGAACTTGCCGAACGACTGACCGAACGACTGAGCTGCGTCAGCAACCGTGACGGAGATCCAAAATTCGAAGGAAAAAAACTGTTCGTCTATTTTGAACCGGATAAAAAGAAAATCGACGCTTTCGAACGTATAAAAGCCAAAACAAGCGCCACATCATCACCGGCTCCGGCTCCGGAAACCGGCGAATAACCGAGAATACAAGTTTTTTTACAATATAAATGAGACGATCATGCCTAAAATGAAATCACACCGCGGAGCATGCAAGCGATTCAAAGCTACCGCATCAGGAAAAATCAAGCGTGAACGAATGAACGGTTCACACAATCTCGAGAAGAAAAACAGAAAACGCACACGCCGCCTGCACCAGTCAACCATACTTGACGGAACGAAGGAAAAGCAGATCAAGCGGATGATCCTTGCATAAATTTTCAACCTTAACAGCAGAGAACAATGCCTAAAGCAAAAAATGCCGTAGCCTCTCGTGCACGGAGAAAAAGAATCCTCAAAAAAGCCAAAGGATTCTGGGGATCACGCGGAAATATCCTGACCGTTGTCAAACACGCTGTCGATAAAGCAGAACAGTATGCCTATCGCGATCGCCGCGCAAAAAAACGCACCTTCCGTTCGCTCTGGATTATGCGAATCAACGCAGCTGCGCGCCTTAACGGTACAACCTACTCGAAACTGGTTGACGCCATAAACAAAAAAAGCGTCGAAATCGACCGCAAGGTTCTGGCTGAAATCGCAGTAAAAGACCCGGCGGCATTTACGCAGATCGTCAAATCAGTAATCGATTAAGCATCATAGCGCTTGTAATGGAAGAAGCAATCCGCAGTCTGCAGCAGGAAATCAATGCATTCGAGATCCTGAATGATAAAGACCTCGAAGCATTTAAACTTGCCTATACCGTCAGAAAAGGGCGTATAGCTGCACTTTTCGCACAACTGAAATCAGTTGATCCTGCTGACAGGCCAAGGATCGGCCAACTGCTCAATGCACTCAAGACGGCCGCCGACGAGAAAACATCATCTGCATATGCAGAGCTGACCTCGCCAGCAACAATCAATACTCCGACTATAGATCTTACCCTGCCCGGAAGAAGATCCTTCACCGGCAGTGAACATCCCGTCCAGAAGGTGCTTGGCGAGATGAAGCAGATATTTCATGCAATGGGATTCAGCATTGCAACCGGACCCGAGCTCGAACTTGACCGGAACAACTTCGACATGCTGAACTTTCCGCCCGACCATCCTGCAAGAGATATGCAGGACACCTTTTTTGTTACCAGGGGAAATACCGGGGGCGACGTACTGCTGAGAACCCATACTTCACCGGTACAGGTCAGAGTGATGCTCGACAATACGCCTCCGATACGAGTTATCTGTCCCGGAAAAGTCTACAGAAACGAAGCCATCAGCTCTCGCAGCTATTGCGTTTTTCACCAGCTCGAAGGACTTTACATCGACAAAAACGTCTCGTTTGCAGACCTGAAAGCGACCATCTTTTCATTTGCCCGACAGATGTTCGGAACTGATGTCAAACTGCGTTTCAGACCAAGCTTTTTCCCGTTCACGGAACCGTCGGCGGAGGTGGATGTAACCTGCTATCTGTGCGGCGGAAAGGGGTGTCGGGTCTGTAAGAAATCAGGATGGCTTGAAATCATGGGATGCGGTATGGTTCACCCGAACGTCATGCACAACTGTGGCATAGATCCGGAAACATGGTCGGGATATGCGTTCGGTATGGGAGTTGACAGAACCGTGCTGCTTCGCTATAAAATCGATGATATACGTCTGCTTTTCGAAAATGACGTACGCATGCTCCGCCAGTTTCCTGCATGACAAGACTGCCTGAAGTAGAACGATACTGAAAAAGGCTCCGGCGTTACTTGCTGTAACGCCGGAGCCTTTTTCAGTATCGACCCAGGGAAATATATAACCTTGACGCACGAGCTATGTATTCTTCAGCTGCTTTGTCCATGTCTCCATCGCCTCGTTAGCCGAGGGATTCGGAGCTTCAAGAAAGGTTATGACAAATGAATGATCCATTTCGGCAACGCCGATAGAGCGGGGCCTTACGGCAAGTACACCTGGATTTGGCAGCTCCTTTCCGAAACAGAACAGAATATTCCTGGCATCCCTGATACAGGGAGCTATCACACCGTCGGTCAGCGAGGAAGTATGGGCATAATGGTCAAAAACACCGATATACTTAACAACCGGATTAGCATCGATCTTCTCCTTGAAATGGGCCATAATATCATCGACACTGCGGCAGCTTGTTTCGGCCTTGTCAAGCTCAAGCGTGTAGATGGGGTATTTCTCCTGCAATAGCGTCTGAATCATAGCGGCTCCCCCTTTTTTGTGTTCAATGGTACTACATAAAATAAAACCGTATACCGCTTTCCGGCATACCGTAATCTTAATTCTACAGCAGGATTAAGGATTTTCCAAAGCTGCTGCCATAAAAAAACCCCATAGCGACCATACGCTATGGGGTACCTTAAATGGCTAAAGAAATATGAAATCAGGAGCCTGATGCTTCTGCTTCAACTTCGAAATTCACCTTCACGATAACATCCATGAATAGTTTTGCCTCGGCCTCGTATTTCCCAAGAGTTTTAACCGGCGCATCGAGCGTAATTTTCCGTCTGTCGATTTCGACGCCCTGAGTTTTCAATGCCTCGGAAATATCCGCAGCCGTAACCGTACCGAACAGCTTGCCGGACTCTCCAGACTTTGCAAAAACCTTAAGGGTCATCTGCTCGATTTTCTGGGCAAGTTCACGGGCATTCTTACGTTGCAGCTCGATTTTTTTTGCCTGCTGTTTTTTTTCAGTTTCAAGAGCCTTGAGCGTACCTTCAGTCGCTCTTATAGCCATTCCCTGCGGGATCAGGTAGTTGTTCGCATAACCGTTCTTTACTGCAACAACATCGCCTGCATCTCCAAGGGCAGCCACATCCTGTCGTAAAATGATTTTCACTTTAGCGTCCTTGTTTCAATAGATTGCAAAATTGTTTACTTGTACTCGTCGGCAACATACGGAATCACCGCCAGGAACCTTGCCCATTTAACTGAATGGGTCAGCAGATTCTGTTCTTTTGCAGAAAGTCCTGTAATACGACGAGGAATGATCTTTCCCTGATCGTTGATAAACCGTTTCAGCTTGCGTTCGTCACGATAGTCGAAAAATACAACCTGGTTTTTTGATGCTTTCTTTTTGGAAGCCAAAGCGTTTCCCAACGATTTGTTTCCCATTTGATGAGTGTGTTTCTGTCTCATAGGTAGTTCTTGACAAATTTGTTCTTATCGCTTCCTGTCAGTCGGAAGAGAGATATTTGTATTCGTAGATATGTCCGGTATCATCATCGCCGAGCTCTCCATGATGCATATCATGGCAATCATCCTCGATAAAGCCCTCCTCATCCTCTTCGCCATTTCGCTTGCGCTTGTTGAGGAACTGTATTCTCCTGGCTTTGATCTCGACAACAGTCCTCGACGATCCGTCCTGGGCTTTCCATGTGCGGCTCTGCAGTTCGCCGTCAACCAGCACCGCGGAACTTTTCTTCAGATTATCACGGCAGCTTTCGGCCAGCTTGTTCCACGCGACAACGCCGACATAGCAGACGTCTTCCTGCCACTGATGGTTGCTGTCACGAAACCTTCTGTTGCATGCGATTGAAAAATTAACGACAGGCGTACCTCCTGAATTAGTCTGCCTGAACACAGGATCTTTTGTTAGATTTCCAGCGATGATAACACTGTTGATTTCAGGCATCTTCAATTCAGCCATAGCATCTTCTCCGTTTTATTCTCCATTGAAATCAGTTCATGCCTGCACTTCCACAAAACATTTCCTTCACTTCGTATCATTACCGGACTCGTCAGCTTCAGATGCTGCGGAATCTTCCGGACTGCCTATCACAACACTGTACTTCTCGACTCTCTTTCGCATTTCAAGCAGCGCGCCTGAAAGGTGGATGATAAGATAACGGAGCAGGTCTTCTTCATAACGGAGTACCTTTTCGATTTCCGCAATAACCGGAGTCGCCGCGGTAAATTCGATATGAGCATAATAACCAACGGTTTTCTTGCTGATCGGATAGGCCATCTTTCGCCTTCCGATTTCAAGGACACTACTGATGCTACCGCCCTTGGCGGCAATGGTCTTCTGTACCATATCCATCGCTGCGGCTATCGCTTCGTCCTGAAGCCCGCCGTCAACAATGACCGTACATTCATAAAGTTTTGTTTTTTCCATAGCGCAATAACAGATAAGAGTATTAACGTCGTCAACTGCTTGCAGGTGGCGGGAGTCGGGCATTGCGCGCACCTTTCCCCTTGGCTTCATCGAATTGCAAAACTAACGAACACCACGTGCAAATTTGAACCTTAAAGGTAAGGGATTCCCGCCACTTTTCCAACCACCAAAATCACCATAGAAATGACCGGAAACATCACTGTTACCAACCGTTCAGGCAGAATTTCGACAGACGCATCAGATCGCCAGATCAAGCATCACCGGAGCATGATCGGAACTTTTTTCATCAAGATCGACTGATGCCGAGGTAACTGCAGGAAGAAGCTGCGCGGAAATATAGAAACAATCGATACGCCATCCGAGATTACGCTCACGAGCCGGTTTCCAGTATGGCCACCAGGTAAAGAGTGTATTCTTTTCAGGGTTCAGAATCCTCATAACATCCAGCAATCCGGCATCTAACTGCCGATCAATTGCCGCTCGCTCCTCAGGTCTGAGCCCTATGGCCCCCGGCTTGTACTGAGAACGATGGACATCGATATCCCGGTGAGCGACATTCATGTCGCCTGCCACGATCACCTGCTGACCCGACGCAAGAAGTTCCGCGACATATTCCCTCAGCGAGTCCAGATAGTCGAGCTTGATCCTGTAATGATGCTCGCCATCTCCACGCGGCACATAGATACCTATAAGGGAAAAAAACCGGGTGTGCAGAATTCCCGTACGGTTTTCAAGATCAAAAGATGGAATTTCCCAGCGAACGTCACCGAAAGCCGTCGAATCTCTGACAAGTATGCCGGTGCCGCTGTAGCCCTTGCGAACCGTCGACCCGTTCCAGAATGTTCGATAACCCTCAATACTGCTGATTTCCAAGGGTACCTCCATCCCGGAAGCCTTGATCTCCTGAAGCGCCAGAATATCAGGCTTCCGGCTCATGATCCAGGCAAGAAGCGACTCTTTACGGGCACGGATGCCATTGATGTTCCAGGATGCTATTTTCATGACCTACAACGTATTGAAATAGTCCAGAATCGCTGTAGCTACGACCTCAGCCTTCAAATCGACCATGCACCGGAAATGACCTTCGGGACAGTTATCCCGACCGATATGCGAACAAGGCCGACACCGGAGTCCCTGCACCTCGAAAAGTTCGAACGGCGTTCGATAGGGAAGAAAGCCGAATGCGGAAACCGATGAACCGAACAACACAAAAAGTTGTTTTTCGAACGCCGAAGCCATATGCATGAGACCGGTATCGTTGCAAAGCACGGCATCGGATCTTTCCAGCACTGCGGCACTCTGCATAAGCGAACACTTTCCGGCAAGATCGACTACCTGCGAATGGAACCGTTCGGGAAGTGCCTGCAGGATAGCCTGGGAATAGGCAACATCTTCCGTACCTCCCAGAAGAAGCGCCTGCATGTGCTTTGCCTCGAAAAGCGCACCAAGAACGGCGGCAAAACTGGCAGCTGGATACCGCTTTGAAGCGTGCATCGCCCCGAAACAGACGGCAAGACGTGGACCTCCGGACTCTGGCAGGCAGCTGGCAAAGGCCCGGTCTGCCGCTGAAGGATGGAGCTCACACCCCCGTCCGTCTGCATTCACCCCGAATTCGGCAAGCGAATCACGGTACCGGTCAACAACCGAACGATACGGACCGGTGAGATCGATACGAGTTTTGACAAGCAGCCATTTTTTCCAGTTCTGCTTCCGGTATCTGACAACCGTTCCTGCGTCAAGCTCTCGAACAAGTTGTTTTGATCGATGATTATTCTGAAGATCCACGACAAGATCGTACCTGCAGGACGGCAGTTGCTCAAATGTATGCATCGCATGCAAATAGGGATTTCCGGCAAGAAGGCAGGAAAACGCCGCCTTGGTACAGTAATCGATACGAGCCACGGGAAACGCAAGAGCAAGTTCGCGCAACAACGGGGTGGTAAGAATGATATCCCCGATAGAGCTCCGCCGTATAACCAGAATAGTATTTACCGCAGCCATTGTTTCCTTACGACCAGAACTCCCACCATGCCCGGTAGTTCTTGTCTTTTTCAGGTTTCGATCTCTCTTTCAGCACGGCAAGCCGCAGCTCTATCTCCCGAACCATCTTCTCCTTTCCGATAAAATCGCTTTTTCTTTCGGCAATCATCTCCCCGGCAATCTGTAACTCTTTAGCGGCATCTTCCAACGAGCCGGTTTCCTGCAGGGCAACCGCGCGACTGAAAATAACGGCGATCCACTGCTGGCCCTCATCCTTCTGCAGCTCTCCTCGCCGGTTGAAATAGCGAAGCGCGCGTTCAGCCGACCGAAGGCACTCGACATACTCTCCGAGACCTGCCTGTGCAGAAACCAGGGCTGCATAGCAAAGCCCGTCAAACCCGTCGTGGTCGAAAGCCTCTTCCGGCGGCATCGTCCTGGAAATCTCCATAGCTCTCCTTGATTCGGCGACAGCTTCCTGATACATACCCTCCTGCAGTTTCTTTTGCGCTTCAGCGAGCGCCATGTACGACATGGCAACTTCCTTCAATGGTTTCATACCTGGCCCGATCGATGTATCAATTCATGTTTACGAAAGACATACCGCAAGCTCCTCCGGAATTTCCGGACGACCTCGCCCATTCAGCGCCGTTCCGATGATCTTTGCTTTCACGACAGGCTTCATGTCCGATAACCGGTAAATGTCCTGATAAAAAGCGAACTTCAGCTGCGACTCTCTTCTGAGACTCAATCCCACCACAAACCGGTCTCCGCTCTGCAGCGGCGACCGGTAATCCAGTTCGGCTCGCACGACGACAAGGTTGATGCCCCGTCGGGTGTAATCTGCAAAATCGATGCCGACCTCTTTCAGATACTCGTGCCGGACATGCTCCAGATAGTTCTGATAAACGCTGTTGTTCACGATCCCCTGCATGTCACACTCGTAGTCGCGCACATTCATTTCAAGAGTGAAAGCATAAACGGAATGCATGTCCATAATCAGCGATAGTTCTGAGTTCTGAGTGACGGAGGCAAAATAACACAGGAAAAAGTGATTAACAACGGATAAGTGGGAAGTGGGAAGTGGGAAGTGGGAAGTGGGAAGTGGGAGAAGATAGATAAAAGCCGGCAAGGCGGGCAAGTGGTTATGGAATAAAAGGGGGTAGAAAACACGAAAGCCTGGCACGTTGTTAAACGGACAGGCTTTATGCGTGTATAAAATTCTCGGCGACGACCT
>JAFGMZ010000110.1 GCA_016927285.1 Chlorobiaceae bacterium
CCGGAAAGCGTAATAACGGCAACCGCATCGTCAGTGTCGGCCTTTACCGGCCAGTCTAGCGATTCGCGGTAAGCCGCTGCTGAAACGAAAAGATCGCCGGCTTTTTCAGGCTCTTTGCCGCTGATGCGTCTGGCCATCGAACGTTTCAGCTCCCAGTGCGAGGCGATTCCGTCGGCAAGTCCGATTTTGACGGCCTTGTCAACCTGCACCAATGCGATATTGTCGATGACGGATTCCAGCGAATCGCGGCTTATACCCCGCCGTTTCGAAACATAATCGGTATAGTCGCTATAGACGGCGTCGAGCAGCGCGTTCATCTGCGCAAGATATTCGGGACTCGCCCCTGTTCGGGTGAAGGGCTCGATGCCGCTTTTGTACTCCCTCCATTGCGTCGCCTGGAAGGAGATGCCGAGCTTTTCAAGCGGTGCGGTATAGTACAGGGTCTCTGCTTTGAGGCCATCGAGCAGCAGATAGCCTCCCCTTTCGACAATGACGGAATCGCAGGCCGAAGCGAGATGGTAATCGCTGTCTTCGGCGGAATGAAGCCAGGCCACAACCTTACGCCCGCGCGTCCGAACCCTGGCAATAGCGCTCCTCAGTTCAGTGATTTTTGCCGGAGACGCCTGCAGATTTCCGATTTCCAGCAGAACGGTCTCGATTCTCCTGTCGCCTGCGGCATGATCGAGAATAAAAAGCATATCCTGAAAAGAGAGCTGTTCCCCCTCGCCGGAAAACGGAAAAGCATCGCGAGCGCTCGACATCTCTTCAAGAGAACCTCCCAGCGGCACCGTCAGCACGAAACGATCGGGCAGATCGTTCGATGAACGAAAGAGGAAAAACAGAAGAAGCCCGACTATAACGGGTCCAAGAAACAGAAAAAGGCATCCTCTTCGAAAACAGCTTGTAGCACTCATAACTGATGATATCGTTGTGTAAACAAAAGCAGAACCGTAAATACGTCTTTGTCATTCATATAAAAGACAGCTGACCTGATGTTCGGTATGTTCAGCCAAAGGTCTCAGAAGCGGCTCCTTTCTGCCGCATTCAGGCTTTGCGACCGGGCATCGAGGATGAAAACTGCATCCCGAAGGAATGTTGAGCGGACCAGGCAGATCTCCTTTCAATAACGTTCTCTCTCGTTTGGCATCGGGATCCGGTATGGGGACGGCTGAAAGCAGCGCCCGCGTGTATGGATGCAGTGGATTGCTGTAGAGCTCTTCCGATGAGGTGATTTCGACGATCTTTCCAAGATACATAACCGCAACCCTGTCCGAAATGTATTCAACCACGGAGAGATCGTGTGCGATGAAAAGATAGGTCAGGCCAAGATCCCGCTGGAGGTCTTTGAGAAGATTGATGATCTGCGACTGGATGGATACGTCGAGCGCCGAAACCGGTTCGTCGCAAATGATGAATTCGGGGCCGACCGCAAGCGCCCGGGCAATCCCGACACGTTGCCGCTGTCCTCCGGAAAATTCATGGGGATAACGGTTCGCATACTCCCGGTTCAGGCCGACAAGATCGAGCAGTTCGAATGTACGCTTGCGCGCCTCCTCGCCTTTGGCGATCCGGTGTACGGCAAGCACCTCGCTGAGCATCTGACCGACAGTGAGCCTCGGATTCAGTGAACCGAAGGGATCCTGGAAAATCATCTGCATCTTTTTGCGCAGCTGTCTGAAGCCGCCGGCATCCAGATTGGAAAGGTCCTGACCGTCGAACGACATTCTGCCGGTGACAATACCGTGTCCAAGACGAAGCAGCGCCCTGCCGAGCGTCGTTTTACCGCATCCCGATTCGCCGACCAGACCGAGCGTTTCGCCGCGATAAACATCGAACGATACTCCGTTCACGGCACTGACCCGTTTCGCGTTGCCATTGGCTCCGCCCGGTTTGACAGGAAAATGAACCTTGATATCCCTTGCCGAAAGAAGCTGCCGTTGTGGATGCATCGTAAGCGTAATAGCTGTTTATCGTATTTTTATTAGTATACTAAAAGCATGCTGAAACTTCCATAAGAAACCTGATCCACCGATACGAACACGACAGTTTTGCCTTCCGGACATCAACATAACGGCAACCTCTACGTGGTGGCGACGCCACTCGGCAATCTTGACGACATCACCCTGAGAGCAATAAAAACCCTTCAGCAGTCCGAAGCTATCGCCTGTGAAGATACCAGAAGGGCCTCGATCCTCCTGCGCCACCTCGGCATCACAGGCAAACCTCTGGTCAGCTATCACGATTACAACGAACCTGCGGCCATCAATCGGATATCCCGTATGCTTGCAGAGGGTCTCGATGTATCGCTCATCACCGACGCAGGGACTCCTGCTATCAGCGATCCTGGTTTCCTCATGGTGCGTACGCTCCGCGAGAGCGGGTTCGCGGTCATCCCTGTTCCGGGACCGAGCGCGCTGACGGCTGCGCTTTCAGTCTGTCCGCTCCCTGTAAGCAGTTTTTTCTTTGCCGGATTTCTTCCGCACAAAAAAGGAAGAAAAAGCCGTCTGGAATTCCTTTTGTCGCTTGGCGCAACGTTCGTCCTGTATGAATCTCCCTATCGCATCAGAAAACTGCTCGAAGAACTCTCCGTGCAGATGCCCGATGCCGAGTTATTCATCGCTCGGGAGATGACGAAAATCCATGAAGAATATCTTTCCGGCACTGCCGAAACGCTTGCTGAAGCTCTTATCGAAGAGAAGGTGCGGGGCGAATTCGTAGTGGTTGTCCATCCCGCTGACACGGGAAACCCGAAAAAAAACATTTCATCCAACAAGTACGAGCAACATGCAGATCATCACTGAACCTGGCCTGATGCAGGCGACCATAGAAAAACTGCGCCTGAACCGCCAGCGCATCGGAGTCGTCATGACCATGGGAGCGCTCCATGAGGGACATCTCAGCCTGATAGAACAGGCTCGCAGCATGTCGGGAACCGTTATCCTGACGATCTTCGTCAACCCGAAGCAATTCGGGCCCGATGAGGATTTCCATCGCTATCCGAGACCGTTCGAACAGGATGCCGCTCATGCCCGTGCCGCTGGCGTTGACTATCTTTTCGTTCCCTCTGTCGAGTCGATGTACCCTGAAGG
>JAFGMZ010000111.1 GCA_016927285.1 Chlorobiaceae bacterium
CACAATGAGCAGAAACGGCCAACTGGAGAAGATGCGGCTCAATCCCAACCTGCCCTGCAAATCTCCGGTAGCGGCAACGTCTTGCGGAATAACCCCGCCGATCAGGGAAAGAAACGCCAGTGCGAAAATAAGCGAGAGGCCGAGAGGAATACCCCCGAGCCAGACAACCGGCGCACGATGCCGGCAGGTGATGCCAAGAAGAAACAGCAGCACGGCGAAAACAACAAGAAACAGGAAATTCCAGGGCCAGACGAATGCGGGAACCCCTTGGCCCCCTGCAAGGTACTGTATGACAAATCCCGCCAGCACAATGAAAACAGCAACGACTGAAGCAAGCCGGAAACTCCGGACATCGTCAAACCATCCATTCACACCTTTACGCATAGAGATCTTTTTTTATGAGCACTCGCTTCCTTTTTCAACGACCGTGGTCTCTCCCTCTTTTTTCAGGAGCTGACAGCACTTGCAGACAATGAAATGCAATTCATCCGACGACGCATCCTCGCAAATCTTCCGGACTGCCGCCTTGATCTCCTGTCGGTACAACCTGGATCTGGGTGATTGCAGGCCACGTTTTTTATGAATATACTGCGACACCGCAGCCGGAGTCACGCCCAGTTTTTTAGCCGCCTGAGACTGCGTCATGCCGGTTTTAACCAGCTCTATGGCAAGATCGGCACGGATCTGCGGAAGATAATACCAAACCGCTTTTTCACAGGGAAATATCACGATGATTACCGGTTAAATGATTAAGAAAAAAAGCCTCAAAACAATCGCAAGCAGCCTGTTGCTTACCCTCTTCGTCATCCAGTTCATACCGCTCAACCGGATAAACCCGCCGGAAACCTCGCCAATCAGCGCCCCTGGCGAGGTAATTGCCGTCCTGCAGAAATCCTGTTTCGACTGCCATTCGCATCACACAAAATGGACCCGGCCAGCTTACGTGGCGCCGATATCCTGGGCGATTTCAGCAAAAGTAGCTCACGCACGACGCGCGCTGAATTTCTCAAAATGGAACTACGCCGGCGCAAACGACGACAAAGCCCGTATCGAGGCGATGAGAAAAACGGTTCTCGGAGCAGATCAACACCAGCAACTCTATTACATCGCAAACCCTCAGGCACGCCTGACTGCCGGAGAGCGCGATCTGCTTTTGAACTGGATCAAGAATTTCCAGAGAGAACAGCAAACGGAGTTTAAAAATTCAGGGAATACCCCTCCGGGTAAAAGGCTCTGATTATCGATATCATCCGAGCCGGGTCGTCTTCAAGATAAATAAAATCAAGATGCGAGGGATCGATATATCCGTGCTTTTCGCACATGGTTACACGAACCCATTTATAAAAATCCTCCCAAAAGGCTTTACCGATAAGAATAACCGGAAACCGTTCGCTTTTTCCTGTCTGGATCAGGGTAATAGCCTCTGAAACTTCATCGAGCGTACCAAAACCCCCGGGAAGAGCGATAAATGCCTGGGAATATTTCAGAAACATGACCTTCCTGACAAAAAAATACTGGAAACTGACAAGACGTCCGTTATCGATATACCTGTTCGGCTGCTGCTGGTTCGGAAGCTTGATGTTGAATCCTATCGAAACGCCCCCGGCATCCTGGGCACCCTTGTTGGCAGCTTCCATGACCCCCGGCCCACCTCCCGTAATGACGGAAAACCCTTCACGGGCAAGCAATGCTCCGGTTTTCTCGGCAAGCGCATAGTCTCCGCTTCCGGGAAGAACGCGCGTAGAACCGAAAACCGTGACAGCAGGCCCTGAATCGGACATGGTTTCGAAACCGCTGACAAATTCCGCCATAATCTTGAAAACACGCCAGCCGTCAACCATAAAATCGTTCTCTCTTCCCGAATGCGCAGGAAGCGGCGGCTGAGTGCCGGCCTGTTTCAATGGATCAGGTGCTGATGATGCCTTTTTCGTCATGGTAATTCCGGTTTACCGACCCGGACTCTCTTGCAGTTCAAGAAAATTCCTGATGATCTTCTTTCCCTCTGCGGTCATAATCGACTCGGGATGAAACTGTACGCCATAGAGACGCAGCTCCGCGGAATCCATACCCATGATCGTCCCATCTTCCGTCCATGCTCTGACAGTCAGTGCTGCCGGAAGCGTTTCCCGCTCGACGATCAGGGAGTGGTATCTGGTTGCGATGAAGGGATTTTCAACGCCATGAAAAATACCGGTATCGTCGTGATAAACCAGCGACGTCTTGCCATGCATAACCTGCCCCGCCCTGACAACCTTGCCGCCGAGCGCCTCACCGATGGACTGGTGGCCAAGGCAGACGCCAAGCAGCGGAATCGTTCCATGAAGGGCCTTGATGAGGGGTACGGATACGCCTGCATCGTCAGGGGTCCCCGGTCCGGGGGAGATGACGATCTTGTCCGGTTTACGGGCAAGGATCTCTTCGACGCTCAGTTCATCGTTTCGGAACACCTCAACGTGAGCGCCGGATTCGGCTATGTACTGAACAAGGTTATAGGTAAACGAATCGTAATTATCAATAACAAGAATCATGCAAACCAATAGTTATGCTGATTAGAGAAATATCTGTCTGCCCTGTTCCCTGTCGGCAACAAAACGGAACATGGCTTCGTATGCGCTGCTCATGGTAACCTGCCGTCTCTCCATGACCTTGCGGGCGGTTTCCACCGCATTGTCGATCCTGTATGGCCCGAAACCGCCGCCGGCGCTGCCCCAGGTAAATGGCCTGACTTCTTTTGGAGGAAATCCGCCACCGAAAACATTTGCTGCGGCACCGACAATCGTGCCGGTATTGAACATGGAATTGATCGAACACTTCGCATGATCTCCCATCAAAAGACCCAGAAACTGTAATCCGGTAGAAACGTCCCGTCCCTCCATGTGCAGCCTGATGCTGCCGTAATTATTTTTCAAATCCGACGTATTCGTCCCCGCCCCAAGATTGCACCAGGAGGAAATATAAGAGTGGCCAAGAAAACCGTCGTGCTGTTTGTTTGCAAAAGGTTCGATGAGCGAGTCTTCGACCTCGCCGCCGATTTTGGATGCCATCCCCAAAAACACATTACTGTATACCCTCGCACCGGCTTTGACCCTTGACCATGGAGAGAGGAACACATTATTCATCAAAACCGCCTGCGGCTCAACGACAGCTCCTTCTCCGATAATGATAAAGCCATCCTCCGCATCAAGCACGGCTCCGGCCTTCACCACTGCGCCGGGAGCTATGGCTATGCTTGCCCGATTGACGATCACCGCCGAAGGATGAACGTCGCCTTCTATAAAACCGGTTTCAACAGCAGCCGCATCGCGAAGCATCTCTTCCGGATGCAGGGCAATAACATCCCAAAGATGTTCAAGCAGACGGAATCCTTCCGCCTGCTCCACCCTGAGCGTTTCTGCCAACAAAGAAGTATCGAAAAGATCAGGGAGACGTCCATCGTTCATACCCGGAAGGCGGCAACCCGGCAACCGGGCAAAAAGCAGGTTATCGCCCTGCATCAACGCACAGAAGGGATCAAGAGCGGCATGCAGAATAATGTCTGCCGCCGCATCATCGCACAGCATCCGGCCGTTGATGAGAAACAACTCCTCATCTTCAATCAGGTTCACCGTTCGTTCAGGGTGCTGTTCACGATAACATGCGGCAAGATAATCTCTCAGATGCCAGGTCAGCCGGACCTTGCCAGCAAGAGCATCTTCAAGCTTTTCATCAAGCGTGCGAAACCCGGTATACAAACTGTAGACCGGTTTAAACTGCACGAGCGGCTTTATCCGCGAAACCTTGTCATCTTCGAATACCAGATACTGCATCGCTGCCTGAACTATCGGTTTGACTCTGTTTACCCATTTATTTGACTGCCGGAGACGACAACGAGTCCCCGTGAAACGACAGATATCCTGATGTTTCCGGGAAGCACATCGAACACCTCCCCATCCATATGCATCACGTCAGGATCCTCCATGGCCACCTCAACGGCAGATGCCTTGCAGGAAATAACCTTCGGGTCCTTGCTCTGGCTGCCCCGCAAATACTTCACCACATACCGTAAAAATGAAAGCTTCGAAATGGATTTCAATATACATACATCAAGCAGTCCGTCTGCCGGATCGGCTTCAGGCGCAATACGAAACCTGCCGCCCTCTACGCTGCCATTCGAGACGGAAAAAGCGAAAACAGGTTCGTGCAGCTCGAGAACGAAATCCGGTGCGGTGATGGTAATATGCATTTTTAGCGGCGTATAACCTATGAGCACGCTGAAAAGCGCATGAACGTAACTCAGTTCGCCTTTCAACCATGTCATGCGTTTTACCGCGCCGGCAATTCTGCCGGTAAATCCAACGCCTAACGAATTAACGAACAAACGGTGATCCCCCTCATTGAACAGTACGCTTCCAAGATCGACCCGACGACTGCTACCCGAAAGACAGGAGGTGAAATCATCCTCGCTGCTTTCGTTACTGCCCAGTATTTTGACAAAATCGTTAGCCGATCCGATCGGCAGCACGCCGACCGATACGGCATGCCCTGCAACTGCGTTGACAACTTCATGCACCGTACCGTCGCCCCCACACGCAATAAGACAGTCGCATCCGGTACTCGCACGCAAAGCAAGTTCCCCTGCATGACCCGGATAGGATGTTTTAAGCAGAGACGCCCCATGCAGGGCCGAAACCTTCCGCCGAAGCCAAGACTCCCTCTTTGCCGCCCTCCCCTTGTCAGCTGCAGGATTAAAGATAAAGGTATAACGAAGCCGATTACCCATCAGCCCTCTCCACCTGCGTCATCCATACCCGGCAATGAACAACTTTCAGCCAGATGCGGAAGCATGTGGGCCGACGCAAGAAGCAAATCGTCCATAACCCGCATAAAATCACGCTCCGTACCGTAGTAGGGATCAGGAATCTCTTCGTGCGCACGACCCGGAACGAACGACATGACAAGACGTACTTTCGGCTTTTCGCCATATCCGGCAAGCTTGCCGATACCCTCGAAATTTTCATGATCCATAACGAAAATCCAGTCAAACGCATGAAGATCGAACTCCTCGACACCATTCGCACGGTAATGGGATATATCGATACCGACAGCGCCGGCAACGGCAACAGCCCGATCGTCAGGCGAAGCCCCTTTCTGGAAACAATTCGTGCCGGCAGAACTTACCGAAAACCAGCGATCATAACCACGCTCCGCGGCGTAACGGCGAAACGCCCCTTCCGCCATGGGAGAACGGCAGATGTTTTCATAACAGACAAAAAGAATATTCAATCGCATTACGCTCCTCGTTATAAATATGGTATTGTCTGCCATCTTACGGTTTTTACACGAATATTCATTATTTTTATAGCCGGAAACACTCTGAAAAATGTGATAAGCGATCAACGTATAAGGCGGACGGAGCGGAGCAACCGGGAGCATACATGAAGTACATAAAGATTTCAAACACCGGCCAACGGAGCAATTTGATTGCATCATAACTTTTTAGAGGCTTCCAACAGTCCATCTCGCGAAACAGCATGGCATGCCACATCAAGCAATCATGGTGCTCGCCCGGAAAATATCGATTATGCTCTCATTCCGAATAAAAAAATACGCATGGTCATATTGTCGCGTAACGCGACTGACGGTAAAGAAAAAAAATAAACCGCGAAACTACATGTAGAGAAGACAACCCGGATACGCTATCGTTACCGCAAGATGTTCTGTCTTTCGCACAGAACGAAGACATGAACAACTCGATACGACACGCAACAGACAAATAAAACAAGAAACTCCAATCGCGACAAACCGGCACACCGAAAGGTCCGTCATGGAAAAACGGCAAGCGTGTAACCACCGCGGCAACCGCATAAAGAGGAACAAGCCTGAATGCGGCTCTTCAGTAAAAAAAATACAAACCAGACCGTATTTATTTAAAATAATAATTTGAAATATTGAATACTTCGCAATAATTCACCATATTACTGATTATATCACGTCACAAACTATTTGAACGGTGAATGATCATTGATTTATGAGTAAAGCTGCTATTGAGGAGCTCCCGGTTATCCAGAAAAATCACTGGCAAAACGAACACAAGGAGGCTGGCTATACCAAGCACATCAAGCTTATCGGTAAAAACATCATTCATAGTTCTGTAGAATCACGTTTCGACGTCTCGCTCGACCAAATGGATATCGGAATGTTCGAAAACGTGCTGCGTGAAACCGGGCTCATGAATACGCCACTTCACTGCATCTGGGATTTTACGCATGTGACAGACATATCCTATAACTACAAAAAATCCATCACGAGGCTTTTCTACAACCGGCACCCACAGTTCAGGCTGATTGTTTTTTACAACGTTCCGCCTTCTGTAAGCATTATCGTAGAATCGTTTGCAGCGGTGGTTCCTGATGGCATTCGGGTCATTATGACCGACAACTACCACAATGCGCTTGATATCGTTAGTGCTTATGAGAACGGAACCCTTCAGGAACCTCCGGCGGAGAACCCTGATGAAGTGATGAGAAAAAACTTTCTGGCATATCTGGCCAGAATGTCGTGGTTTGATATGTTCGACGAACATATCGCTGTTCCTTCATTCGATGACAAATATTACTCGTTTTTTAAAGCAATTGCAGCAATGCAGGCAGACCTTCGCGAAAAAGAAAAAGAAAAAGCAATGGAACTTGAACAACTGAAGCAGGACTATGAGCAGAAAATAACCGACTCGGTTATTAAACTGAACGCTCAGATCGAGCTCAACAAAAAACAAGCTCGAGATCACGAAAAAGAAATGGCCGAGCTGAAAGCGCGGATTGCAAACCAGGATATGGAGCTCACGAGAGTATCAACCGCCATTGCCGAAAAAACCTCCACACTGCGCAATCTGCTCGACCAGATCTATGCGCTCGATATCGATCAGGACCAGAAACGGTTGATGACCGATTCATGCCTCAACCTCATAGAAACGGAAACCATCGAGAAGCGGCTGAACATTGAACTGACCGAATCGGATTCGGTATTTCTCTCCAAGCTGCAGAAAAAACATCCGAACCTCAACCAGCGCGAACTGCGTATCAGCCTGCTGGTCAAGCTCAACTATGACACCCGCGAGATCGCCCGTTCGGTCGGCATTTCGACCAGAGGCATGGAGAGCATCCGCTACCGCATGCATAAAAAACTCAGCCTCGGAAAACACCAGTCGATCAAGACCTACCTTTCCGACCTGGCTGCAATTTTTTAAGC
>JAFGMZ010000112.1 GCA_016927285.1 Chlorobiaceae bacterium
CCGGAAACTGGTAGTTGATCGCAAAATCAAGGATTGGATTTGATTCCACCATGGTCGTTATCTCCTTCGGTTAGAACCGGACATGTGCCGACTGGTTGAAGGTGGTTCTGGCATGACGATAGCTATCGATCATATTGTCGTCGAACGTCAGGCCGGTTTCTTCGAAAAAGCGCTTCCAACCGATACGATTGATCCACTCGCCGACGCGCTCCCACGGACGGCCGCCGGCCTTGTACGCGATAAGAATCTTGCCGACCACGTCGGTCACTTCAGGCCAGCGGGGCGGATTATTCGGCAGATTGTGCGCAACAATGCTCATTGTGGAGGGCTTGGTGCGGGCATTGCTGTTCTTGCCACCGACCCAGACCGCAAACTTCGAGTGCTCGGGATGGTTGATCTCCATGGCCGGGCAGGCACCGAAACATGCGCCGCAACAGATACACTTGGCTTCATCCACCATAAGGGAACGCTTGCCGTTCACCACCGTCGGCCTGATGGCCGCAACAGGACAGCGGGCAACAGCTTTCGGCAGTTCGCAGATCGTCGAAAGATGATCATGATTGATCCGGGGAGGACGGGTATGCTTCACCACGATGGCGATATCAGCCTGGCCGCCGCAATTGATCGAACAGCAGGAAGTTGAAAGACGCACCTTGTTGGGCATCTGCATATCCTTGAACTCCTTATAAACAGAGTCCATCATAGACTTCACGACGCCAGACGCATCGGTTGCTGGAATATCGCAGTGCAGCCAGCCTTGCGTATGCGATACCGAGGAAACGCACATACCGGTACCGCCTACCGGAAACCCGAGCGACTCGAGCTCAGCGATCATCGGCTCAACATTCTCCCCGTTCGGTGTCAGGAACTCTACGTTATTACGCACCGTAAACCGCAGATAGCCATCTGCATATTTATCGGCAATATCGCAAAGCACGCGAACCATATCCACCGTATCCTGCCGAGGCGTACCCGCCCTGACGGTCCAGATGGCATCGCCGCTTTCCGCCACATGCATGAGAACTCCCGGTTTGGGAATCTCATGATACTTCCACTTTCCGTAATTCTTTCTCACAACCGGATGAAGCGCCTCTTCATAGGTGTGAGGACCCGACTCAATGGTCTTCCATTGTCTTGCATGACTGCTCATGATGTTCTTTTCCGTTTGGGTATAGTGCCGCCCTCCGGGCAGCGGATTCATGCTTGTTGTTCAGAATTCCCGCCCCGCCGTACTCAGTACGGCGCCTTGAAATACGGGTTATCGCGCGGCCTCGACACCATATTGATGTCCGCTTCGATCCCGACGCCGTCGAGAAACTGCTTGAGACCGACTCGCTCGATGGTTTCTCCGATTCGCTCGTGGTCAAGCCCCGCATCCTCCCACCAGTCAATAATCTCCTCGATCTGCTCGATAAACGCCTCGATATCCTCATCGCTCTCCATCTTCATGAACGGAATCACCAGCGAACCCATATTCACGCCAACCTTGAGCGTGTTCTTACCTCCCATGAGAAGAGAAATACCGCGTTCCTTGCCGGGAGAGAGCGCTTTCGGCATCGCGTTGAGGCAGTGCATGCAACGCACGCAATCCCTTGTTTCTATCTGCATTTCGCCATCCTTCAGCGAAATAGCCTTCGTCGGACAAAGATTGATCACCTGGTTGACCAGCCCGTCTATCCCCTTCTTCTCAACCCAGGCATTCACCTCATCGCGATCGACCTGTATAGCATCGCGCCATGTACCGATAACGGCAAGATCGGAACGCATGATCGCATTGGTACAATCGTTCGGACAGCCCGAAAACTTGAACTTCAACTTATAATTCCACTCCGGACGATGAAGCACGCCGACGAAATGTTTCAACGCCTTCAGATGCAGCTTAAGATTGTCATAGCATGCATTTTCGCAGCGGCCCGGCCCGATACAAGAAACAGCCGTCCGCATACCAGCGCCCGCGCCGCCAAGATCCCATCCCTTCCGGTTCAGTTCATCGAAACACTCCTGCACGGAATCCTGCTCGATACCCTGAAGCATAATATCGCCCGTCTGGCCATGCAGAGTAATGATTCCGCTCCCATACTTCTCCCAGATATCGCACAGCTCCCGAAGCATCGCCGTATTGTAATGCAAACCCGGAGCCGGCTGAATCCTCATCGTATGGAACTCGGCAGCTTCAGGAATTTTATCCTTGATCATGGAATAACGGGTTATAATACCGGCTCCGTAACCATCAACCGTCACAAGACCGCCTTTCCAGTACCCCATCTTCGTATTATAGGAGTACTCAAGCTGATCCATAACCCCGCGCAACATCGGCTTTTTGGTCCGCTCGGCAAGACCCTTGAATCCGGAAATAAAGCTCGGCCACGGCCCGCTCTCCAACTCGTCAAGCATAGGGGTGGGATGCAGAAACTTTCCGTTCCCATCAGCATTGCACCCCCCGCAATGATGCACTTCCTGTGAAGAAGCATCTGTCGCACCTACCATAATTCCTCCTTTGGTTCACCGTTAAATTGGGTTTGAAAAAGCGGTCAATTGCATCAGACGCAGCCGGTCGGTTTCGGAAGCCCGGCAATCTTGCATGCCTGAAGCGCAGGACCTTTAGGGAAAAGCCCGTAAAGAAACTCGGAAGCCTCTTTCTTGTCCAGACCCTTCTCCGAAGCGATAGCCTTGGTCAGCACCTTCACTGCCGGAGCGATCTGGTACTCTTCATAGTAGTTTCTCAGGAACCTCACCAGATCCCAGTGCGCCTCTCCCATATCGATCTCCTCGCCCTCGGCAAGCTTGACTGCAACATCCTCATTCCAGTCTTCGAGATTGACGAGATAGCCGTTTTCATCAACCTCGTAGTTAACACCATTGACTTCAATACTCATGATTCGCTCCTTTTTGCTTTTGAATTATCGCATTATTGCAACCAACCCATTCCGTTGCATACGCATCTCTCTCGTACGCCATTGCTTCAGTATAGATGGTGATTTTATGGTTATACATTTATATAACTATATAGTAATAAAAGAAACCGTAAAATTCAAACACCGCAATCAAGATTTTCACTTTTTTATGGCGTAAACCCGAATGGGTACAGAATCGAAAAAAACACTTATAAAAAATCCACCGGAAAGAGAAAAGAGGTATGCGCAACCGGTTGAAACGAAAATCTCATGTGCGCCACAACATAAACAGAAAGCTATATAACTATATAGTAATAAAAGGCGAGGGTTTTTTCAAATCGGAAAAGCGTTTTTTTTATTTTTTTCCGAATCGGGCTCAATCGACCCAGGCTGCGGCAAGCGCGGTAAAGCGTTCGGCCCATTGCGGATTGCCGACCGCATGCACATGCGCGTATGAGGCGAAAAGCTTATTGTGGATCACGCCGTCATGCCTGCCGGTTACGCCCTGGCCTCGCAGAACGTCGAACTGCCAGCTGCAGCTCCCTGACCCGGACATTGGAGAAGAGTAGTGGAACTCATGCGCCCGCACCTCCTCGCCATAACCGAACCAGGAACTCTCCAAAGCGCTCTTCAGGTGCAGATAACCGTGACCAGCCGGACGGCTGCTGAAGCCGATATCAAAAGGCAGGATACCGGCAAGGGAAAAGGTTTTCCCGGCATAGGTCCCGCTTCGGGAGAGATAGATCAGCCCGCCGCACTCGGCATAAAGCGGCATGCCCGCATCAACCCGTTCACGAACATCCCGCATCAGGCTGCAATTGCGTTCGAGTTCAGGAAAAAACGATTCCGGAAAACCGCCTCCAAGATAGAGGCCCTGCACACCTGAAGGCAAAGCACTGTCAAGCATGGAATCAATGAACACCAAATCGGCCCCGCATTCCTGAAGGGCGCGAAGATTGTCCGGATAATAAAAACAGAAAGCCGCATCCCGGAATACGCCGATCCTTGCCCGAACCGCTGAAACGGCTCCTGCGCTCTCAGCCTCCCTTACCGGCAATGACGGAGCCTGAAAAAAAAGTGAACGGATCGCATCCATATCGCAATAACGCGATACCAGACCGGCAGCTTCAGCAGAAAACATCGCAGCATCGGCACGCTCACCAACCGTTGTCAACCCGAGATGACGCTCGGGAATCGAAAGCTTTGCATCGGAAGGCAATGCGCCAAGCACCGGAACCCTGCACCAGTATTCGATAGCAAGCCTTTGTTTATCGGCATGGCGCGGGGAACGCACCTGATTGAGAATGACTCCGGCTATGTTCACCTGTGGATGCATGGTCTGCATACCCGTAACAATGGCCGCAGCTCCACGATTCATCTTCCGGCTGTCGATAACAAGCAGCACCGGAACCTTTAAAAGCGAAGCGAGGCCAGCGCTGCTGTCCGAACCATCGAGCGCCATACCATCATGCAGGCCATGATTGCCCTCGATAAGCGAAAGCGTTCCTCTACGGCTGTTACGGACAAAGGAATCCATGCAACCATTGTTCCCCATAAGCCATGGATCGAGATTGTAGCTCTCCCCACCGGAAGCCAAACGGTGCCACATGGGATCGATATAATCAGGCCCCTTCTTGAAACAGGTAACCGCATCGCCCCTGCCCGCAAAAAATGAGACGATACCAAGCATCAAGGTGGTTTTTCCAGAGCTCTTGTGAGGAGCGGAAACCATCAGCCGGGGAATTTTCGCGTTCTCCATAACCATCTACCGATAAACGTTATTGCATGCCATCCGCCTGAGGCCTCCGCTGATCAGAACGCAGTTTGGGCGCGAAATAAGTATCGGCATGGTCAGGCTCTACCACTCTGCCTGCAGAATCCACCAGAGGCTCCTCATAATCGTTCCACCCCCTCAGACCGGTTTTGAGCGAAACAACGTTTTCATAGCCGAGCTGCTGCATAAGAGCTGCAGCAAGCACGCTGCGTCGTCCGGAACGGCACACCACAACGATCTCCCGATGCCTTGCCGCAGCAAGTTCAGGCACCGTTTCATCGTAATCCCACTCACAGGCAGACTCAAGAATGCCTCGCGGCACGCTCAAAGAACTGCGGATGTGCATGGCATCGAACTCATAAGGTTCACGAACATCAAGAACGAGAAGAGCCGGACGCTCAACCATCCGTCCGGCGAGATCCCAGGGCATTATCTCGCGTACATCCGCAAGGCAACGATGGATCAGATCATTAAACGTCAGCATACCGTTAATTCCAATAACTTATAAAGACAAAACAACCACCGGAAAACTGCCCGGCCCCCTGCCCGGACCATCAGCTTAAAGCATCCGCGTGGCTTTCCTGAGTATAGCGTATAGCCTGCATATTTCCGAACACCCAACACACCGGCATCCTGCGTCGGAGCACCCGAAGCAACAGCAAGCCTCTGTTGGCGTCGAAACCTCGCGTACCGGGAAGACAGGTGCACAGACATAGACGCCGAAAACTTGCTGGCAACCAGATAATGACACCAAAATGTCTGAATTATTATTATATTAATGTTATTATACCTAACTTATTAAGGAGGATGAGTTCATCACCTTAACAAGAACAGGAACAGAACTCCACTCCAGCACAACCCGGACGACAGACAAAACGACAGCCCTGATGACAAAAGCAAACAAGCAAAACAAAGACCAGGATGCAAATCCCTGGATCATCGACACAACCCTGCGCGACGGAGAACAAGCTCCAGGCGTTGTTTTCAGTCCGGCCGAAAAAATGCGCATAGCGAGAATGCTCTCCGAAACAGGCATTGACGAACTTGAAATCGGCTATCCGGCCATCAGCGATGAAGAACGCCAGGTCATCAGGGCAATCAGCCGGCTTGGCCTGCCCCTCCGACTCACCTCATGGGCCCGGGCGGTCTGGCAGGATATCGAACATGCCGCCGCCTGCGGAACAGAAGCGGTGCATATCAGCTTTCCTCTGTCGGGACTCTATCTGGAGCTGATGGGTCAAAATTATCAATGGGTTCAGGAACAGATGCACGATCTTGTCCCTCGTGCAAAACGCCTGTTCAGCTATGTAAGCGTCGGTGCGCAAGACGCAACAAGAGCCGAAACAAAACTGTTGCGTGCATTTTTTCATGACGCTGCCGCATCCGGAGCCGACAGGGTAAGAATAGCCGATACCGTCGGCGTAGCCACGCCGGGCTCGATCATGGCGATGATCGGCACAATACGTACCTCCGGACACCTGCCTATAGAGTTTCACGCCCACAACGACCTCGGCATGGCTACAGCAAACGCATTCACCGCCCTCGAAGCCGGATGCGCAGCAGTCAGCGTCTCGGTAACCGGGCTCGGCGAACGAGCAGGCAATGCGGCTCTCGAAGAACTCGCCATTGCGCTCGAACTCTCAGGAAGGTTCCGCACCCGCATCGATAACAGCCGTCTTGCAGGACTATGCGAAACCGTCAGCAGAGCTTCCGGCAGACCCATCCAGGAACAGAAACCGGTTGTCGGCAAATCGGCATTTCAGCACGAATCGGGAATTCATTGCGCAGCCCTGCTCAAACACCCGCTCTCCTACCAGCCGTTTCTCCCTGAACAGGTAGGCAGAACAAACAGCGAAATGGTCATCGGCAAACACTCCGGAAGCGCCGCAATACATCACTTTTACAGCACCCATGGGATCAATATCTCGAAAGAAGAGAGCGCAAAACTGCTGCAGGTTGTACGGAAAACATCCGGCAGAAAAAAACGAGCGCTTACAGAGCAAGAACTGAAAACCATCTATCGATCATATCACGAGACAAAGATCACTTTACCGTAAGATTATCATGCTCACTCCACAGAAAACAGAAGACAGCAGCATCAGCCTTCTGGCTGAAGTCAGCAGAACCGTCACCATAGAAAACGACATCGGAAAAGTACTGCGCCTTGTACTCTTCATCATGTCAGAGCATATGAACATGCTTCGCGGCATGATCACTATCCTGAACCGCGACAGCGGGGAAATCGTGATAAACGAATCATTCGGACTATCCGAAGAAGAAAAAGAACGCGGACGCTACCGCATTGGCGAAGGAATCATCGGACAAGTAGTCAAAACCGGCAAACCCGTACTTGTTCCCAACATTGACGAAGAGCCACTCTTCCTCGACCGCACCCGGTCGCGCAGAAAAGCAAGAAAGGACGATCTCTGCTTTATCTGTATACCCATTAAATCCGGTACAGAGATCATCGGAACCCTGAGCGCCGACCGACACATCGAACCGCATCTGCCCGACGACCCGGCAAAACGTGTTCAGGCCGAGGAACAGCGGCTTGACACCATGCAGCCCTACGTCGATCTGCTCTCGATCATCGCATCAATGATCTCTCAGGCCGTCAAGCTCACGCAGCTCGCTCACGAGGAGAACGCCAGCAACGGCAGCGACCGCTCGCACCTTTCAGGCAGCCATACTGCCCGCATAAGCCACACTGAAGAAAAACCTGAAGAGGAGCAGGACGAAGCCGAACGTCCGACAAACATCATCGGCAACACCAAACC
>JAFGMZ010000113.1 GCA_016927285.1 Chlorobiaceae bacterium
ACAATATTTCTGAACGAGATTTTCGCATCCGAATCGCCGTGCACTACGTAAACGTCCGGCTTGTTCGAGAACCCCTGCAACCATCGCAGCAGATCGCTGCGGTCGCCATGTGCAGAAAGGCCTCCGACGGTATGAATGCCTGCCTCGACGCGGTAGCTCCTGCCATGAATCGAAACCTCCCTATCTCCGCTCACAAGCTGCCGCCCCAACGTTCCCTCCGCCTGATACCCCGTAATGATCACACGGCACTCGCGCCGCCAGATATTGTGCTTGAGATGGTGCAATATCCTGCCGCCATTGCACATGCCGCTTCCGGCAATGATAATGGCGCCCTGCCTGATATCGTTGATTTTTCGCGAAGCTTCCACGCGATCGGTAAAATGCAGATTTCTGAGCGGAGGCAGGAGGGAGGGATTGTTTCTCAGCTCAAGAGCTTCCTCATCGAGCAGGGCAGGATAGTCCCAGTATATTCTTCCTGCATCGATAGCCATTGGGCTATCGAGATAGACCTGCCATTGTTCAAGCTCCCATTGGTCGTAATACGTTGCAAAAAGATAAAGCAACTCCTGGCTCCGCCCGATCGAAAACGCGGGAATAAGAATATTTCCGCATTCTCTGCAGGCCGTACGGAAAATATCTCCCAGTTCGTCAACCGTATCTTTGAACTCACGGTGTAGCCTGTCGCCGTATGTGCTCTCGACAAGCACGACGTCGGCACGAAAAGGCGTTTCCGGATCCCGCAGTACAGGCCCTCCATACTGGCCGAGATCGCCGCTGAAAACAACAACGCGCTCCTGATCTCTTTCCCGAAGGGTAAGTTCCACAACAGCCGAGCCGAGAATATGGCCGGCATCAAGAAAACGCAGCAACACGCCCGGCAAGATCTCTTTTTCTGCCAGGTATTCCATGCCTCTCAAGAGACCAATTGCTTTCAGGGCATCCTCTCTCGTATAGAGCGGTTGCACACTTCTGTCCCGCCGATTTGCCGGATGTCGTCGCCGGAAATCCGCATCGCGCTCGGCAAGCGAGGCTGAATCGAGTAGCAGAACGCTCAACAGATCAACCGTTGCATGTTGGGTATAGACGGGACCGCGAAAGCCTCGTTTCATAAGTAGCGGAAGGCGACCTGAATGATCGATATGCCCGTGGCTGAGCACAACCGCATCTATTGCAGAGGGGTCGAAAGGAAACGGTTCTCGGTTCAGCGCCTCCTCTTCGGCAGATCCCTGTATCAGACCGCAATCGAGTAACACGGTGTACTCCCTTGTTCTCAGAATATGACAGGTGCCGGTTACCCGCGCAGCTGCTCCGTAAAACTGAAGTTCCATTTTTAACAATGCTCCCCATAAAAAAAGTTCAGGAAACGACCATTACACCTTTCTCTTACCATCGACCACCTTCTGCCGTAGCGTAAAGTCACCGCAATCCTTCCTGCATCGATATTCTTGTAAGCATAAACGGCATCTAACAGGATCTGCCGATGCAACTTGCTGACCATGCCGAAAATTACCCTTATGCCCGGAACCCTCCTTCTGATTACAAAATTTCCGGAATAACGAGATTGCCAGGAAAAAAAAGATACGCATCACTCCCCGCAAAGCGGAGAGAAAATCGTTACAAGCTGATCCGAATCAAAGGATTTTACCTCGCAGGGAACTCATAACAGGAGAGGCTCATTTGCATAACCGAACTAACCCTTTGCACGCAACTGTTTTATTTTTTACACTACTTGCTATTTTTTCCCGAAACCGCATATTGAATCATGAACGTTGACCGGCGCCTGATAGCACTCGCGAAACCCCACAAGGTGCCGTTTATAGCATCTCTGGTTTCCGGCACACTTGCTGCGCTGACGCTCGTCGGACAGGCTGCACTGCTCAGCAGAGTCATCGACGGCGCATTCCTCGGCAAACAAACGCTCGCCGATCTCTCCCCCCTGATCTGGCTTTTCGCGCTCGCAAGCCTGCTGCGCATGCTCTTCTCCTGGTTTGCCCATTACCAGTCAAAAAAGGGTGCGATTCTTGTCAAGCAGGAACTGTTCGGCCGACTCACTGAAGGAACCGGTTCTCTGGGACCGCAGTTTGTTCGATCGCTCCAAAGCGGCAGCCTCTCGGCAACATTGACAAAAGGCATCGAAGCGCTCGACGCCTATTTCAGCCAATATCTGCCACAGCTCTGGTTTGCACTTGCCGTCCCGCTGATCATTCTTGCCGCTGTCGTTGCCGCAGACCCCCTTTCCGCCCTCATTCTGCTCCTCAGCGCCCCGCTTATACCAATATTCATGGTCCTCATCGGCAAATCCGCAGGAAACATGACCGACCGGCAGTGGAAAACCATGAGCCGGATGAGCGGCTACTTCCTCGACAGGCTGCAGGGACTTACTACCCTGAAACTTTTCGCGCGCAGCGGGGAACAGCGCCAGGGTATCGAAGATGCCGGAGAGTCGTTTCGAAACGCAACGATGCGGGTACTTAAAATAGCGTTCCTCTCATCGCTCACCCTTGAACTCACCGGCACCCTCGGCACAGCCATCATTGCCGTAGGGGTTGGCATCCGCCTCCTGAGCGATCATATCGCATTCATGCCGGCGCTCTTCGTGCTCCTGCTCACTCCGGACTTTTATCTCCCGCTCCGCCAGCTCGGCACGAAATTCCACGCCGGCAAGGAGGGCGTCAGCGCATCGAAAGATATCTTCGCCCTGCTCGATGCGGCTGCGGATGTCCCGTCAGCTGCATCGAACGAACTACCGGAACACATGCTGCACGAGCACGCCATACTATTCGACAATGTGTCCTATACCTATCCCGGAGCGGCAGTCCCTGCCATCGCAGGAATTACCTGTTCGTTTCCCCCCGGTAAAACCACAGCTATAACCGGTCCGAGCGGATCCGGCAAAAGTACGCTCGTCGGTCTGCTGCTCCGCTTCATGGAGCCGGAAAAAGGCTCCATAACGATTGACGGCGAAGCGATAACACGTATTCCGGCTAACGCATTGCTTCGCCATATCGCATGGGTGCCGCAGCATCCGTTCCTGTTCAACGCATCTATCAGAGAAAATCTGCAGCTTGCAAAAGATACCGCGACTGATGTCGAATTGCACAATGCCCTCTCGCATGCAGGACTCGACACGCTGCTGCAGAGCATGCCTGAAGGACTCGATACGATAATCGGCGAACAGGGTACACGGCTGAGCGGCGGCGAGGCCCAGAGGCTTGCCCTCGCTCGGGCAATCCTGAAAAATGCTCCGGTGCTGGTGCTCGACGAGCCTACTTCAAACACCGATCCCCTTCTGGAACAATCCCTGCGTACAACCATGCAGAATCTTATGGCGGGAAAAACCGTCATTATCATCGCTCACCGACAGGAAACTATCCGGAGCGCAGACAGCATCATTGTGCTCCGTGACGGCTCGATCGCACAATGGGGCGCCCATAACGAACTGATGGCGGCCGGAGGCTACTACAGCACTGTACGGCAAGACGCTCCGGAGGCCTCGGTATGAAAACCTTCCTGCGCCTCGTCGGCCTTGTCAGACCATTTTTCTGGTGGATGCTGCTTGCTGCGATAGCTGGATTCGCCGCAACCGGAAGCGGCATTGGGCTGCTGATGACCTCGGCATACATCATCGCCAAAGCAGCCCTGCAACCGCCAATGTCGGCCATACAGCTCGGTATCGTCGGCGTCAGATTTTTCGGCATCGCCCGTGGAGCGTTGCGCTACGCCGAACGGCTGATTTCGCACGATGCAACATTCCGCATCCTCGCCAGACTCCGGCTCTGGTTCTACGACGCGCTCGAACCGCTCGCGCCAGCTCGCCTGCACGCATTCAGAAGCGGCGACCTGCTGCAGCGAATCGTTGACGATATCCAGAGCCTCGAAAACATCTACGCCAGGGTGCTCGGCCCTCCGATAACAGCCCTCATGACCTCAATACTCATATGGCTCCTCATCGGAGTCTGGTCGGCTGAGGCTGCACTGGTTACCTTTCTCTTCCATCTCGCCGCAGGCATCGGGCTTCCGATATTCACCGCACGACTCGGCCGGGGACTCGGTACGCGCATCTCGCGACTTCGCACCCGGCAGCAGATACAGACAATTGATTTCACCCAGGGACTCGGTGAACTGAAGGTCTACGGCCAGCTCGACCGCTACCTTGCCGACATGCAGGCCGACGAAACTGAAATCCTGAAGCTGCAGAAAAAAAACGCATGGATAGAAGGCATGCAGGAATCCCTGACCGGCATCTGCATGAACAGCGCCGTGATCGGCGTGCTGTTCATCCTGCTGCCTGACATACCATCCGGACAGTTCAGCGGTATCACGCTATCAGTGATATTGCTCGCCGTCATGGCATCCTTCGAAGCGTTCGCTCCGCTGCCCGCCGCTGCAAGCCATCTCGAAACCGATATCCGGGCTGGAGA
>JAFGMZ010000114.1 GCA_016927285.1 Chlorobiaceae bacterium
GCGACGCCGAAGCGGGATGCGAAGCCCTGCATTTCGGGTTTGAGCTGGTAGAAGGTAATGTTGAGGGTACTGAGGCCGATGCGGTTCTTGAGGTATTTGAGGCGCCCTTCGAGAGATTCGATTTCAGAACGAACCTCCGAGATATACTTTTCGGTTTCAAGTACGTCGTGCACCGAAGCGGCTTTTGCAAGCAGGGCGATATAGCGTTCCTCGGTGGCTTTCTTGACCTTGAGCCTCTGGGAGATATCGATATACTCTTCGGTCACGTCGGTAGCAGTGATGCTCTTGCTGTCGAACCGGACGACTCCTTTTTCGAGGTCGCCGAGAAAGGCGTCGAACCTGTCGGCGGGAATCCTGAGCGTCATGCGCTGTTCGATGCGGTCCGAGCCCTTGTTCTGCTCGTCATTGGAAATGTACGCCTTGTGACGCCTGACAAGGCTCTCTATCCATGTTTTAGTCTTTTTGATATCGGAGGTTTCGAAGACGGCCTGCCCTTCGCGAATGATCTGCTGGGCAACCTGCGGGATAGCGGCCGGTTGCGTCGATCCGGTGCTGACGTCCTCCGCTGCGACCTCGGGAGAGGGTGCCACAGGCGACTCGGCTGCCACCCTGCTCTCCACAGCCGATCCGGCTGCCGGCATGTCGGAGGTCGCAGCCTCGTACTGTTTGTCCTGTCCGCTGCAGGCCGTCATGGCGAGCAGGAGAAGCAGGCTGAAAACATATCTGAACGGTGTTTTCATATCGAAGAAGAGGCAATTATTTTAGTTGGCCAGAAGTACTTTCAGATTCACGGGCATATTCAGAGCCCCATCGCATACTCAGTGAGCGACGACAGGGCGATGGCAATCGAGAAGCTCAGTAATGTTCCGATGATAATGTATTCGGCCTGTTTCTGTTTTTTGGCTTCTTCGAAGCGCAGTATCGATTTTGCCGCGACGAGAAATCCGATACCCTCAGGTTGTCCGATCATCGAGAGCAGGAAAATCAGGGCGCGTTCGAGGTAACCGATATATTTGCCACCGCCGGGCAGCCCGTCGAAATCCAGATTATTGCTGCGAAGCAGATCCCCACAGAACCAGGCTACAGGAAAACCGCCGCCTCTGACAACTGCGAAAAACCCGGCGACTTCGACGATATACCTGTACCCGATTCCCGAAAATTCCGGAATAATAGCGTTCTTAACCAGTAACGAGGCGAAGATCAGGAGGCTCATGAGATGCAGCGCCTGATCGATGAGAAACATGTTCAGGTCTTCCCGCTGATAGCGCTGTTTGAACAGGTCGATCGCGCCGTGGGCGAGCATGACGAAGAGAGGCACCTGCCAGCATCCGAAAGACTGCAGCAGTAGCCAGGCAAGCAGTCCGTGAATTGCCACATGCAGCAGCATGGGAAGCGGCTGCCATTTGCTCCGTACCATTCGGTCTGGCTGAAAAACAAAATCCCCGAGTATATGAGCTGATATGAGGATGACTGCTATCTTTTCCATCTATCAGATATGAATCAATCTTGTTCATCCGACAGGACAACGCCAAAAACGCAAGCTCGAAAGCTTTCTTTTGCTATTTGCAAGCCATCAGGCTTGCAAATATCCTGAATGCAATGACCCGGAAATCTTCTCTTCCAGCCGCGCCAGCACATCATGCACCGTACTCCAATGCGCTCTCGACAACGAATCACCTATTGCCTGCCGAGAAGGAACAGCTTCCTGTTTGGAAAGCAGATAATCAACGGTTTCAACCTGTGTTTTCCCGAGAAGCGCTGCCGATACCGCACCGGATTCGACTGGAGTCCAGTCGGTAACAACGCAGTCAAGAAGCGGTACGACACCGAACGAAACGTCATACCATTCGTCAGCATCCGCAAATGATCCATCGAAAGCAAGATGTGCGTTTTTCATACCGTCCAGCCCCCTGCCTGAAAGGGTAAATGCGGGACCGCGGGAATCCGATATACGGTTTTCCGCCAAGAAATCGACATGACCTATGCCGATTGAGATGCGGGTATCGAACTTGATGCCGGCGCTGGACTTCATTTTGAGTACGCAACGAAAAAAAAGAGCGGCCCTGAAAGCAAAAACAGGATTATGCAGCAGAAGTTGCCAGCTGTCGTGCCGAAAGGTATCCATTTCTTTGTGGATTGCTTCGGGATAAACCGCATTGAATGTGCATGCTGCGGATTTCAGCCCGTCCATGGCCTCCCGGCTCTGATCGCTTGTGAGCCGCGACGACTTTACCAGATCGCCGGTCAGAACGGCATGGGTTTTTCCGGTTACCATCATAGCTGCCTGGGAAACTGAATACAACACAAAAACTTTTTTGCTTCAAGATACAAAAAGAGACGATGGTCAAATGCATTCCGGCTTTCTGGAGCAGGAGGTGGGCAGGAAGAAGAGCAGAAAGTTGCACGTCCACTCTGTCTTTGGCATAAATCGTGAACAGAGTGGACGGCTCTCATGAAAAGCTCAGACAATCTCGACCAGCTCAATCTCGAAGGTTAGCTGCTGGCCAGCAAGCGGATGGTTGGCGTCGAGCGTAACTGCCTCTTCGGAAAGATCCACAATCATCACGATTGCCTGCTGTCCATCGGCAAGACCGACCTGCAGTTGCTGACCGACTTCAAGCTCCATATCCGCAGGGAAGCGGTCCCTGACAACTTCCGTCACAAGCTCTTCGCTGTGCGGCCCGTAGGCATCATCCACCTCGATTACGGTTGTGCGGATCTGACCGGGCTCCATACCGAGCACGGCGATATCGAATCCCGGAATAACCTGCCCGCCGCCGATAGTAAACTGCAATGGTTCGCGGCTGGCCGACGTATCGAACATAGTGCCGTCATCAAGTGTTCCTGTGTAATGGACTGTAACCGTATCTCCCTGTTTGGCTTGAGCCATATGTAATTCTCCTTTTAAACAATAATGGAATTGGTGCAAATGCCGTACCGTTACTTTTCCGTCGAAACAGCAACGTTCTTGACAGCATGTAAAGCTATGGAAAAAAGTACAAAGATCACACCCGGAAAAAGATCACATCTCCCCTGATGCCGCGGCAGCTGCCTCCGGGCCGCCATCTCCCATATCCATACGCACTTTCGGAAGCCCGCCAGGATAGTTTGTCCTGATAAACTCGATGAGCTGTTCCCTTACCAGACAACGCAATTCCCAGGCATCCGAAGAGTTTGCTGCGCTGATAAGCGCACGCACTTCGACAGATTTATCCGTCGTGTTGGTGACGTGCATTTTCACCAGCCGGCCGTCCCAAAGGGATGAAGAAGCGGCAATGCGCTCCAGTTCGCGTCGCAACGCATCGAGCGGTATTGCATAATCCGTATAGATATAAACCGTTCCGAGCAGTTCGGCCGATATTCTGGTCCAATTCTCGAAAGGACGATCAATAAACCAGGTAATAGGCACGATCAGTCGCCTCTGATCCCAGAGCGCTACAACCACATAGGTCAACGTAATCTCCTCGATGCGTCCCCACTCACTTTCGACAACCACGACATCGCCGATCCTTATGGGCTGCGTAATCGCTATCTGTATCCCTGCTATCAGGGTACCGAGGCTCTTCTGCGCGGCAAAACCGAGAATAACGCCGGCGATGCCGGCCGACGCGAGAATGCTGAGTCCCACCTGCCTGACGGTATCGAAGGTCATCAGCACACCCGAAACGGCAATCAGAACGATCAGAACATTGAGAATTTTCCTTGCAAGGCTCACATGCGTCGCGATTTTCCGCGACTCTTCGGTCGTGCTGACATCCACAGAATAATGCTGCAGCATGAACTGCTCTGTAACTATGAGCAAACGCAGGAGGAACCACCCGAAACCTAGTATGGAGACAATCAGGAGCGCATGGCGAAGCGGTTCCTTGAGATCAGGCGAAACCGGAATGTAGTGCAGAAATGCTCCGAGGCCTATGAGCGCGGTAAAGAGTCTGAAAGGCCATACAAGAAGGTCGAACGGGATGCCGCTCTCCTTTACAGACGCGCGGATTTTTCCGACAACCTTTCTGAATACCGAGTTCGATACCAGATAGAACAGGACGGCAAGCAGTACAATCAGCAAGGGCACCAGATAGGTGCCCCGCATTACGTCACGAAATAATTCTGCTGTATCCATATTATATGTAAACCGTTACCCTTTCAACCGCTCACATTCGGACTTTGAGCGAATCACACAATCCTCAATGGCCATACCGCCGAAATAGTTGCCGGTCAGAAGCAGGTTCTTTTTATCCTTCAACATTGTATTGGTTTTATCGAGCCATTGCGCATGGTTCATACGCAGCGACGGTACGGTATTGATTCTCGACACGGTATGTTCGATTTTTGAAAAACTCACACCAAGCACACTGGTAATGCGCTCCCGTTTGATCTTCTCATCGAGACCCGGCCTGAAATGGAAAGCGAAGCCGCGGAAAGTCTCATCTGGCACCGTATCCCGCGACACAGCGGAAAAGAAAACGTCACCGGGAGAAATTATTGCCGCTACCGGCTTGAGCGAGACATGCTCCTTGCGAACTATGACCCCCACCGAATCGACAGTTGCTGCCTTCAATTGCCCGAGATGGTTGGCAATATCCGGGTTGAGATCCCGAAGCAGTGCCGAAGCGCTCGCCGATGGCATGGCCAGAGCAAGTATCGAGGCAATAAACTCATCACCGCCGGCAGTTTTAATCAGATACTTTCCATTTTCAAACCTGATATTCTGCACATCCATACCGGGAAATACGCTTATGCCCCTTCGGGCGGCTATAGCAAATGCCACACCCTGCAAGCCATCGCTGAATGTGTAATTTTTCAGCATATCCTTCCGTTTTTCGCGACTCTTGAACATCATGTCGGCAGGAAAATCGTCGGTCGGCTGAGAGGGTACCGCATTAAAAAAATGACTGACAACGTCACGGTAATTATGCTCGCCGACTATTTTGGAATAATATGACTTCACGCTCTGGCCAGTCTTCTTCAGCTTGAAAAGGTTCGGGGCCGACATGAGGAGTTCCGGAATGCTCAACTGGGAGACAATCGACTTGATCTGACCATCTATCATAAGGGAAAACGGCACCTTAGCCCTCGGTATGATGGTCCCCGAAGCGCCACACCCTTCGATGATATCGAGCAGGTTCTGATAGGAGCTGTAGCAGGTATGAGCCCCGAGTTCAAGCCAGAAATTCCTTCCCGACGACGAATACTTCGGAGAAGCGAAAGAACCTCCGACCTCGCTGTTTTTTTCAAGCAGAGCGGTCTTCATGCCGGCTTCAGCGCAGTAATAAGCAAGACTTAAACCGCTGATACCGCCGCCGACGATAATAACATTATGTTCTTTCATGGCAGAAAAGAAATTCAGGAAAAGCATTAAATAAAATGCCGGGGTACAGGCAGAATCCTTTTGAAAAGACAACCCGGCAAAAACTACCGAAACAATTTAGTTAAAACAGGAAAGAACGCCGCTGAAAAAATCGGCAAAGCAACCGGGCGTATCAATTATGCAAGATCATAAATAAAAAACTATGACTGATTGGCAGCATCGCGGTAGTTACCGGCGTAGCGCACGTAATTTTCAGGAGATTCTGCGATATTTCGCCGCTCTGACTCGGTAATGGGACGAATCACCTTGGCCGGAACACCGGCTACAAGCATGCCGGTCGGCACGGTAAAACCCTGCTTCACCAGCGAACCGGCTGCAACCACCGACCAGGGCTCCACCACGCAGTCGTCGAGCAGTACCGCTCCCATACCGATCAGGACATAATCCTGCACAGTGCAGGCATGCAGCACCGCACCATGACCGATAGTAACGCAGTTTCCGATCACCAGCGGACCGGTATCGTGCGTCACATGCAAAGTAGCGTTGTCCTGCACGCTGCACTTCTCCCCTATACGGATCGGACACACATCTCCCCGCACTACCGCATTGAACCATACGCTGGTCTGCGCGCCGATCTCGACATCGCCGATCACGAACGCGCCGTCGGTCATAAACACCGACTCATGAATCCTGGGCCAAACGCCCTTGTAAGGCATTACCTTTCCCATGCTATTACACTGATAAGGGTATCTCGAAAAGCTGTTACGTTCCGGAATTACCGCACTGACCGGTATGCAAAACCCTCATGTACAACGCGCACACTCCGGATTCCCCGCTCCGTCCACGTTTCAATACTCTCGCTCCTTTATAGAGCATGAACGCTTTGATCGCTCATCACACTTTTTAGAGACGCCCATTAATTGTAAATTGAATGTCGTAGAAACAGTATAGCAAAATAGCGATAAAGACATTCACATAGTACGATATGAAATCGATACTGAGCTGCACAGGACTGAAAAAAATTTATAGCAAGCGCGAGGTTGTAAAGAGCTCCTCGCTGGAAGTCAGGCAGGGTGAAATCGTCGGACTTCTTGGACCGAATGGCGCAGGCAAAACAACGACGTTCTACATGATCGTCGGGATGGTGAAACCCGACGGAGGAAAAGTCCTGCTTGACGGCAGAGATATCACCGAGCTGCCAATGTACAAGCGATCCAGGCTCGGTATAGGCTACCTGCCTCAGGAAGCATCGGTCTTCCGCAAGCTTAGCGTTGAGGAAAACATTCTCGGCGTACTCGAATTTACCACCCTTTCCAGAACGGAACGACAGAAAAAATCCGAAAAAATGCTCGAAGACCTCGGCATCGCCCATATCCGCAAAAGCATGGGTTACGCACTTTCCGGAGGTGAACGCCGCAGAACCGAAATCGCAAGGGCGCTTGCACTTGATCCCAAATTTATTCTGCTCGACGAACCATTCGCCGGCGTCGATCCTATTGCGGTGGAAGACATACAGGGAATAATCGAAGATCTTAAAAAACGCGACATCGGCGTGCTTATCACCGATCACAACGTACACGAAACACTTTCGATAACCGACCACGCATATCTCCTCTTCGACGGCCGCATCTTCATGCAGGGCACCCCGCAGGAAATTGCCGACAGTCCCGAAGCGCGCAAGCACTATCTCGGAGAAAAATTCAGTCTCGAACGATACTGAACAGATCGTACCGGCGATCTGCCCGCCACCTCCTGTCAGGAACTTAAAGAATCGAAAAGACTGTTTTTTTTAAAACAGTATGCTATTGCAATTGCATCAGGCAGATTGCTGGTTTTTTGTTCTTAACCTACCGGAGGCTATACAAAGCCATGAAACTTCTTCTCATCTATCCTGAATTTCCTGACACATTCTGGAGCTTCAAACATGCGCTCAAATTCGTCAGAAAAAGAGCTTCGCTTCCACCGCTCGGTCTGGCAACAGTAGCTGCCATGCTCCCGGAGAGCTGGGAGCAGCGGCTTGTCGATCTGAATGTCCGCCCGCTGAAAGAAAACGATCTCATCTGGGCGGATATGGTATTTATCAGCGCCATGGCCGTTCAACAGAAATCGACCCGCGACGTAATCCGGCGCTGCAGGATTGCTGGCATCACCGTTGTTGCCGGCGGTCCGCTCTTCACCGCCGAACACGAACAATTTGGCGAAGTCGATCATTTTGTGCTGAATGAGGCCGAGTTGACCCTGCCACTTTTTATAGCGGACCTGAACAACGGATACGCAAAAAAACTTTACGCTACCGGAGAGTTCCCCGATATCACCCAAACCCCTGTGCCTAAATGGGAAGTGCTCGATATACAGAAATACGCCTCGATGGCCATCCAGTTTTCGCGCGGCTGCCCCTATCGGTGCGATTTCTGCAATGTCACCGCCCTTTTCGGCCATAAAATCAGAACCAAGACCAGCAGGCAAATCATTGCAGAACTTGAAAAACTCAGGAGCATGGGCTGGCGCGACAGCATCTTTTTTGTTGACGACAATTTCATCGCCCACAGAGCATACCTGAAAAATGAACTGCTTCCGGCACTTATCGCATGGCGGGAGTCGAACCGCATCTCTACGAAGTTCTATACCGAATGCTCCATCAATCTGGCAGACGACAAAGAACTGATGAGTCTGATGGTGCGGGCCGGGTTCAACCAGGTTTTCATCGGCATCGAAACCCCAGACGACAAAGCGCTGCAGGCATGCGGCAAACAGCACAACACATCGAGAGACATGCTGGAAAACATCCGGCGAATACAGAACGCCGGTATGGAGGTACA
>JAFGMZ010000115.1 GCA_016927285.1 Chlorobiaceae bacterium
TGAAAGTTAGGGAAATTATCACGAAAAGCACAAGCCTCCTTGGTACATCCCGGGGTATCATCTTTCGGATAGAAGTAGAGAACGACTTTTTTCCCCCGGTAATCTTCAAGAGATACGGGTTTTCCAAACTGGTCACTGCCGGATATGGAAGGTGCCGGATCACCTGCTGCAAGAAGAGTCATCGATGAAACTAATTTGTGTTAAATAGATGTTTCACCTACTAAATCCCGGCATAATGCAATTAGTTTCACCTCAAACCATGATCTCTTACTCTTATTGTCCGATATGCGGCAAATCGCTCGGTGAAAAGCTCATTGAAGGACGAACCCGAATGTTCTGCCCGGCGTGCGGGTGGATACACTATCGGAACCCGTTGCCTGTGGCTGTGGCATACACGGTTAACAGGTATAACGAACTACTGGTTATTCGCCGTGCGCATGAGCCGGCAATGCACGAATGGGCTCTTCCGGGGGGATTCATTGAAGAGGGCGAGGAGCCGCACGAGGGTTGTCTGCGCGAGCTTATGGAGGAAACCTCCCTGCAGGGAAAGATCGATCGCCTTATAGGTATTTATCACCGGGAGGTGGAACTTTACGGTTCGCTTTTGGTTGTAGCCTACAGGGTGACGGTCCATGACCATGAGCGCATCGCGATCAACCACGAAGTCTCGGAAGCGGGGTTTTTCGACGAACGAAACCGGCCTGTCATAAACATTCCCCTGCACCGACACATCATCGAAGAGCATGGCAGATTCGAAAACTTCGCCGGATCTTTCGAAAAACCTGCGTATTAAGGCTTCGGGACGTCATCCACCCTGATACGCCCGAGGTTGCGAACCGCTTCAGAAATGTCGGCTCCCGAAGGGCTCTGGAAAACCCGAAGATCGAAAAACGGCAGCACAGCGAGCAAATGGTCCATGATATCTGCCTGCACATCTTCGTAATGTGCCCAGACGACATCATTACAGAACACATAAAGCTGAATCGGCAGACCATTTTCGGCAGGTTGCAGATGACGCACCAGAAGAGTCATGTCAGAATTGATCTTGGGGTGGCTGCGAAGATAGGCTACAACATAAGCGCGAAAGGTTCCGATATTCGTCAGACGACGCCCATTAACGGGAACCGAGGCATAAAAAGGCTGCTTTCGGTTATACTCATCCAGCTCTCTGGTCTTTGCTTCGAGATAATCACGAATCAGGGTAATCCCCCGCATTTTTTCCAGCATGGCGTCGTCGCAAAATCTTACGCTGCGCATGTCGATAGTGATCGACCGCGTTATTCTGCGCGCACCTGACTCGCTCATACCCCGCCAGTTTTTAAACCCTTCGGAAATAAGAGCATATGCCGGTATTACCGTAATGGTCTTGTCCCAGTTCTGTACGGAAACAGTAACGAGCGAAATGTCGGTTATCTCGCCGTCCGCACCATATTTCGGCATTTCAATCCAGTCTCCTGTTTGCACCAGATTGTTTGTTGTAAGTTGGAGTCCGGCAACAAAACCGAGAATCGAGTCCTTGAAAATGAGAATAATCACTGCGGTGAATGCGCCGAGTCCACTGAAGAAAACCACCGGAGAAGTGCCAAGCAGTTTAGCGATCACGATAATGGCTCCCGAACTCACGACTATTGTTTTCAATACCTGAACGAAGCTTTTCAGCGGAAGCCGGGCGGAAGCCGGATGTTCGTTGTAAAAATCGAGCAGGGCGTCGAGAGCACCGAGAATGGCAAAAACAGCAATAACGGTCAGATAGATGGTGATAACAGTCTGAACCGGAGGAATCAAGTCCGGATAGAAGATGAGTACTGCATGCGAGATATTGTACAGCAGAACCGGAGGAACCATATGGGCAACTCTGCGGAATACGCTGTATTTCAGAAGCAGGTCGTCGAGCGATGAAGATGTTTTCCGGGTCAGGACAGAAACAGCTTTGAGGAGGATCTTTTTGGTTACGATCTCTGCAACCACTACAAGAACAATGGCTGACGCTACAAGTATAAGGGTTGCAAGCTGTTCTGCATGAAGTGCGCTGAATCCCTGCTCTTGCAAATAATAACTGACAGGCTTCATGATTGTTTCAGTTGTTGTTATTCTTCGCTTCGGCACAGAAAACCGGCAACGTTACGCTGAACGTCGACCCTTGATTGATCCTCGATCGCACTGCCACATGACCCTTGTGCGCAATGACAATGTGCTTGACAATGGCAAGACCGAGCCCGGTTCCGCCAAGCTGCCTTGAACGTGCTTTATCGACACGATAGAACCGTTCAAATATCCGGTCGAGATCGGCCGGAGCGATCCCGATGCCGTTATCGTCGATTTCCATTACCACGTCTGCGTTCGTACGGAAGACCGAAATCCTTATCCGGCCATTTACGTCGTCAACATATTTGACAGCGTTATCGAGCAGGTTCCGAACAACGATATCGAGATACGAAGCATCAGCCAGAACATCGGGAAGATCCTTGCGATAGTTGCGCTCGATGCGTATACCTTTTTTCTCGATTGACTGCCTGAGCAGCGCAAGATTGCTGTCGATAACGCCGCGTAGATCGACAGAAGCGAACGTATAACGGATCCGTCCTGATTCAATCCTCGAAAGATCAAGCACATCGTTAACCAGGGCTGTCAACTGCTCGCTCTCTTTATGGATAATCTGCAGAAACGCGGCGGCGTGTTCCGGATCATACATGGCTCCTTCGAGCAGGGTTTCGGTATACCCCTTGATACTGGTCAGCGGCGTGCGCAATTCGTGAGAAACGCTCGACACGAAATCCCTGCGCACACGCTCGAGATTGCGCAACCGGGTTATATCGTTGAACACGAACACGGTGCCTTCAGATCGCCCCTCTTTGAGTACGGGCATCGTACTGATCTGCATGATGCGGGTTCCTTTTGCCGTCGCAATCTCCACCTCCTCTTTCAGCAGAGTGCTCCGGTTTTCATGCACGTCGTCTATAATATCCTGGAGCCGGCTGTCCGAGAGTCTCCTGAGAGGCCATGATAAAGGCATCGCGCTCTCAATGCGAAAAAGTCTTGAGGCTACAGGATTGACAAGCATGATCTCCCCGGCCGCATTGGTGACGATGATTGCCTCACGAATCCCTGAAAATACCGCTCTGTACCACTCTTCCTGACGCATATTCTTCCGTATCTCGTCGGAAAGGTAGTTGATTCCCCTTGCCAGTTTACCGATCTCGTCATTGCGGTGAACAGGAATAACGCCGGAAAAATCGCCGTGCAACCTCTTTTCGGCGGCATTGGCAAGCCGCTGAAGGGGACGGGCAAGAATAAATGCCGTTATGACTCCTGCAAGCAGTGAGAACAGCAACGCCCAGAACAGCGCTGCCTCTATACCTTTTCGGACTTCGCTTTCGAGTGCGCCGATGTCCTGAACAGGTTTGGCAAAACGCAGAATCGCGTACACAGGGTCTCCCAAAGGAACCGCCATATAAAGCATGTTCTCGCGTACGGTTTCACTGTATCGGATATGCTCCCCGTACCCAACCTTCATTGCCTCCTGTATTTCAGGCCTGTGACGGTGGTTTTCAACGGAACCAAGAACGAAAGGAGAAAGATAGGAATCGCCTATAACCCGACCGTCAAGAGTAACCAGGGTCACCCGAAGATCAAGTACCCTGCCGACAGTGTCCGCCCAGCGATCGGCTGTCTCTGGATCTTTCCAGTTTGCGGGCTCGTTTTCAAGCAGCAGCTGATTCAATCGCAGCTCGCGGCCAAGCTCCTGGCGGATGCCTTTCAGAAGCAGTTCGTTGATAAGTCTGCCCTGTGAAAAATAGCTCAACGCGACGGTAAAGAAAATAATCAGCCCGAAAACGATGCCAAGCCTGACAGAAACCCTTGACAGCATATTACTGTTCCCCGTCGGGTTCTTCGAACTTGTATCCCAGACCTCTGACAGTTTTGATCATTTTTCCTGTATCGCCGAGTTTTTCGCGCAGCCTGGTGACGTGCGTATCGATAGTTCTGGTATTGATGGTTTTATCGACATCCCAGACATCGCTGAGCAGCAGATCTCTCGACTGGGCCTGTCCCCTGCGTTTGAGAAGGGCGACAAGCAGCTTGAACTCCATAAGGGTCAGCAGTATGGTTTTACCGTCGAGGGTGACCTGATGACGGGAAATATCCACTTCAAGCCCGCCTGCACTGAGCACATCCTGAAGACCAGATCGCTGCCGTCGGTCTCGCTTGAGCACTGCGCGTATCCTCAGGTTCAACTCCCGCGGGCTGAAGGGTTTGACCACATAATCGTCGATGCCCAATTCGAAACCAAGGATCTTGTCGATCTCTTCGCCCTTGGCAGTCAGCATGATGATCGGCAGGTCCTTGAGCATCTGGTGTTCCCTCACCCTGCGACAGACTTCAAACCCGTCGATACCGGGCAACATAATATCAAGCAGCAAGAGATCGAAACTGCGCCGGCCCATCTGTTCGAGACCGTCCTCTCCGGTCCGGGAAACATGACACCGGTAACCGGCACGTTCGAGATTGTAGCTGAGGAGTTTAGCAAGATTATCGTCGTCCTCGACGACAAGAAGCAATGGTTCGGACATGAGACTCTATTTCGTTATGGTTATCTACTCTCCTGAAAACCGCTCTCCTGCTTTCCAGCATGCCGCTTCATGGCCAGGCTCATACTCGACAAGAATCGGCCTCTCCATCCTGCACCGGTGATCGGCAAGCGGACATCTTCCGGCAAACCTGCATCCTTCAGGCAGACGTGCAGCACTCGGCACATTCCCATCGATAACATGCAACCGCTCATTACGGGATCCGGGCCGCGGAATCGAACGCAGCAGTCCCCTTGTATATGGATGGAGAGGATTGCTGAAAATCTGGCGGACGGCGGCTTTTTCAACAATTCCTGACGCATACATTACAATAACTTCCTCGCACAATTCGGCAATAACGCCAAAATCGTGGGTAATGAGCATGACGCTCATGCCGGTATCACTCTGTGATTTCCCAATCAGATCGAGAATCTGCGCCTGCACGGTCACATCGAGAGCCGTGGTCGGTTCGTCGGCTATGAGCAGGCCAGGATTGCAGGAGAGTGCCATGGCAATCATGACTCGTTGCCGCATGCCTCCGGAAAGTTCATGCGGGTATGAAGCGAACCGTTCCGAGGGATCGGGAATGCCGACAAGATGCAGCAGTTCGACAGCCCGTTCGCGTACCTCCTGCCGGGACATACTGCGGTGCAGAAGAATCTGTTCGGTGATCTGGCTGCCGCAGGTAAAAACCGGATTGAGCGAACTCATCGGCTCCTGAAAAATCATAGCGATTTCATTACCCCTGATCCGTTGCATTCCTTCTTCCGGCAATTTGAGTATATTGTTACCTTTCCAGAAAATTTCCCCTCCGGCAAAGTAACCCGGAGGCATGGGAACAAGTCTCATGATGGAGAGTGCCGTAACCGATTTCCCGCACCCCGACTCGCCGACGATGCCGAGCGTGCGGTTCTCTGCAAGCGTTAAACTCACCCCGTCTACAGCTTTTGCCACACCGTATCCGGTCTTGTAGTAAGTTTTGAGATTGTTCAGTTCAAGAATATGCATACAAAACGGTTATAGCGGTCAGGCCTCACTGCCCGACCAAGCATGAAAATAGGCTTTGTCCGACTTATATGAAAACGTTATCACTGCCACCCGGCAATACCCTTCCGATTGTAAAACGATCACTCCCCTTTCTCTTCGATCTGCTCCGTCAAAGCGATGCTTTCCGCCTGCTTTCGCACGCCCTTCGCGACAATCCGCCAGATTCGATCACAACCCGGCCACAATCAGTCACCGTAACAGGCCTGAGCGGATCGCTTGTTTCGCTGACCGCAGCAAACTGCTTTTTGGAAACGAAAGAACCGATAGTGGTGCTATGCAGATCCGAAAACTCCGAATTGTACGAAAACGATTTCAGCTTTCTGGTACCGGAAGGCTCGTTTTTTGACCTGTCCGAACAAACGCCGCTTGCCATTGAAGCGCTCGCATCGAAGCGCGCCGTCATGCTTCTCACATCGTTCGACGATCTGCTGCAACCGCTCTGCGAACAGGCAGAGATTGAAAATAAACTGTTCAGGCTCAGGAAAAACACTGACGCCGGCTATGAACGGCTGAAATCATTTCTCAGGGAAAACCGGTTCGAACACCGGGAATTCGTAGAAGACGAGGGGGAGTTTTCCGTCCGCGGGTCTATTATAGACATTTTCTCTTTCGGCTCGGGGGAACCGTTGCGAATAGAGTTTTTCGGAGATACCGTCTCTTCTCTGAGATCCTTCGACATCAACTCGCAACTTTCGGGCAGAACTCTCGACATAGCTACTATAACCGGTAATTTCGTTCCTGAAAAAGACAACCTCTTGGCGACGCCAAATACCATTCTTGATTTTCTGCCTCCTTCCGCGATCATCTTCATCGATGACCCGGCAGAGTTTGCCGCACAGGAAAACCGGGAACCTATCGAACAGGCTACAGCTCGATTCCGCCAGGTCAGACGCTCTCCTCTCAGCAAAGACGGCATCCATTTCGGCTCGGAGATGCAACGAAAGTTTTCAGCGAATTTCCGGCTTGTAGCCGCTGCGCTCGAAAAAAGCAGCGAAAAAGGATGCGCTACGCTTTTCGCATCGGCATCGAAAAGGGAGATCGACGAACTTGCAGAGTTCCTCGGCGATGAACTGCACGACAAGAACGAGAGGGAACGCATCACCATAGAATGGCTTGCGCTGAACCTGCATTCCGGTTTTTCGTTCGCAGGCATCGATCTATACACCGAATCCGATATTTTCGGAAAGTTCCATACCCATAAATCGCACAAAAAACGCAAAATCAAGGGTATCTCGCTCAAGGATCTGCATCGTCTCAAAATTGGAGACTATGTCGTCCATGAAGACTACGGCATCGGCATATTCAAATCCCTTGAAACCATAACGGTCGGAAACTCGGACCAGGAATGCGTTCTGCTTGAATACGAAGGCGGCGACCAGCTCTTCGTTAACGTCCAGAGTATCAACCTCATTTCGAAATACTCTGCAGCCGAAGGGTCGCAGCCAATTCTCTCGAAGCTTGGAAGTGGCAAATGGGCCGCGAAGAAAGAGAAGGTACGTAAAAAAATCAGGGATATCGCCATCAATCTGATAAGGCTCTACGCCGAACGTACCATGAAACCGGGCTTCGCATTTGAAGAAGATTCGATTTTCATGCGCGAACTCGAAGCATCCTTCATTTTCGAAGAAACCCCCGATCAGCTGAAAGCCATTGAAGAGGTCAAAACGGATATGCAAAAAAAACACCCCATGGATCGCCTGATATGCGGCGATGCCGGTTTCGGTAAAACCGAAATAGCCATGCGGGCAGCATTCAAAGCGGTGGAATCGAAAAAGCAGGTAGCCATACTCACGCCGACAACCATCCTGGCGCACCAGCATCTGGAATCGTTTGAGCGTCGCTTTGAAAATTTTCCAATCTCCATTACGGCACTCAGCCGGTTCATACCACGAAAAGAACAGCAGGAAAGGCTCAGAAAAATTGAAACCGGCGAAATCGACATCGTCATCGGCACTCACAGGATCGTATCGAAGGATGTACGATTCAAGGATCTCGGACTGCTCATCATAGACGAAGAACAGCACTTTGGCGTCGAGGTCAAGGAAAAACTCCGGGAAGCCCATCCGGAGGTGGATACACTTACCATGTCGGCCACGCCGATACCTCGCACACTCCAATTCTCGATGCTCGGCGCACGCGATCTGTCAATCGTTTCGACACCTCCGAAAAATCGTCAGCCGGTCGAAACCATCATTTCCGATTACGACACTTCCGTCATTAAAGCCGCCATCGAACGGGAGATCAAACGGCAAGGGCAGGTATTTTTCCTGCACAACCGTATAAGCGACCTCGATGAAATGCAGCAGACTCTCCGGGATCTCGTCCCTTATGCACGAATCGTTTATGCTCATGGCCAGATGCCGTCACGTGAACTGGAAAAAATCATGATGGACTTCATGCAGCAGGAAGTTGACGTACTGATCTCGACATCCATTATCGGCTCCGGACTCGATATTTCGAATGCCAACACCATCATCATCAACAGGGCCGACAAATTCGGACTCGCCGACCTCTACCAGTTGCGGGGACGAGTTGGCCGGAGCGAACGAAAAGCGTTCTGTTACCTGATTGTTCCCCCGCTGAACACCCTCAAACGCGAAGCCGTCCAGCGCCTCGCCGTCATCGAGAGCTTCACTGAACTCGGATCGGGATTCACCGTAGCGCTTCGCGATCTCGACATCCGCGGAGCTGGAAACCTGCTTGGCGCTGAACAGTCGGGGTTCATTCACGAACTCGGTTTCGACCTCTATCAGAAAATGCTCGAAGAAACCGTTGCGGAACTGAAATCGACAGTCTTCCGCGAACTGTTCGCCGAAGGAAACGCCAAACCAATGAAACCAGCCGGCAGCTGCGATCTTGTATTCTTTTTTGATGCACTCATTCCGGACTATTACATCAGTGCCGTCCATGAACGTTTTGTTTTCTACGAAAAGATATCCAAGTCCCGCAGCGAAAGCGAGCTGGACGCTATCGGCACAGAACTCGGCGACCGTTTCGGCCAGCTCCCGGATGAGGTGAACAATATGCTGCGGCTCTCAAAACTGAAAATCATCGCCGCGTCCAACGGCATCAGAAAAATCGACCTGCAGCCCGATACCTTCACTGTTTTTCTGCCGGAAACCGAGGAAGAAAACGCCGAACACCTTGCTTTTTTCCAGTCGCTGTTCTCCTCGGTTCAACAATCATGGATGGTCCCTTTCAAACCGGGATTCTCAATGGAGAAAAAAATGAAACTCGTGCTGCATCGTCCGTCTCAGACGCCTGCAACGCCTTCGGAGCTGCTTGCCACCTACACCCGACTGCTTCTGCAGCTCGAAGAAGCCTCGAAAATCCAAACTGATATAACGACCGATTCCTGATGCAAAACCATCAGGAACATCTCTTATGCCTTGTCAGAACCCCCGATAGAACCAGCAAAAAATCATCTTCCCCTCCCCATCCTGTTCGGTCGCATTAACA
>JAFGMZ010000116.1 GCA_016927285.1 Chlorobiaceae bacterium
CTGATGGTGCGGGCCGGGTTCAACCAGGTTTTCATCGGCATCGAAACCCCAGACGACAAAGCACTGCAGGCATGCGGCAAACAGCATAACACATCGAGAGACATGCTGGAAAACATCCGGCGAATACAGAACGCCGGTATGGAGGTACAGGGTGGATTCATTGTCGGTTTCGACAGCGATACTCCATCGATTTTCCAGAAACAGATCGATTTCATCCAGAAAAGCGGCATCGTTACCGCCATGGTCGGCGTCCTGCAGGCGCTTCCCGGCACAAAACTCTACGATCGCATGAAAAGCGAAGGGAGACTGCTGCACAATTCCAGCGGTGATAACGCGGACAGCAACACCAACATCATACCAGTAATGGACCCCGACATCCTGAAAAAAGGGTACAGGGAGATGATGACCCACCTCTATGCCCCGAAACAATACTATAAGCGCATTCGAACGCTCCTGCAGGAATACAGGGCACCAGCCCTTCAGATCAAAAGCAGGTTCAGAGGCAGCCAGTTCATGGCTTTTGCCCGTTCAACGGTAGTGCTCGGCATTATCGGAAAAGAACGGTTCCAGTATTGGAAGATACTGCTATGGACATTCTTCAACCGACAGCAGGCGCTGCCTCTTGCTGTAACGCTTGCCATCTACGGTCACCATTTCCGCAAAGTCTGCCGTCTGCACCTTAAAGATGACCGTTAACCTGAAGGATAATGCTCCCGGATTATTTTCTATTTGTTTCATAAAAAAATAAAGGATATAATTATTCCTTAGGCCAACAGTTGGCCTGAGAGCTTTCAAGTGATTTGTGCTTTTGGTTATTTGACAGCCTTTCTCTTTTCGATCAAAGCACGAATACTATTTGCTACAATATGAATATTTACATTGGCAACCTTGATTACGGCGTAACCGAATCCGATCTCCGCGAAACTTTCGGTGAATTCGGCGAAGTATCAAGCTCAAGCGTCATCACCGACAAGTTCACCGGCCGTTCCAAAGGTTTCGGCTTCGTTGAAATGCCCAACAATGCGGAGGCTTCAGAAGCTATTTCAGCGCTGAACGACACCGACATGAACGGCAGGACCATCAAGGTCAACGAGGCAAAACCGCGCGAACAGCGTCCGATGTCACGCCCGAGGTATTGAGCCATTCCTTCCGGAAAAAGCAAAAAGCCGCTGCATAAACACAGCGGCTTTTTTTATTCCGTTCACTCCGTACTCCCCGAAACAATACACTTCTTTGCTTGACAGCCGGCATTAGTTGCGTATCTTTCACCAAAAGCTGATATCAGCAGAAGTTTCCATCCTTATTCCTATGATCGCCGAACAATTCCTGTTTCGTGCCGAAGGAGAGTTCATCAGGCTTCCGGTGTGGGGACACATCCCGCTGAGCAACCCGATGAAGCATATCCTTGCCAATCCGTCGTTCCTCCGGCTCAAGGGCATCCGACAACTTTCGTTTTCGCAGCAGGTATACCCAGGAGCCACACATACCCGCTTCGAACACTCGATAGGGGTCTATCACCTGATGAAGCTGATCCTGCAGCGCATGGTAAGCAATCCGCTGGCCGAAAACCTGCAGAACGACAGCTTCCGTTTCGACGAACAAAACTGCCGTCTGCTGCTTGCGACCTGCCTGCTTCACGATATAGGACACTACCCGCATGCTCACGTCATAGAGGAACAGATACCTTCCGGCAGTTCCGGACCGGTTTTCGATCATCATGAAAATCTTGCCGCACGCTTTCTCCACCAGAAACATCCTGGATTTCCGACCATCGCAGAGATCCTGCAAAACGAGTGGCTGGTTGATCCGGACGACGTGTGCGCTCTCATCAGCGGCACATCGAAAAGCGGATTCGGCAAGCTGATCAGCGGCACCCTCGACCCCGACAAAATGGACTATCTCATGCGCGATGCCCATCACTGCAACATCCCCTACGGCAGCATCGACATCGAACGATTGATCGAGTCCTTCGTGCCCGATCCCGAAAGAAAGCGATTCGCCATCACCGAAAAAGGCATAGCGCCACTCGAAAGCCTTCTGTTCGCCAAGTACATGATGATGCGCAACGTCTATTGGCACCATACCGGACGGGCGCTTTCGGTCATGTTGCGCCGCCTGCTGCAGGCCGTGGCAGACCTGGATCTGCTCGACGGACAGCAACTCCGGAATCTTTTCTATGACAATGCAGACGACCGGATACTCTTCGAATTGAAAGCAATGCTGTCCGGCAGATCAACCGAGATCCACCGCCTGCTCGACGACATTCTGCAGCGAAGAGTATACAAACGAGCCGTAACCATTCAACCCTATACGGATGGCAGACCCGAAAAACGATGGTTCGCCTTTGCTTCGAACAACCTGCTCTGCCGGAAAAAAGAACTTGAAATATGCCGTTTTCTTGAAAAGCGATGCAACAGCAATCTCAGCGGTCTTGAAGTGCTCATTGATTCGCCTTCGTGCAAAGACATATTCGACTATAACGATCTCCGGGAACTGCGTATCTACCCTACCCGATCGGAACACCTGCACTATTCGTTGCAGCTCGCCTCTGAATACTGCCGTTTCGACGATTTCGGAGAATCGGTATTCCGCTCGGATTTTATTCTTTCCTTTGAGCGTTATACTAAAAAATTCAGGCTGCTCTGCCGTGAGGATCTTGCAATAACGGTTGCTGAACAGATGCCGGCAATAATGGAAATACTCAATTCGTAAAATCGTATATTAACCCTGTAAACTCAATCTCACCCGATATGGAACAACAACAGCAGGACAAATTCTACAAGGGATTATTCTTCGGGGCCGCACTCGGCGCCGCTGCAGGAACCGTCATGGGACTTCTTTTCGCGCCGTATAAAGGAAGGGAGACCCAGCAGATAATCTCCGGAAAGGTGAAGCACGCGATCGACAAGGCCTCGGACTACTATGAAAGTAGCGAGCATGACGGGGCCTATACCAACGAAGCAAAAAAACGCTCCCAGGAGATCATCGATACGGCGCGTGACGAGGCAAAAAAAATCCTGAATGAAGCAAACAATCTCATCCGGGAAATCAAGGGCCATGCAAAACAGGATAATGACTGAACGATGCTGACATGTCGCAGGACAAAAAGAGCTCCATCGGAGAGAGACGGTTACGCCGTGGTACTGCTGCATGCATTCCCTCTCTCTTCAGGCATGTGGAAGCAGCAGCTCGACGCACTTGAAAATGCCTCGATAGCCACAATTGCTCCTAACGCATACGGCATAGAAGGATCCGAGAAGCAAGAATCATGGACATTCGCCCAATACGCCCGCGACCTGGCAGACCTGCTCGACCGTACAGGGTGCCGGAAAGCCACTATTGCGGGCCTTTCGATGGGAGGCTACCAGGCATTCGAATTCTGGAGGCGCTTCCCCGAACGCACTGCATCGCTCGTACTGTGCGATACCCGCGCTGAAGCCGACGCCCCCGAAGCGGCCATGCAGCGACAGGAATTCATCAATGCCGTAATACAGAGAGGTGCTGGAGAAGCTGCAGATCGCATGATGCCGAACTACTTCACGCCAGACACTGTTCATGCAAATCCTGAGCTGGTGGAACGCACCAAAGCCCTTATCACCGCTCAATCAGTGACAGCCATCACCTCGGCCATGAAAGCCATTATGGGGCGAGCCGACGCAACGGCGCTCCTGCACGATATTTCCTGTCCGGTTCTGGTCATGAACGGACGAGAAGACCGGCTCACCACATCGGACACTGCGACGCAAATTGCGGAAAGCATCCCTGGTGCAACGATCGAGCTTATCGGAAACGCTGCGCACCTGTCGAACCTTGAGCGGCCAGAAGAGTTCAACCGGGCACTGCTCGATCATATCCGGCAGGTAACAACCGCCTGATCCCCCCCTTTTCCGTTTAATCTTCTCAGACCGCCGTTCAGGATTCGAGAGAATCGATAATATCGAAGAAATTAGGAAATGATACCCCAACGACCCCGCTATCAGAAAGCACTGCCGGCTCGCCCGTAGCCCGGAATGCCACGAAAAAGCTCATAGCTATGCGATGATCATCGAAACACTCGATGGTTACCTCTCCCGAAGGCATGCTCCTCCTTCCGATAACCCTGAAACCATCAGGATACTGCTCACACTCGAAACCAAAACGTTCGAGGTTAACCACGACAGCGTCGATGCGATCGCTCTCCTTTGTACGAAGCTCCTCCGCATTATGCAGTTCGAACTCTCCGGACGAAAAAGCCGACAGCACCGCAAGCATGGGCAGTTCATCGATTACTCCGGCAACAACCACCTTGTCGCTGATCACGAGCGGTTTCATACCCGGAGTGCTTCGCACCAGAATATCGCCGATGGTCTCGCCGCCGATAATTCTGCTGTTTTCAATGGTAATATCCGCGCCAGCAGCAGTTAAAACGGGAATGAACTCCACCCGGGTCGGATTCAGGCAAACATCCCTGATGATAATCTCCGAGCCGTTGCCAAGCAGACCAAGCGCAACGATGAAACATGCAGCCGATGGATCGGAAGGAATATAAAACGGCCGCGCTTCAAGCGGCTGCCTGCCTTGAATCACGATCACCCTCGCGCCGTCTGAATGATCTATGGTCTCCAGACCAAGCATCAGTTCGGTATGGTCACGTGAACGTATGGGCTCGATAATACGCGACTCGCCATCGGCATGCAGGGCAGCAAACGCAACAAGCGACTTCACCTGAGCGGAAGGCACAGGAAGGCAATATTCGATCGGTTTAAGATCCTTCGTGCCGCAGATGCTAACCGGAGCCGTGCCGTCAGAAGAAAGCCCGATCCGAGCCCCCATCATGCGTAATGGTTCGGCTATTCGCTTCATGGGACGCTTCATGAGCGAACTGTCGCCCACAAGCTGACTCTCAAAAGGCTGGGCGGCAAGAATACCGGCAAACATCCGCATAGTACTTCCGGAATTATTGCACATAAACGGCTTTTCCGGGGCCATAAAGCTCCATAAACCCTTCGACCGTATAACGACTTTCCTGATATTGCGTCCATATGCGCCGATAATCTCTTCCTGTTCGACAACGATACCGGCATCCCGCAAAACTCCGAGCGTTGACTGGTTATCGAAACCCGCCGAAAAGTTTGTTATCTCCGTAACGCCTTCCGATAACGCGCCAATAAGCGCCGCGCGATGGGAGATCGATTTATCGGGGGGCAGTGCCGTCACTTCACCTGTAAAAGCTCCCATGTGTATGTCTGTTTTTTCTTAAAAAAAAGCAGCCCCTTACCGGAAAGGAGCTGCTTTTCACATTCACCATCAAACCTCGCGATCAGGAGTTGCGCTCTTCATTCGCTCTCTGAGCTCTGCGCTTGCTTCTCGAACGTTTCAGTCGGCTGTCCACCGATGGTTTGACAAAGTATGCTTTCTTTCGGAACTCCTTCAACACGCCAGCTCTTTCGTACTTCTTCTTGAAGCGCTTAAGCATTTTGTCGATGGATTCGTTATCATTAATCTGCACACTGACCAAAAGTAATCACCCCCTTTTAATAAAGATCAACGTCTCAATTTCATTTTGATAAGATCGGTCAGACTATCGGAACTCTTTTCCTTACCCGAATTCACCTGAACGTTTTCAAGCAGCTGCTTCCTGCCGCTTTTACAAAACTCTACGATAATAACATAAGAACCACTACCCGTCGCCTGCTTCTCGCGCACAACGCCAACTTCGTCGAGAGCCTGATGATAAAGCGCATCCCCTTTAGCGTAAATTCCGTGAGGAGTATAAACCTGGCAATCGTCAGGGTTCAGTTCATCAGGGTTCAGTTCCTTGTCGATCTGAATCTGCCACTCCTTGAGAAGATGTACCTGATTGCATGCCGAACACCTGACCCAGTACTGATTTTCAGCCGACGACGGAGGCTCTTCGCCCTTGTTTTTCGACTGATTCGAAGCTTTGGGAGGTCTCGCCGCAAGAAGATCATCAACTTTAGGCTTGTCGCTCGGTATCCATTCGCCAACAAACACTTTTTCAGTAACCTGCCCGCACCCATCGCAGAATCCGGGCTTTATTTTACCCTCCAAAATAAACTGCCTTTTTCTGGACTCTACCTTCATATGACATCGCTGATTGATAAATGCACACTATAACACCGTGCGTCTGACGTCCGGCACTGAAGAGTACACCCGTTTATGGGGCGAACACGCTTAAAACCCGAGACCCCTTCCTTGAGACCACCCCTATATAAGAGAACTCAAAAAATCCGGGAACTTCAGGACTGCTTAGATAAAGAAATATCCAAAAAAAAACAACCACATAATCTGATAATTCTTAACCCCTGATGCTTAACTCGTAACAAAATCTTCCATTTTTCCGGCAAACCGCTAACGGCAAAATTCTTCAGAACTCACTTATGCGTCAGTGCATCGATAAGATCGGATTTCGTCAGAAGCTGCAACCTGCCATCGGAAAGACTGATAAGTAAACCGGATGCGCTCTGCTGCAGTTTACCGGACAACTCGGATATGGTCGCATCCGGACGGCAGACCGGAAACGGCTGCTCCATAAAGCCAACGACCTTCGAATTCATAGCATCGTCATTCTCGATGAGAATCGACAATATCCTGTTCTCGCTGATACTGCCGATCGGCGTGCCGTATGAAACGATAGGCAACTGCGACACATCGTTCTGTTTCATCATTTCGAACACCTCAGCAAGCGTCGATTCCGGACTCGCAAAAATCAGATCCTTTCGTGCCTTGAGCTGAAGAATATCTTCAGCGGTAATCTGCTCAATCGCTGTTTTTGCCTTGCGATAAAACCCTTTCTGCTTCATCCAGCTATCAAGAAACATTTTACTGAGATAATAACCACCGAAATCATTCAGAACGGCAACGACGCAGTCCTCAGCGCCACATGCGGAAGCTGACCGAAGCGCTGCAGCCATAACGGCGCCGGAAGCTCCTCCGGCAAACACAGCCTCCGCCTTGAGCAGTTCACGTCCGCAATTGAACGCATCCTCGTCACTGACCTGGACGATATCGTCGATAACCGAAGGTTCCCAGAATCGCGACGGTTCAGGTGCGCCGATCTCCTCGAGTTCATAAACCGAAGGACTGAACGCCGCATCATTCGTAAAAAGCGATCGATAGACCGACCCCTCAGGCTCAACGCCTATAATTTTCACCGAAGGTTTTTCAGCCTTGAGAAAACGCCCGATACCCGATATCATCGCTCCGGAAATCATGGGCACAAAAACATGGGATACCCTGCCATCCGTCTGCCGCAATATCTCGCCTCCGGTAGAGCTTGCATGAACATCGCGACTGAGCGGATTTTCATACATATTGGCAAAAAAGGCATTGGAAATATTCCTGACAAGACTCTGAGCAACCTTGACACAACTGCGCGGTTCACCAGGCAAAGCATCGGAAGGCGTAATCACCATCTCGGCACCAAGAGCTCTGAGCACATCCTGCTTTTCCCTCGATATTTTATCCGGAGCAACGAGGAGCAGTTTATACCCACGGCTCACACCAGCCATGGCAAGCGCAATGCCGCTGTTACCGTAGGTCCAGTCAACAAGAGTCATTCCGGGATGAATGAGCCGTCGATCCTCGGCATCCCGAATCAAAGCCGATGCGGCACGATAATAATGCGAACAGGCCGGATTCATATACTCCAGCTTCGCCATCACCACAGGCTTCAGATTTCGGGCCATGCTGCCGATCAGCACCAGAGGAGTCTCTGTCGTAATTTCGAAAATATCGTGGTTCGACATGATAATTGTAGTAAGAAATTGCATGCCATACCCGTCAGGGTACTTGTTCCGGATAAGATATACATTAATTGACGAATACCAGACATACAAGCAACTTCGTCAAAGCTTCCGCAAGAACCGGCGATCATACGGCAAATCATACCCCAAGGCAGAGACGCGCCATACAAACGAAAAAAAAATCCGCACCCATGCGCACAAAAAGCGAATGGACCGCCTTTTCAGGCGGCCCATTCGCTTTTGTACCGATCAATCCATCAGACTCACCGTAACATCCTTACAACTGGCTGTACTCTGCATAAACACGGTAGGTATTGATCACAAGGAATGCAATCACAAGCAGACCGAGAATGGTGAATATCGGGCTCCGCTGTTCTCTCGAAGCCTGACGGTCAAGGAAAGGAACAAGAATCCAGAGGATAGCACCGACAGTGAAGAGCACGATGGCAAGCAATTCGCCACCTTCAAAGGTGAAGTCCTTGAGCAGCTGGAACTGTGCCCAGAAGTACCATTCCGGCTTGATGCCGACAGGCGCCGAACCGAGAGGATCTGCCTGCACACCGATCTCCCAGGGGAACATGACTGCCAGATAGACAAGAAGCGCGAAACCAATCATCCAGCCGATAGCATCCTTTGCAAGGAAGGTCGGGAAGAACTTCTCGTAACCCTTGATAAGGCCGGCTTCCTTGTAACCGATAGGAGAAGAGGTTCCGAGAACCTGAACCAGCATGAGGTGTGCGGAAAGCATAAGCAGAAGAAGGCCGGGAAGCAGCACCACGTGCAACGAGAACATGCGGGTAAGGGTTTCAGGACTGACATCCTTTCCGCCGCGAAGTATATCGACAAGCAGACCACCGCCAGGCATAACCTTGGGAACCTCGGTACCGACCTGGGTAGCAAAGAACGCAAGCTCGTTCCAGGGAAGAAGATAACCGGTAAATCCGAAACCAAGCGAAAGCACGAGCAGCACGAAACCGCTGACCCACATAAGCTCACGCGGCTTGCGGTATGACTTCATAAAGAAAGTGCTGAACATGTGGATGAACGCCATCCCGATCATGAGGTTTGCCGACCAGGCATGCACCTGACGGATCAGCCAGCCGAAAGGCACCTCTTTCTGAATAAAAACGAAGGAAGAAAAAGCTTCCGCACCGGTAGGTTTGTAATACTGAAGAAGCAGAAGACCGGTCAGAACCTGAATAATGAAAAAGAAAAGAGTAAGACCGCCAAAATAGTACCAGAATGAAAGGCGGTGCTGGGGAACCTCTTTTTTCTTAAGATAGTCGATCACAGGGATCAGGACATAAAAGCGCTCCTGGAACCATGCGCCGAGCGCACTTACACGGTTCTCGCCATATGGATTGGAATCCGGACGATCGACCGGCGGTTTATAGACCCCGGCACTTGAAGCAGCCGGTTTGGCCGCAGCCGGAACTGCAGGCTTGGCTGCGCCGGCAGCAGGTTTTGCAGCAGCAGGAGCAGCCGGCTTGGCGGCACCCGGAGCAGGCGGTTTCGGCTTGGCAGGAGCTTTCCCTGCGGCAGCGTTCTGATTGTTTTCAGCCATATTTTCTGACTCCATTGGTTTTCAACAACGTTAAAATTATGCTTTGGATATAATAAGATCATCGCCTTCGACCCTTACGCCGTAAATCGCCAACGGAAGCGGCTGCGGGCCGGAAATGATCTCGCCGGTCTGCTGATATTTTGCTCCGTGGCAGGGACAGAACAGAACATTATCCTTATCCTCCCAGCGAACAAGGCAGCCGAGATGCGTGCATATGGCGCTACAGGCGGTCAGCTTTCCGTTATCGTTGACAACGATAACCTTATCGGTATTGAACGCATAGATCTTACCGGTATTTTCAGGCACTTCCGAAGCTTTGCCGACGACCAATTCGTTAACATCCTTGACTTCTTTCACAGGCGGAATGATGTACTTCACTACAGGATAAAGCGTCGAAACGGCAACCGCTGCTCCAACACCCCCTACGATCTTTCCCAGAAAACTGCGGCGCTCGAAATTTACGCCTTTCAGTCCGTCTTCCCTTGGTTTTCCTCCGGAAACCGCTCCGGAAGAAGAGACTGATGCACCCTCTTCAAGTCCGCCCATTCTGGCCGGGCTCTTGAAATTACCTTGTTGTGCCATTACGATCTATCTCCTTTTTAAAGCTATTGTTAAGAAATCAATGCCTTGCAGGCCACAGCCATATGACGATTCCTGCCATTACGTTTCTCACTTGGGACAGTACAAATAAATTCTGAAGTTATAATTTTTTACCGTTTAAACCAATCAGAACAACCTTTAAAATAATTATAATAGTCATACATGAACGACGCCTGTCCGTCTCTCCATATTCTGCTTCGCGTAAAAAAACGCATAAAACGGGACTGCAGTCTCACTGGATTCAGATACTCGGATATACCGCTGATGCCGTTGATATGCTGCCCGCCAACCCGAAGCGAGATGTTCGAAGCGAATCTGAGATAAAACGGACCTGCATCGAGTACTTTTTTCTGGGAAATGGTCACGTCAGCCTGATCGGAAGAGAGTTCGAGCGATCTTCCGTGAAGCGGCGAAAAAATACCGGTTGAAAAATCGCGCTCGCTGAACTCAAGGGAATCGACGACTGCAACGCTGTCTGCCTGATTGTCATGCAGCACCAGAAGACTCAACGGTTTATAACTGCTGTTCCTGAAAAACACCATGTAATAGATGAGATCATAACGATCGGAAAAGGCTCGTCCCCAATACCATCGCGAGATATACTCCTGCATGGGCATCGTTCCCAGATTGTGATCATGGTATCCGTCAGCCGTCAGTTCGATACGTCGCACCCCGTTCCCGTTCTCTCCGGTAATGTCGATAAAACCCCTCACATCGGCTTTGGGAACGCTCAGAAGCCACTGATGGCATGATCCGGGATCAACATTATTACCATTTTTCTTCGAATATCTTACGCGGCGACGAACCTTGAACACCAGTTCGGCCTGCACCTGCCTGCTCCTCGCAGGAAAAGCGAAATCGATAACCAGCCTATACTCATCCTTGTCGGCATCATAGGAGAAACTGTTATCTTCGAACCGGATCCCGATATCTTTACGGTTTCCCTGAAAAAGACCACCACCTCCCTCTCTGATGAAATTAATCGTTTCACGACCCTGCTCATACAACTGAAAGCTGAAGCCGGCATAGTCGGACGGAAAAGGCAGTATGTTGCCCGCCCTGCGCCGCCAGTCTTCATAGTGCTGCATATAGTAAGGGGAGAACGGAAAACCGGAAAACCAGATAACTACGACGGATGTTCCAGCAACCTTATCTTCAGCATCGAAATACCACCATTCATAGGCGCCCGGCTGCTGCAGATCGTGCCAGACTTCC
>JAFGMZ010000020.1 GCA_016927285.1 Chlorobiaceae bacterium
ATATTTGACCCAGGTACGGTTCACTCCGAGAGGAACCTGGTTTTCGGACTTGCACGCAACCGTACAAGCATGGCATCCGATACATTTCCGGGCATCGATAACAAAACCGTAGTTCATGAACTGATCTGTTCTGATTGAAAAAAACCACAATAATTAAGCCCCCGTCAGGAAGCTCCGCCTCCTGTTGAAATATCAGGGTCAGGGCAGCAGCGCTCTAACGCCTGACGGCGCTTGTCTTGAACCCCCTCCTCTCAGGGATCGAAAGCCTGAGCGACAGGCAAAAACATTTCCGGTACGAACCCTTCCCGACCATTATGCATATGGATTATATTCGCTCTCCATACGCAACGATCCTGTTCGGCATAATAAGAGACCTCATCGCAGCAAATCTGCCTCGATAGATCTCCCGGCATGCCGCATCGCAACGGCTATGCGAAACAAGTTAACGATGAGCGTATTATTATATAACTGAATAGTTATATAATAATACATATCACACATACTCCCAAATAAAATCCAGGTTATCGCATCTTTTTTTATTAACCTCGTTAATGTTATTATATGCTTATAATAAAGGCATATAACTTATAAATCAGTCTGATGCCTTATCAGTGCTGTCTAAAAAAAAGAACACACCGGGAATTTTTTCGCTGACAGAAACCTATTTTCCTGTATTGTTTCAGGTTATGCGTTCACAGCGCACTCCCTGCAGACTATTTCTATAACCATGCAAATCATAGCAATCATGAGTGCTCACATCTATAAAAAAGTTGAAATCGTCGGATCATCTCAGACCAGCATTGAAGATGCCGTTAACAATGCCCTGGCTAAAGCCGCAGAAACCATCCGACATATCCGGTGGGTCGAAATCGTCGAAACCCGATGCCATGTCGAAGATCAGAAACTCGCGTATTGGCAGGTTACCGTTAAGATCGGCTTTACGCTTGACGACAACTGAGCTGTTGAGACCTCGGACTCAACAGAAAGGGCGCCACTGAGGCGCCCTTTCTGTTGAGTATTCTCGATAAATTCTCTCATGCTCCGGCCCACGTCTTCCCGGCTTCGGGAGTAAAGCGTCAGGTCGGCCATTGATCTTTTTTGTTGAGGAGACCGGCACTGCTCGAGCTTCAGATGTCCTTTCAAGTACACGGTTCATAGCTTCAGAAGCAGTCGGCTGGATGCTTGTCCTTTGAACACTCCATGAGCGTTCCTGTTAATGAGTTCGGGTTACAATTCATCCCGAGCAAGACAACAGTAAACTCCCCTTTTACCGTCAACTGTCAATTTCTACAATTCATGGGTAAAGTTAAGCGACCAGTTCATCTGACCATGGCTGATCTCGAGGCAATCCTGATTAGTTGCCGTTATCCCGGGAGCCCATGCGAATGCCGCCGCAAGAGAAGAACGATCCGTCAGCCGGTAGCCAAAACCTGCCGTATAGTGATTTTCGGTGATAGCAGGAAACATGGGGTTGAGATAGTCGTCAGGTACGGGACTCGAAGAGAAACTCGCTCCGCCGCGCAATGAAAGCCGGTCGGTCGCACGATACTGGACGCCAAGCGAGAAAATAGTCTGGTCTTCCCAATCCTGCGTCATATCAACATCGAGCTTTTGGCCAGCAAACGGTCCATTGGCCAATGAGTTGTCTGCGGTAAACGAGGTTGAAAATTTACCCATTGCCGACGACCAGTCGAGATGCTTGATATCAGCGGCTATCATCCAGCGGTCTGAAGGATAGAGCGCGACGCCTGCGGCAAAGGTGGCCGGCCATTCGAAATTCCGAACCTTGATGGTTCCGCTTACGTCCTGTGCGAAGGTATCTCCGTTTCCATAAACACCTGCAAAGGAGAGCACTGCTTTAGACGTTTCGAGATCGGAAATCCAGGTCTGCGAGTGAAAACTGCCGCCAACCGCAAACAGCTTGCTGAATTTGTGCGTGATCCCAAGCTTGAACCCGGTTCCGTATCCGACCGCTTCGCCAAGAAATGCGTTATCGTTCGAAAAATCATAACGGACAGCGTTGATATCCTTAACCTGGCCGCCATAAATCATCGAACCGAGCATATCGAACATTGATCCGCTCACCTTGCCGCCAATTCCCTGCATGGCCATGGCCCCGAAATGCGCTCCATCCATATTCATCTGCAGGTCCATACTTGCCCAGAGAAAATCGACCGACGCACCGATCGTTGTATTCTCGGTAAGTTTGTATGCGATCGGAAACATAAGCCGACCCACGCCGACTTCCGAGCGCATCTCCTTCCAGCTCATGGGTACCACGCCATTCCCCGACATCGGTATACCGTAACTGAATAGCGGATTATTCTTTCCGTATTCCGTACCCATTCCCCCCTGAGCAAGCACAGCTACACCCCAGGAAATCATTCCGTCCCTGCGCATGTAGGAAAGCGACGGCATATAATAACCGCCACCGTCCGATTCGCTTGTCATGGCGCTGAAATCAAGATTGACATCGGGGTGCAGCCCACGAATACCTATACCTATTTCCGACGATCCATCCTCCATCATACCGAGAGTTGCCGGGTTGTTCATAACGGCGGAGTTGCCGGTGTCATAGGCCATGCCGGTTCCGCCGAGAGCATGAGATTTCGCTCCGTAGCCTTCAAGGTTCATGCCGTTTGTCGCAAATGCGGAGGAATATGGCGTGGAGAGAACCGCGAGTAGAACCACTCCCTTCAGTTTTTTTCGAAGCATGCTGTCATTGTTTAGAAATGAACGAGTTGAATGCGCCAAACCCTCGGCAACCCCATGCATCGCCGTTCACGTGATAAACCTGAAGGAGAAACCGGCAATAAAGCGGTCCGGAGTCGGACAGGATAATCTGGGAATGAGAGCAAACTAATTAATTTACTATATAGCTATATAATTGCTTATAGATAATAAAAAAACAGCGCAATTGTGAAATACGCGAAGAAAAAAATGGAACTTAGCTGGAAAAAATGATGAAACCCGTCAGAAATGGACTACTGGTCATCGGAAGGGTGGGGTGGAGAAGGAAAAAAACAAGCGCAGAAGAGTAATCTCCTGCGCTTGTTGCGAATGGGATGATCCAAAAGGAATCAGTGCTCGGCAGAGTAGCGCTCAGGAGCCAGCGACCAGTGTTCGGGCGACATCCAGAGCGTCGAGAGCATCAGTTCCCTGATGTGGGAGAACTCTTTCGGCAGACGGTCATAAATGATCTCGAACAGCTCCTCGTGCGAGAGGAGCTCTTTTTTCCATGCTTCGCGGTCTACAGACATAAGCTTTGAGAATTTTTCCGGGGTCATCTCATCGAGACCTTCCCAGTCAAGCGCGTCATACTTCGGCATCCAGCCGAGCGGGCTCTCGACGGCGCCGGCCCTTCCATGCACGCGATCGACAATCCATTTCAATACGCGCATGTTCTCGCCGAATCCAGGCCAGAGGAACTTGCCGTTTTCGTCCTTGCGGAACCAGTTGACTCCGAAAATCCTCGGCAGTTCGGAAAGCGTCCGGCCAACATGGAGCCAGTGGTTGAAATAATCGCCCATATGGTAGCCGCAGAAGGGCAGCATGGCGAACGGATCGCGACGAACGTCGCCGATCTTGCCGGCAGCAGCTGCAGTTTTTTCGGAGCCCATGGTTGCGGCAAGGTAAACGCCGGAATTCCAGTTGGCCGACTGACAGACAAGCGGCACGGTATCGCCGCGGCGACCGCCGAAAATAAACGCGCTGATCGGCACGCCGGAAGGATTCTCCCAGTCGGCGTCGAGAGATGGGCACTGGCTTGCCGGAGAGGTGAAGCGCGCATTCGGATGCGCCGATGGTCGTCCGCAACCGGGGGTCCAGGGATTTCCCTGCCAGTCGGTCAGTTCCGGAGGAACCGTATCGGTCATATCTTCCCACCAGACATCGCCTTCCGGCGTCAATGCCACGTTGGTGAATATCGAATTGCTTGCAAGGGAAGCCATTGCGTTTGGATTCGACTTATTGGATGTGCCTGGAGCGACGCCGAAAAATCCGTACTCCGGATTGATGGCGTAAAGGCGGCCATCTTCGGCAGGCTTGATCCAGGCGATATCGTCGCCGATTGTCGTAACCTTCCAGCCATCGAAAGCCTGCGGAGGTATGAGCATGGCGAAATTGGTCTTGCCGCAGGCACTCGGGAATGCCGCCGCGACATAGGTCTTTTCGCCTTCGGGAGATTCAACACCAAGAATGAGCATGTGCTCTGCCAGCCACCCTTCATCGCGAGCCATCGAAGAGGCTATGCGAAGCGCAAAGCACTTCTTGCCGAGCAGTGCGTTGCCACCGTATCCGCTGCCGAACGACATGATGGAGCGTTCTTCGGGAAAGTGGACGATGTATTTCGTGTCATTGCATGGCCAGGGGACATCCTGCTGTCCAGGCTGAAGAGGAGCGCCGACCGAGTGGAGACAGGGCACAAACTCGCCGCTGTCGCCGAGGATTTCGAGCACCTTGCTGCCCATCCTCGTCATGATGCGCATGTTGGTTACAACATAAGGCGAATCGGTAATCTCGATGCCGATATGCGCGATGGGAGAACCGAGCGGTCCCATACTGAACGGAATGACATACATTGTGCGACCCTGCATGCAACCGGCGAAAAGTCCCCGGAGCGTCTCTTTCATCTCTTTTGGTGCGACCCAGTTGTTGGTCGGTCCTGCATCCTGGCGGCGGATGCTGCAGATGTATGTCCTGTCTTCCACGCGGGCAACATCGCTTGGATCGGAACGGCAAAGGAAGCTATTCGGACGTTTCTCATCGGAAAGCCTGATAAAGGTACCGCTCTCCACCATCTGCCGGCAGAGGTCATCGTACTCTTCCTGGCCACCATTACACCAATACACGGAATCCGGCCTGCAAAGCTCGGCTGTTTCCTGAACCCACTGGAGCAGTTTGGGGTTTTTTACAAAATCAGGGGGATTGATCTGCAATGCGCTCATGATCGTCCTTGTTTTTTCGGAGAATTAAAAAAGTCTGCAGTCAACCCTGACTGCAGACATGCAAATAAAAATTTATAAGCCGACCGCCAGCGTCGCTGCCCTTCGTCGGTTTGATCATTCCATACGTCATACTTTCGCGTTTACTTGACAGCTTTAACCGGTTTAAGTGCGTCGAGAATCATTTTCTCGAAATCGGCTTTGCTTCTGACCCCCGAGAAAACCCGTGTGATCTTTCCTGATCTGTCGACGACGAACGTTGTAGGAATCGAACGCAAACCTCCCGGCACATAACGGCTGTATGCACTCACGATCTTCTGGTCGGCCAGTATAACCGGATAGGTGATCCCGTTGGCTTTCATGAATTTCTTTATCGACACCTCGTTCTCGTTGACGGCCGCACCGATAAACGTAAAGCCTTTAACTCCATATTTTTTCTGCAGCTCTACCATATCAGGAATTTCCGCGCGGCAGGGAGGACACCATGAAGCAAAAAAATTCACGATATAGGCCTTTCCGGCAAGCTGTCCTGATGAAACGGTTTTTCCATCCATTCCTGTTCCTGAAAAAGCAGGAGCAACGGGAGACTGAGCCGCACCTGCAATACCCACCGTAAACAATATCAGAAGAGCAGCCATAAAAACCGCAGGACCAGCCGCCATTTTCTTCATCTTGCTCATAGAATCTCTTATTATTATCATAGAATCTGCTTCAATCGTTAAAAGTGCAAATATACATATACGACGTCTTTTACCATACAATTCTTGCGTTTTTTACAAGACCCCAGACAACAGCTATTAAGTCTTTGCTATTCTTTGGCAAATGAACTATATTTCGGCTTTATTTTTCACAAGCCAACGCCACCTTAGCTCAGCTGGTAGAGCAACTGTTTCGTAAATAGTAGGTCGTGGGTTCGATTCCCGCAGGTGGCTCGCATCCGGATAAGTTTCAGACGCGAAGATCACGTACAAACGACAGAAACATCCTCACGATAGCTTGAGCCGGATAACGTAACGTTTGATTTCACAATACAATCCTATCCACACTGTCACTATGCAAGAAGGTAAGATTTCCCAGATCATCGGCCCTGTCGTTGACGTAGATTTTCCTGAAGGACAACTTCCGTCTATTTTGGATGCGCTCTACATTACCCGGCCTGACGGTTCGAAGCTGGTGCTTGAAACCCAGCAGCACCTCGGAGAAGAGCGCGTGCGTACCGTCGCGATGGAAGGCACGGACGGCCTGGTAAGAGGGCTCAGCGTTATCAATACCGGTAAAGCCATTCAGGTTCCTGTCGGCGCCGAAGTACTCGGAAGAATGCTCAATGTGGTAGGCGATCCTATCGACGGAAAAGGCTCGGTCAATACAAAAAAAACCTACTCGATCCATCGCTCGGCACCGAAGTTTGACGAGCTTTCAACCAAAGCCGAAATGTTTGAAACCGGCATTAAGGTCATCGACCTTCTTGAGCCGTATTCACGAGGCGGGAAAACCGGTCTTTTCGGCGGCGCCGGCGTAGGCAAAACCGTACTGATCATGGAGCTGATCAATAACATCGCCAAGCAGCAGTCCGGATTCAGCGTGTTCGCAGGCGTAGGCGAGCGTACCCGCGAAGGCAATGATCTCTATCATGAAATGATGGAATCGGGAGTTATTGAAAAAACCGCTCTTGTATTCGGCCAGATGAACGAGCCTCCGGGAGCCCGTCAGAGGGTTGCTCTGACAGGACTCAGCATCGCGGAATATTTCCGTGACGAAGAGAATCGCGACGTGCTTCTTTTCATCGATAACATTTTCCGTTTCACCCAGGCAGGCTCAGAAGTATCCGCACTTCTTGGACGCATGCCGAGTGCGGTTGGATATCAGCCGACACTCGCGACAGAAATGGGCGAACTGCAGGACAGAATCACTTCGACCAAGAAAGGTTCGGTTACCTCGGTTCAGGCCATCTATGTGCCTGCGGATGACCTTACCGATCCGGCGCCTGCTACAGCGTTTACTCACCTTGACGCCACGACGGTGCTTTCCCGCTCCATTGCGGAGCTCGGTATTTACCCGGCTGTCGATCCGCTCGATTCGACCTCGCGAATTCTCGATCCCAACGTAGTTGGAGACGACCATTACGATACGGCTCAGGCTGTCAAGCAGATCCTGCAGCGTTACAAGGATCTTCAGGATATCATTGCCATTCTCGGTATGGACGAACTCAGCGACGAAGACAAACTGGTGGTTTCAAGAGCACGAAAAGTACAGCGATTCCTCTCGCAGCCGTTCTTCGTTGCAGAGGCATTCACCGGACTTGCAGGCAAGTATGTGAAACTCGAAGACACCATCAAAGGCTTCAAGGAAATCATTGCCGGTAAACACGACAATCTGCCTGAATCGGCATTCTATCTTGTAGGCACGATCGAGGAAGCCGTTGAGAAAGCAAAAACCCTGTAATAACCACTGATTAACCATGGCGAATTCCGACAAAGGGTTTGATATCGATATCGTAACGCCGCAACAGCTCTTCTTTTCCGGGGAGGTCAGCAGCGTTACCGCTCCCGGGCTTGACGGGTTGTTTCAGGTCATGAAAAATCATGCCCCGCTGCTTGCCGCGCTGAAACAAGGCAACGTCAAGCTTGTGCTTGCCGATAAAAGCGAAAAAAGCTTTGCGATCAAGGACGGTTTTTTTGAGGTCAGCGGCAACAAGGCGATTCTGCTTACAGAAGATATCGCCTGAGTACAATACCTGTTTCGAAAAACATCAGCAACGGGAGTGTTGCTGATGTTTTTTTTGCCTGTATGAGAACACTTGTACCGAAAGCCCTGCGCAGGGGAGACATTATCGGGCTCATCTCTCCCTCGTCACACTGCGCCTACCCCGACAGAATTGAGCTGGCTGTAACCTATCTTGAAAAATGCGGCTATAAGGTCCGACCTTCTGACCACCTTAATCGTATCGACACCGATCCGACAATTGCCGATGAAGAGAAACTGCATGATCTGCATACCATGTTCAGCGATTCTGATGTAAAAGCGATTGTCTGTCTTCGCGGAGGAGCCGGCGCATCGCGACTGCTGAAAAAAATCGACTATCGTCTCATAGCTGCAAATCCTAAAATCCTTATCGGTTATTCCGATATCACCGCCCTGTCGCTGGCTGTCTTTTCTCAAACCGGACTGATCAGTTTTTCCGGACCGATGCTGACAACCGAACTGCATGGACCAACCCCATACACTGAAGAGCATTTCTGGGGAATGCTGACCTCGCCGTTATACGCAATGTCTATCCATAACCATACAGGCCACCACGTTACCTGCATCAGGAAAGGAGTCGCTGAAGGGCGCCTCATCGGCGGAAACCTATCCGTGCTGTCTTCGATGGTCGGAACGCCCTACCTGCCACCATTCGAAGAAGTCCTGCTTTTTCTGGAAGACATCAACGAGCCTGCCTATCGGATCGATCGAATGCTTTCGCACCTCGGCAATGCCGGGCTGCTTTCCGACAGCAGAGGAATCCTGTTCGGACAGTTCAGTCATGAACCCGGGGAAAATCCGGATGATGCCAGACTTGAAAAAATTTTCAACTATTACCGTGCACATACATCCGAAGATGTTCCTGTAATGCGGGGACTCTCATACGGTCACATCCGCAATCTCATGACCATTCCTGTCGGAGCAAGGTTCTGTATGGAAGTTTCAGAATCCTCGTTCACGCTCAGGACTACCGAACCGGTAGTTGCCGAATAACCCTCAAAATTGTATTCTAACAGAATGCTTGTTAACTGTCGCCTGCTATCAAAGAATCCTTGTCAGTCATGTTCAATCAGTTGATTGGGGCTTCTGAATGGCCTGAACCGCTCCAGCAGGAATATATTTCCGGCACGACACCACTCGATGCTTACCGGGTAGTGCTTTTCAACGATGAAGAACACTCTTTCGACGAAGTGATATTTCAGATAATCAAAGCGGTGAACTGCAGCCGCTCGAAAGCAGAGAAGCTTACCTGGGAGGTGCACTCCAAAGGAAGGGCCATCGTCTATTCCGGAAGTATCGAGCGATGCATCTACATCAGCGCTGTACTCGAAGAAATTGCACTGAAAACCGAAATCCAGACCGGATAACTTTTTGCTCGTTTCAGACCAGACCCCTGAAATCAAGTCCCCGATAGATGACAAGATGATGCTGCAGTTGCAGGAGCGGCTGTTTCATTTTCCAGAATGTATCATAGACAAACGTGACGATCTCTTCTTTCTGCCGATCGTCATACCGGTGCACGTCGGGATAGAGCAGAATCATCCAGACAACTTTCATGAATTTCTCGAAATCATCAACAAAAAATTTCACCTCGCTGGTATCGAGCAGAATCTGGGCATTCCGGAATACCGGCAGCGCTTCAAGTTGCCTTTTCAGCATAACGAGGCTCTGGTTGTTGCATACGCCAAAATATTTTCCGGCGAAGTGATTGTACAACCATGTCGTTGTCTTTCTGTTGCTGCTTGATGATGCCATGAGAACCGCATGTATAGCGCCTCTTGTGGCCAGCAAACGCCTGCGAATATTGTCGAACAGCCCGACCCATGAATCTTCCTCGCAATAGTAAAGCGAGTGGTGCAGGGTAACCAGATCAAGCTTCCTCTTTTTCAGGGTATCGTTAAAAAACCTGTCGACTTCGGCGGGATCGAGAAATACCTCTTTGTAATCACCGGTGATTGCGGCTACATGCGGTGTATGCTGTCGAATAGCCCTTTCTCTGATAGTTGCCATAGCCGAAGCATCAATATCAAACAGGTAAAGACCGCCCCGAAAAGCGCTCTCGAGGATACGGAACTGCGGTTCGATACTTGAGCCTATTGAAAGCGCCCTCAGGGGTTTTGTCAGAGAATTTGCCCTGCTGAGGGTTCTTATAACCCTTGCGAGCCGCTCTCCGATATCAACCTTGTCGTCGCTGTACATGGACCAGATCTTGTCCTCATCCATCATCATCGCGTCAGCGCTTCTGAGCCCCGCCTCGATCAGGAGATGTTTGTGCCTGTCAGTCATTTTGCAAATATCTGATTAGTAACGGAAATGTGAGACGCTGCAAGATCTCCTGTTGGCTATGGACGCCCTGTTTCGGTAAATATAGCAACATACGGAGCAAATACGGACATTTCCTCTGCCGATCGGGGTTAACGGCAATACCGCAGCTCCCCTGTCTGATTTATCCCCCTTGGTTTGTTATATTCTTTACTTTATTTACCTGAAACCGGAGTTCCAGAAGCATTTTCCCACTTTTCACGTAAACCATGAGCAATACAGAAGAGAAACGCGTGCAGAACGTTAACCTGCCGCCTGATAAAGTGATGCATAAACTTGTTTCGCTGGCCAAACGACGCGGCTTCGTCTTTCCGTCGTCGGAAATTTACGGGGGGCTCTCCTCCTGTTTCGATTACGGTCCGCTCGGCAGCGAGATGAAAAAGAACATCAAGGATATCTGGTGGAACGCTATGACCCGAAAGCATTCGAATATCGTGGGCATCGATGCATCTATCATGATGAATCCTGCCGTATGGGAGGCTTCGGGACATGTGTCGAGCTTCAATGATCCGATGATCGACGACAGAACTACCAAGCGGCGTTACCGGGCGGACCACCTGATCGAGAACCATATAGAAAAACTGCGACGTGACGGTAAAACGGAACAGGCGGATAAGGTACAGACCGTTTACGAGGCTGCGGCCGGCTCACCGGACCCGAACAGGGCGCTCTACGAACTGATCGCTGGCGAAGCGATCAAAGCTCCGGACACCGGCTCGGGCGACTGGACCGAAGTTCGCCAGTTTAACCTGATGTTCCAGTGCAATATGGGCGCCGTTGCCGATACATCGGGGATCGTCTATCTGCGTCCGGAGACTGCACAGGGTATCTTCGTGAACTTCCATAATGTACGCGAATCGTCACGAATGAAAGTGCCGTTCGGCATAGCGCAGATCGGAAAAGCTTTCCGCAACGAAATCGTTAAAGGAAACTTCATTTTCCGCATGGTAGAGTTCGAACAGATGGAGATGCAGTATTTCGTGAAACCTGGCACGCAGATCGAGTCGTTCGAAGCGTGGCGCGAGGAGCGTTTTAACTGGTACATCGCCGAACTCGGCCTTACCCCGGAAAAGCTGCACTGGTACAAGCACGACAAACTTGCTCATTATGCCGACCTTGCTTACGATATCAAGTTCGAGTTTCCGTTCGGCATCGAGGAGATCGAGGGAATTCATTCTCGCACCGATTTCGATCTGAGTCAGCACCAGCAATACTCCGGCAAGAACATGGAGTATATCGACCAGACTACCGGCGAAAGGTACATTCCCTACGTGGTGGAAACGTCATCCGGATGCGACAGGCTCTTTCTTGCCTTGCTTTCCGACGCGTACAGCGAGGATGTTGTCGATGGCGAACCACGCGTTATGCTGAAACTCTCACCGAAGGTCGCGCCGGTAAAGGCGGCCGTTCTCCCGCTCGTCAAGAAAGGGGAGATGGGCGAAACAGCCGAACGATTCCGCAACGATCTTTCGACGGCATTTATGGTGCAATATGACGATGCGGCATCGATCGGCAAGCGTTACCGCCGTCAGGACGAGATCGGAACGCCTTTCTGTTTTACCGTCGACCACCAGACCATCGAGGACCAGACCGTGACGGTGCGGTATCGCGACAGCGCGGTACAGGAACGCATCGATATGGCGCGGGCAAAGGAATTCCTTGCGACAAAACTTGTTTGAGAGTCCACAGAAATTGATTACCGTTAACTGAAACCATGCGTTACGATGTTGCAGTCATAGGCGGAGGTCCTTCGGGAGCCGTCGCCGCCAGGATTCTTGCTGAAGCAGGACTCGACACGGTGCTTCTTGAGCGAAACCTCAATAATGTAAAGCCCTGTGGCGGGGCGATTCCGCTTGGCCTTATAGAGGAGTTCGGCCTTCCTTCGGAACTGGTCGAAAAAAAACTGTCGCATATGCGGGCGCGATCGCCGAAAGGTCGGGTTATCGGCATGCACATGCCGAACGGGTATGTGGGTATGGTGCGTCGCGAACGATTCGACAGCTACCTGCGCAACGAGGCTAAAAAAGCCGGCTGCACAGTGCTTGAGGGACTTATGCGCTCTATTGAACGAAAAAGCGACGGATTCGTGATCACGACTCTGAACGACAAGCTGCCTCAGATAGAGGCTCGCTATATCATCGGGGCTGACGGGGCAAATTCGAAAACCGCCGATGAACTCGGGTTCCCTCCAAATGAGCTTAAGGTTATCGCCATGCAGCAACGTTTTCGTTACTCGCCGGCAATAGAAAAATTCAGCGATATCGTGGAAATATGGTTTGACGGTGAGGTCTCGCCTGATTTTTACGGCTGGATATTTCCCAAAGCCGACCACCTTGCCATCGGCACAGGGACAGAAGATAAAAAGCATAACATCAAGACGCTGCAGAAGCGGTTTGTGGAAAAGATCGGCATTACCGAAACGCCTTATCTCGATGAGGCCGCGAAAATTCCGATGAAGCCCCGCAGGTCGTTCACCGGGGAACGAACCATTCTTGTCGGCGACGCCGCAGGTCTTGTAACTCCGGCTAACGGAGAGGGAATCTTTTTCGCCATGCGTTCAGGGAAGCTCGGAGCTCAGGCCATGATCGGACATATCCGTAATGGAGCTCCGCTCGACCTGTACGAGAAAGGGTTCCGAAAGCTGTATGCACCGATTTTTTTCGGTCTGGAGGTGCTGCAGAGCGTCTATTACCGAAACGACCGGCTCAGAGAGAGCTTTGTGGCAATCTGCGCCGATGACGACGTACAGCGCATAACCTTCGACTCCTATCTTTACAAGAAAATGGTTCCTGCCCCCTGGAGCGTACAAATGAAGATTTTTTCAAAAAACATCTACCACCTGCTCAAGGGAAGCTGACCTTCTGCAGGAGAGCATATCAGGGGGCCTCATGTATCTTTCTATGATCGGGCTACTATCGCTGCCCAACTGGTTCATTCATATATCTTCCTCGCTGGAATGGGGCGTAGCTGCATTTATGATCTATCGCTATGGAAGGATAACCGGCCGAAAGGATATCTGCTTTTTCGGACTGTCGATGCTGCCGCACTGGGTCGGAAGTTTTTTCGTGCTCGCCTACCATACCACCACAGACAGTATCCCGCTGCTGCTCGACCTTTCGGAAACCATCAATCTGTTCGGGAGCATCTCGCTGCTATGGGCAACCCTGCGGATAATGAACGCTTCCGGAACAGCGACACCGGCAACTGGAATTATGGCCGGCCTCTGCACCATAATGATTGCCGGCAAACCCCAATCCTACATGGGAGAAGACATCTTCGACGCTATCCTTCAGATTTCAAGCGTAGTTTACATAACGTTTCTGGTCATGCTCGTCAGGCTGCGCAAGAAAGATCCATTCGTCTTTTCGAAGCTCACCATTGCCGGGTTCTGGTTTGTGCTCGTATTCATTTCCGTTACCGTTTTCTTTATGTATCTGGCAACAGAGGTGCGCGGATTCCAGTCGCTCTCGCACGACGACCTGTTGCACGGATCAGCTGAAAGCCTGCTCACCATAAGTAATCTGATGATCGTACTCGGCATCCATCATCAGACCCGATGGTATCAAAAACAATTGCCTTTGCGTTCAGGGCCTGAGCATCCGTAAATAAGCTTTGGAATCGGATAGCAGGGAAAGCGCTTTCTGTACGACAGGATCATCGCCGAGTTCGGCTTTTCGCGAAACGTTTTCGTTGCCGTGACGCATGATTTCAATTTCGATCAGCCGGGAAATCCGATCGCTTTCGCTTGCGATTTGCCTGTTTTTCATCTGCAACAGTTCCTGGCGAAGACTGTCGAGGCTTTTCGGTGTGCGTTCCTTTTCATCTGTCATCTCGCCAGCTATGAGCTTTTCAACTTCCTGAAGCTGCCGCTCGGATGCGGATGTGTATGAAAACCGGTTTTCACCGAGAAATGTATTGAAAGCTGGCATCAGGCGGGCTCGATAGGCCTGCTGATATGCGGAAGAGTCGCCATGCGCAGCCCGATACCGCGATGCAAAGAGAAAAAGCATCCCTTTTCTGCGCAGCTCCTGTTCATATGCCGAACGTTCCGGCGCCTCTATAACAACATCGGGCGCAATGCCGCCACCGCCGTATACCTTTCGTTTACCTGCTGTATAGTAGACCGGGAGCGTCCGACGCTCTCTGATCTTTTTCAGCACATTCCTCGTGGCAAGGGTGTCAGAGTGGCGTTTCTGTATGAGGCGTCCGGAGGGGGTATAGTATCTGGCTGTGGTTATTTTCAGGGTGTTGTCGTACGGCAGGCGTATAACTGACTGGACGAGCCCTTTTCCGTATGAACGCTCACCAAGAACAACTCCGCGATCAAGGTCCTGAATGGCGCCGGATACGATTTCAGATGCGGACGCGCTTTCTTTGTCGATGAGCACCGCAAGCGGCAGCGTTGGAGCGAGAGGCGACTGTTCTGTTCTGTAGATCTTTTCTGATTCGGATTTTTTCCCTCTTATGGTAACAATAGTACTTCCCTTTTCGACGAATAACGAGGAGATATCTACCGCAGCCGACAGCAGGCCGCCTGGGTTTCCGCGCAGATCCAGAATAAGACCGTTCAGGGGTTGATGTCGATCTTCTGCCTCGCGCAGCAGCTTCTCGATCGCCTGACGGATATCGCCCGAAGAGTGGCTGGAAAAACTGCCCAGCTGCAGGTAACCGGAACTTCCGATAATTCCCGAATAAGTGATGGTACTCACTCTTACCTCTTCGCGTACGAGGGATACGGTACCCGGACCCGCTCCGCCTTTACGCTCGATCTGCAGGGTAAAACGACTGCCCGTAAGACCTTTCATCATGTCTCTCACCTTATCGAGCGTTCTGCCGTTCAGAGGCTTTCCGTTGATACGCATAACCCTGTCGCCGGTTCGTATTCCTGCCTTCCATGCTGGATATCCGTCAAGCACCGACGTGACGTAAATAGCATCGCCGAACCTCGTCATACTGAGCCCTATGCCGGTGTACTGGCCACTGGTGATCTCTCCAAGCTCTTCGGACTGGTTTTCATCGAGGAATACGGTATAGGGATCCAGCGCGGCCAGCATGCCGTCGATAGCTGCGTACATCAAAGCGCTGACATCGAGCGGTTCAACATAGTTTTCCGACAGCTCCCGGTAGATATCGCCGAACAGGTCTATGCTTTTGGCTATTTCAGAGAAATCGTTGCCCGAATTCTCCCTGGAAGCGGCAAAAAGGAAAATGGAAGAAGCAGAAAACCAACATACGAGAAGAAGTGCCGCAATGGCAGCATACACGCTCTTGAAGATCGGAAGTTTTTTCATGAAGCAGCATCTTGTTGTCAACGGCCGTTTGCCGGTAACGGCCGTTCGACGGCGTATGGCTTATGCCCGGCCGTTTTTTTATCCACGGATTTGCAGGATTAACGGAGCGCCTGCTCAAGCGCAGTCGCGCTGTCGGTTTTTTCGTCACGGTATTTGACAATAACAGGCGTGTAGAGCGACAGGCCATGCTCGACTGCAAATGCCCCTTTGGCCAATCGTGATCCGGCTACGACAACCGCGCCGACAGGGATTACCAGCGGGCCTTCCGCGCTTTTGCGATGAATCGTTCCGTTGACAAGATCATATACCGGAGTAGAACCGTTCAGGATCACTCCTGTGCCGATAACAGCGCGCTCCTGAACGACAGTACCTTCATAAATACCGCAGTTCCCCCCCACCATCACCTCATCCTCTATAATGACCGGCATGGCTCCAACCGGTTCGAACACCCCTCCTACCTGTACTCCTGCCGAAAGATGCACATGCTTGCCGACCTGCGCGCAGCTGCCGACAAGCGCATGGGAATCGATCATGGTGCCGGCATCGACATAGGCGCCGACGTTGACATACGCAGGAGGCATCATGACCACCGATGGAGCCAGATAGGAGCCATCACGCACTGAGGAGCCTCCGGGGACTATTCTTACGTTGTGCTCAAGGGTTATTTCTTTCAGCGGCCAGGTATCCTTATCTATAAAGGTGAATTTACCGAGACTTCCATCCGGGCGAACCCTCCCGGCAGTGAGCGTTCCGAGCCGCATACCGACGAGAATGCCTTCCTTGACCCAAGTGTTGACCACCCATGATCCGGCTGCTTTTTCTGCTGCGCGAATACACCCGTCATTAAGCAACTGCTTGAACTCCGTAAATATCCTGCGAGCATCGGATATTGCAGCGAGCTCCGCTGCGGTTGCGGATGATAGAGCGATAATATCCTGTTTCAACTGTTCGTATGATGACATGTCTTATTGAGCTATGGTTTAGAGATCGCCGTATTCGGGCGTGATATCTTTATTGGTCCTGCGATTGTAAAAACGGAAATCGTCGCTACGAAGACTTTCGTCCTGCTTGACTCGGACAAAAACCATGTGCTGGAGAAACCATTTCAGTTCGGTTTTCATCTCGGTGTTCTTCAGCGGTTCGGCAACCGTCGGACTGACGTAAAGATCGAGCTGCTGGAATTTCATGGACTGCTGGAGCGCGTATTTCCGCAACCAGCGTTCGATCTGGTTTATAGTGGTGAAGCGAGCCTGTACGACGCCCGTTCCTCCACAGGCCGGACACTGGTCACCCATGCGCTGCATGAGGCTGGGTCGTATACGCTCACGGGTGATCTGCATGATACCGAAATCGGACATCGGCAGGATGTTCGATTTCGCCCTATCATTGCGAAGTTCGGTCCGCATGGCTTCATATACCTTTTTTGAATTTTTCGGGTCAAGCATGTCAATGAAGTCCACAACGATAATCCCTCCTATGTCACGAAGCCTGAGCTGGCGAACAATCTCGCGCGCCGCTTCAAGGTTTGTTTTCAGGGAATTCTCCTCCTGCTCGCGCTTGGCGGCATATCGTCCGCTGTTGACGTCGACCACCACCATGGCTTCTGTATGCTCGATAATGATGTAGCCGCCCGATTTCAGCCACACTTTTCGGGAAAATATGGACTCGACATCCTTTGCTATATTGTAGCCCTCAAAAAGAGGCAGTTTCCCCTGATAAAGAGAAACATTCTTTTCCATTTCCGGAGCCGCCCACTGAATATAGGTAAGTGTCTCCTTGTAGATAACCGGCGAGTTGGCTACAATCTCGGTTACGTCGGAGGTGAGCGAATCGCGCAAGACGCTGGATATAATAGTATCCTCCTTGAACATCAGCTGAGGAGGTACCGCATCCTTGAGTTTTTCTTCGATCTGTACCCATTTGGTAAGAAGTTTCTCCAGATCCTGCTTGAGAAGCGACTCCTCCTGATGCTCAGCTACGGTGCGGATGATCGCACCGAAACCTTCAGGCAGCATCGAGCGTACAAGCTTTTTCAGTCGGGCCCGCTCCTTTCGCACGACAACCCTTCGCGAAACGGCAACCTGACCGCCGCCGAAGGGCAGAAGAACCATAAAACGCCCAGCTATGGTGATATCGGAGGTAAGACGGGAACCCTTGCTGCTTATCGGCTCTTTAATGACCTGAACAAGAATGGAGTCGTTTGGTTTGAGCTTGCCGGCTATCATCTGGGTATACGACTGCCGTTTTTCGGCCTTTTCCTCTTCGGTTGCCTGCGTTTTCCGGCCTCCGTTACGCTGCTGCGCCCTTACCGGAGCGGCTACCGGGACATCGGCCGTTTCTGATGCCTCTTCGCCATCGCATTCATCTCCCGAACCGGCTTCATCGTCGTCATCATCCTCGATCAGCGCGCGATAATCCTCGCTGGTTGTTCCGACATCCGAAAAATGAAGAAACCCGTCTGATTTCTGTCCGATATCGACAAATGCGGCTTTCAGTCCTTCGACAACCTTATGTACCCGGCCAAGGTAGATATCTCCGATACTTCGACGGCTTTCTGGACGTTCGATTGTCAGCTCTGCAAGGCGACCCTCTTCAACAAGCGCAACCTGAATCTCATCACCGATCTTGTTCATGAGGAGCTGTTTGTTCATACTCTTCTTCATGCAAAAACCCTGTTATAAATGGCAAAAACAGGGGGAGGCCCCCTTTTTGTATATTTTCTTCTTTTATCTTCGGTACCGCGCAGTCGATCTTACCCGGTACTGTTGCCGTTCACATTCGCAGGCTTACATCTGTTGCCTAGGCCATGCCCTTCCATACGAATAATCTCGCGCGAACAAATCGAAAAGCCGTTCAAAATCCGGAACAGGATAGCTGAACTCCCGTACGCAGACCGCTTCAGCCCCACAGGGTTAAGAGCGGCAAGAGCAACATAATGGGTTTGCAGGCCAACTATCAAGATAAGAAATATTAGCAGGAAACGGTAATAGAGCTGGTTCCCGAAAGGCCTCTCGCATACAGATCGGAGTTATTGCCGGTTTTTACGCTATATTCTAAAATCATAACACTTTCCGGAGAAAACGCAGTAGCTGTGAATACCGATTACGAATATCCTTTATGGCAGAACATGTCCCGATTGTGCGGTATCGACGAAGCAGGCAGGGGCCCTCTTGCAGGCCCTGTCGTAGCCGCAGCGGTCGTATTTCCCAGATGGTTCAGACCGGAAGAAGGAGTGCTGTCGAGGCTTGACGATTCAAAGAAACTCTCTCCCGCAGTCAGGGAATCGCTTGCTCCGGCCATAAAAGCCGCTGCAAAGTGCTGGGCTGTTGCCGTCGTCGGGTCTGAAACCATCGATCGTATCAATATCTTCCAGGCAACCATGCTTGCTATGAACAACGCGGTAGAACAGCTTGCCGAGCTACCGGATATTCTGCTCGTGGATGGCAACAGATTCAAACCGGCACTACCGGTTCCTTACGAAACCATCGTCAAAGGTGATGCCCTGGTGTTTTCAATCGCGGCGGCATCGGTGCTCGCAAAAACCTGTCGGGACGAGATTATGAGGGAATACGGCCGGCAATTTCCCATATACGGATTCGAGCGTAATTTCGGATACCCGACCGCAGAACACATCCGGGCTATCGCCGCGTTCGGCAGAATCGGAATTCATCGCAACAGTTTCAGGCTGAAACAGCTTTGCGAAAAATAACCATCTCTATGACCATGGATTGCGATCCTCATTCGCTGGGCCGACAGGGGGAACAGCGGGCCGCCGAGTACCTTCAAAGTATTGGCTACAAGATTATCGAAAGAAATTACCGCTACCGTCACAATGAAATCGACATCATCGCCCGCCATAAAGGAACCCTCTGTTTCATCGAAGTGAAAACCAGAGGCTCTCTTGATAAAGGACATCCAATAGAAGCGGTAACGCTTCAGAAGCAAAAGGAAATAATCAAGGTTGCCAAAGCATACCTGCTTACTATCGAGGAGCGTGAACCGGATTGCCGGTTCGATGTCATAGCTCTTCTGGCCGATCCAGGAGATAATGATGGCAATACACCGTTTGTCATTGAACACTTCATCGATGCGTTCTGGGAAGAAAGCCGATAAGATCGCCAAGATTCCTGATGGCGCTCTAATTCCCTTAATTTGTTATCTTGAGGTTTATTTCGTTCACTCAGTTACTTTTCGAAAACTATGCCTGATACCGGTACCCAGAACCCGTCTTCCTACGCAGCAACGAATATCCAGATTCTTGACGGCATCGAGCATGTTCGCATGAGACCGGCCATGTATATCGGCGATATACACAGCAGGGGCCTGCACCATCTCATCTATGAAATCGTCGATAACTCGATCGACGAAACCCTTGGCGGGTATAACGACTATATTTTTGTTTCGCTCAATAATGAGGGTTCGGTAACGGTAATAGACCGTGGCCGCGGTATTCCTGTCGATATGCATCCGGAAAAGCAGAAATCCGCACTTGAACTGGTCATGACCGTCATCGGCGCAGGAGGAAAGTTCGACAAGGGGGCATACAAAGTTTCCGGCGGCCTGCACGGCGTCGGCGCATCGGTTGTAAACGCACTTTCGGAGTGGTGCGAGGTCGAAGTCTACCGGAACGGGAAAACATATTTCCAGCGATATGAGCGCGGCGTACCCCAGGGCGATGTCAGGGAGATCGGCACTTCCGACGAACGCGGAACGAAAACAACCTTTAAGCCGGATCATCTGATATTCAAGACTACGGAATTCAGGAAGGATATCATTATAGACCGGATGAGGGAACTTGCCTTCCTGAACAAAAACCTTAGAATTGTCGTCCAGGACGCCGAAGGACTGCAGGAGGAGTTTCATTACGAGGGCGGGCTCAAGGAGTTCGTGCAGTTTACCGATCACAACAGGTTAAAACTTTTCAAAGAACCTATCTACATCAACGGAGAACGCGATTCGACCATTGTGGAGATAGCCTTGCAGTACAACGATTCATACCAGGAAAACGTCTTCAGCTACGTTAACAATATCAACACCCACGAAGGTGGCACGCATGTGACCGGTTTCCGGAAAGCGTTGACCAGAACGCTGAATGCCTATGCGCAGAAAAATGATCTCCTGAAAAACCTGAAAATCACTCTCTCCGGAGACGATTTCAAGGAAGGTCTTACCGCCGTCATATCAGTCAAGGTAGCGGAACCCCAGTTCGAAGGACAGACCAAAACAAAACTCGGTAACTCCGAAACCCAGAGCATTGTAGAAAGTATTGTCAACGAACAGCTTGCCGAATTTATCGAAAGCAATCCAAATGTGCTCAAACTTATTATCGACAAAGTCAAGGGCGCAGCGCTCTCACGTGAAGCGGCACGAAAAGCCAAGGAACTGACCAGAAGAAAATCGGTACTTGAGAGCTCCGGTCTGCCCGGAAAGCTGGCCGACTGCTCAATCAATGATCCGGAACACTGCGAATTGTACATTGTCGAGGGGGACTCTGCAGGAGGCAGCGCCAAACAGGGCAGGGACCGCAGTTTTCAGGCGATACTGCCGCTGAAAGGCAAAATTCTCAATGTTGAAAAGGCCAGACTTCACAAAATGCTCGAAAACGAGGAGATTAAAACCATCATTCTCGCTCTCGGAACAAGTTTCGGCGAAGAGGAGTTCTCGGCAGAAAAGCTGCGCTACGGCAAAATCATCATAATGACCGATGCAGACGTTGACGGCGCACATATCAGAACGCTTCTCCTGACCTTTTTCTTCCGCTACATGCGCGCATTGATCGAGGCGGGAAAAGTATTCATCGCCCAGCCTCCGCTCTACCTCGTAAAGTCAGGCAAGGATCAGCAGTATGCCTGGGACGATGATGAACGGAATACGATTATGGAGGCCATGAAAAAAATGCAGAAAGGAAAAGCCAATGTGCATTTACAGCGATACAAGGGTCTTGGAGAAATGAATCCGGAACAGCTTTGGAGCACAACCATGGACCCCGCACACCGCTCACTTCTGCAGGTCAGCGTGGAAAATGCCCGTGAAGCCGATCAGATCTTTTCCACGCTTATGGGCGACAAGGTCGAACCAAGAAGAGAGTTCATCGAAAAAAACGCCCGCTACGTCCGGAGATTAGATGTCTGATATCCGAATCGTTACCTCTTTGCGCAACTGCTGCAGCCATGTCTCATAGGCCCTCTGTTTCTTGCCTTCGAGCGCAAGCGCTTCAAGTTGGGCATAGTCCTGTTGCGGATTGAGCTTATGGGCTGGTATTTTCTCGTCGAGCTGGAATATAGCGAAAAAGAAATCGCCCTGAGGAGGTTCGATTTTTACTGGCTCGCTGATGTCACCCTTCTGCTTCAGCGTAGCGACAACTTCCTTCAGAGGTGAACGAAGCGTCGAGAGCGGAAAAACCGTTTTAGCTGATGATGCTGAAAGAATAGCGCCGCCAAGCCGCGCGGAAACAGGATCATCGGAATGTCGGCGCGCCATATCGGCAAAGGTAACCTTGCCGGAAAGCACATCGAACCTGATCGAGCGGAGCAGTGCAATCGTACCGTCCACATCTGTTTTCGAGCGGTCGAAAGCAATCAGAATATGGCGGACATGCAGGGTATTCATTTCGCGGTTCAGCAGCTGGATGATATGAAATCCGTATCTGGTCTCGACAACGCCTGATATCTGCCCTTCCTTGAGCGCATAGGCAGCATCCTCGAAACTCTGTATCAGCTCTCCCCTCTGTACATATCCAAGATCGCCACCCAGGGGAGCCGAACCCGGGTCCTGGGAGTATTTTTTTGCAAGCGCGGCAAAATCCCCGCCCGCTTTCAATTCCGACTGGATTTTTTCAATTATCTCGCGTGAACTCGCCCGACTTTCCGCATGTACGCCCGGATATTTCAGAATCTGCGATACGGACACACCTTCCGTAACGACCGGAAGTTTCGCCTTGTTCTCGGCATAAAACGCAATGGTTTCGTCGTAGGTCACTGAAACTCCGGCAAGCATCTTTCTGCGAAGGGCATCGACAAGCTGCTGATTTTTCAGTTCCTGACGAATTTCTTTGCGGATCATGAGAGAACTCTTGCCGAATGTTGATTCCATCTCCTGTTTTGAAGAAAACCGGGATGCCAGCATTTTCATCCTGTCAGCGACAAGACCCTCAAGCGACCCTTCATCGATGGCAGTGCTGTCGATCTTGGCTTTTGCGAGAATAACTTTCTGATCTATCATTGAATTCAGAATCTTTTCCTTCAGAGTTCCTTCATTTTTCAGTTCAGGAAACTGTAGCCGGGTCATCATCACCCGTTCATCGAGTTCGGAACGGAAAAGAACCTCATTGCCTACAACAGCGACAATTCGGTCAACGGTTTGGGCCGATGCCGGAGAAAGAAAAACAAAACACAACAGGAACAGGGCATATACAGACGCTATTACTTTTTTCATGCTTATACTCCTTGCTTTGCAAGTTAATGTTATGATGCGCTGCCGCCTCTGAGTTTTACTGCCGATTTTTTCAATCTCAACCAGTCATAGACGATTGGTACGGCAATAAAGAGAGAGGAGTATGTGCCAATCAGAATGCCGGCAAAAACAGCAAATGCAAAACCTCTGATTGCAGGCCCGGCAAAAATAAAAAGAATGAGCACGGTAATCATTGTAGTTCCGGAGGTAATAACGGTGCGGGTGAGCGTCTGATTCATGCTTTCGTTGAAAATAGCCTCATATTCCGACGGCTTGCGCCCCCGTATCCGCTCTCTGATGCGGTCATAGACGACCACCGTATCGGTTACGGAATAACCGGCGACCGTCAGAAAAGCAGCAATGATGCTCTGATCCATTTCAAGGGGCATAAACGTAAAAACACCTCCGAGAATACTGAACATGCCGAGAATAAAAAACACGTCATGAAAAATAGCGATAACCCCTGCTGTAGCAAATTTCAGCTCGAAACGGATACCTACATAGAGAAGAATGGCTGCAAGCGCAGCGAAAAGTGCCTTGAGGGCAGACCATTTCATATCGGAGGCGATGCTGGGTCCAACTGAGTCGATACGCACGATTTCGTGTTCGTTATCAGGCAATCGGTCCTTAAGAGCATTCGTTATCAGCGCCTTCAGCTCATTGGTTTCTCCGCTGAAAACAGTACTTAGCAGAAAAGAGCGATCCATTCCGTACTGTTTCAGCGTCCCTGATATACCAGCATCTTTGAGAACGGTCCTGACGCTGCCTACATCGACGTTTTTTTCGAAACGAACCACGACATCGGACCCCCCTCTGAAATCTATACCGTAGTTGAGCCCTTTGAAAACGAGTGAAATCATACCGGCAAGAAGGAGCGCAATGGAAATACCGTATGTTATTTTACGGTACTTGAGAAAATCGAAATCCGTTTTATGTAAAATCTTCATGTAGACGGGTATTGATTGATTAGCCGAAACTTCTGGCCGAAAGAATATTTCTGGAAAGCATGAAACCGAAAATCTCCTTTGTAACGATAATCGCGGTAAAAAGACTGGCTGCGGTACCGATCATCAGCGTCACGGCAAAACCCTGAATCGGACCAATACCGAACGTGTAAAGCAGATATGCCGCAGCAAGCGTAGTGACATGGGAGTCGAGTATGGACGAAAATGCCTTGTCGTATCCGGCTGTCACGGCAGTAACAACAGATTTGCCTTCGTCAAGCTCTTCCCGGATTCGTTCATAAATAAGCACGTTAGCATCAACGGCCATGCCGATCGTCAACACGATTCCTGCGATACCAGGCAACGACAGGGATGCACTGAATCCGGCAAGCACTGAAAGTACGATGAGAATATTGAGCACGACTGCCGCGTTGGCAGCAAATCCGGCAATCCTGTAATATATCAGCATAAAAGCCGTTACGGCAAGAAAGCCGCTTACGAGAGAAACTGCTCCTGCCCTGATGTAATCGGCTCCGAGCGATGGGCCTACCGTCCGCTCCTCGAGAATCCTCACCGGAGCCGGCAATGCGCCGGCCTTCAGGACGATTTCAAGATCTTTTGCCTCTTCGACGCTCTCGATCCCATTGATAACCGAGTTACCGTTCGGAATTTTCGACTGCACTACAGGAGCACTGTATACTGCACCGTCAAGCACGATAGCGATACGTTTGCCGATATTGGCCCCTGTAATACGGGCCCACTTTGCGGTTCCGTCGGAGTTCATCTCCATGAGTACTTCCGGCTGGGCGCCTTCAGCGCTGAACGTCGCCTTTGCCTCGGTAATAACGCCTCCGGTCAGTTCTGCGGTTTTCCGCAGGAGAAAGACAGGATAATAGTTTTTTCCGTCTTCGAACTGATCAGGCTTTGCTGCAAGCAGCAATTCGCTGTCCTGAGGAATCAATGCACTGACGTCGTTCCGCCTGAACAGTTGCGCAACAAAGTCTTTTGAATCTTCAGGAACATAAACGCTGCCATTCTGCATAACCGTAAGCACCTCCGTAAGTGGACCGGTCTGAGGCGTCTTTTCTGCCTGGGCTGGCTGCAGCTGACCGACAGGTAACCCTGTCCTGGCAGTATCGGATATTACCGCGACAAGTGGCTGTTTCACCGCAAGAGACGAATTAACCTTGTCAAGCACCCTAAGAAGCACTTCCGGGTCACGCAGCAGCTTGAATTCAAGCTTTGCTGTTCCTTTCAGAAGATTTCTTACCCTGTTCTCATCGGATATACCGGCAAGCTCGATGATAAGTCTACGGCTGCCCTGTGTGGTAATAACCGGTTCCGCGACGCCGTACTGATCAATCCGGTTTCGGATAATCTCTCTTGCCCTTGCGAGGGCGTCTTCCGACTCTTTACGGAGCTTATCGGTTATCTCTCTGTCGGTATTGCGTATATCATAAAAATAACGACTCAGGCGAATATTTTCCTTCCTGAATTCTGATACAATCAGATCAATCACGCTCGCATCGCTCGATGAGGCTTTCTGACGAACCCGAGCCATAATAGCATCGAATTTCGCATCCTTGTTCCATGCTTTCTGTTCGAAAAGATCTATCTGATCGACTTCCATAACCAGATGCATACCGCCTTTGAGGTCAAGACCAAGCTTGAGGCTTTTTTTTCTGATATTTTCAATTTCTTCCCGGTGGGCGAGACTGAATTTAAGACTGTCTTCAGCGGATGCGAATCGGTCTATCTGGCGTGTCAGCGAATAATCGCGCCAAGTCGGCCAGAGCGACCAAAGCGAAACTATGGTCACCAGGACAATGAGAAAAAGATTGAATGGTTTATTTTTCATTATGAATCAAGCTTTTCGCGCAATGGAAATAATTCAGCCAATATATAAAATGGGGTAGTGATTAACAATCGACCGGAATTATGCCTTTCCGTCGCATGAAAAAGAATTGGCCCTATCGGGCGCCCCATAAAAAAAGCCCGGATCCTTCCGGGCTTTTTTTGATATTGAAATAAAAACTCATCCCCAGATATCCTGAACGATATTATTGTACCAGCCTCTGGCAAACATCGCCTCTTCGTTAAGATGATCATCATCGGCGTCCATGGGGGTGAGTCCGCCTGATCCGGGAATTTCAACGATACCGGCAGAGGTCAGCTTATAGACCCCGGCTACCGAAACGCCGTAACCCGGCCCCAGCAGACTGTAGCATGTATTGACCAGCGAAGGCGGAGCAGGAACCTTGCCCTGGCACAACCGTATGATGGATGCTGCTACAACCTTGCCCTGGCTGCTGGCAGCAAAACCGGATTTCGGCATTGCGCCGGCAATCGCAGCATCGCCGATAACATGAATTCCGGGCTGAATAATCGATTCGAAAGTGATCGGATTAATGGGGCACCATCCGGAAGCATCGGTCAATCCAGCGTCAAAAGCTATTTTACCGGCTTGCTGAGGCGGGATAATATTAATGACATCGCCTTTCTCAGTCCCGAATTCTGTCATGACGCTCATGGACGACGCATTGACGCCGGTGATCTTGCCTCCCGTAGCTCCCGAACGCCACTCGATCATCCCCGGATACAGCCGTTCCCATCCTTTCTTGAACAGGCCCTGCTTGGAAAATTTATCTTTGGCATCAAGGATGATAATCTTCGATTTCGGCTTTTTCTCTTTCAGGTAATGCGCAATGAGACTGGCCCTCTCGTATGGTCCGGGAGGACATCTGAACGGATTGCCCGGAGGACACATAAGAACGGTTCCCCCGTCTTTCATGGCAAGAAGCTGCTTCTGAAGCCGCACTGTCTGAGGACCGGCTTGATAGGCGTGTGGCATAGACGAATTTGAAACGCTTTCGCTGTATCCTTCAATAGCGTTCCATTTGAAATCGATTCCAGGAGAAACGATGAGTCGATCATAATTCAGAACCTTGCCGCTCTTGAGCGTAACCGTGCTTTTTACCGTATCAATACCGGTAGCGGTATCGGCAATGACATTGACGCCATATTTGTTCTTGAGTATCGTGTACGTCTGTCCGATATCCTCCATGGTCTTCATTCCGCCAAGCACCCAGTTGCTGAATGGACAGGTATAAAAGATAGCTTTCGGCTCTACAAGCGTGACGGACATGGATGGATCAAGCTTTTTGAGATATTTGGCCGCCGATGCGCCGCCGAAACCTCCGCCTATGACAACGATACGATTCTGCGCGGCAAATGCAGGCCTCGCCATACCAAACAGACCCAATGCGGAACCGGCAACGCCGGATACAAGCAGTTTATTGAAATCTCTGCGTGAAATGTTTTGACTCATTATCTGTTCCCCCGTTATTTATTATTCTGCCATACAGTTCCGAAATACTGGGCAATCAGCCGTATCTCCTCATCGCTATATCCCTTTGCATGACGGATCATTACGGTGGAATAACGCGTGCCGGACCTGAAATCCTTAAGAGCAGCCTCAAGGTATTCGGGAGATTTTCCGTAAAAAGAAGGAATAATACCAACGCTCTTGCCGTCCGTTCCGTGACACGAGGCACACGATAACGAAAGAATCTCGCCCCGAGGGTCAACGACACAAGCTTCTTCAGCTTTCTGCTCCTGAACACTTTTTGCTGCAGCGGAAGCCTCATTTCCCATGCCAAGCAGGGCTGAAGAGACAAGACAGGCTGTCAGCAACGATCTGATAGTAACCTGCATGATAGTGATCTCCTTATTTATAAAAATTGAATGGATACTGCATGAAAAAAGGCGATCCGGGCGCTTCAGCCCCGAAAATCATACAACCGCGGCTTCTGCGGAATATTCCTGATTACTGCTGTCAAGGAACCTCAGGGAGAGTTTGTCTCCTTTTTTACCGGCAAATTTAAACTGAAAGAAGGGATTCTTTGATACAGACGGCCCAAACTGCAGTTCAAGAAGTGGTTTGCCATTCAGCATAACCATACCCTCTTTAACGAAATTGGCGGGAACTATACTTCCTGACTCATCTTTTCTGCTGCCTGATTCGTTCGGATGAGGTATAATGACTTTAACCGAAACGATCCCCCCACTCTCTGTTGCAAGAATTCTCATAGCTTCTTAATACGTTTAATATAAGAGGACTTCAGCAGGCTTGTGCCGAAACGGTAACCTGAACAGAGGCCATATAGTATTTTCCGCTTTCCTTTACTACCGCATAAAGCAGGGAACTCTCTTTCATTTTAATATTAAGAGAAAATGCGGGTAATACTCCCTCATGCAGATAACAGCTGAAAGCAAGCGGTGTGATATTTTTTTCAACGAACAAGTAAATGGCTTCACCCTTTAAATCAGAATCGATGGCCACAGGAACCGCAGAACTATCCGAAGCAACTTCAGGCACAGTTATAACAATGCGATCTGTCCGAACCATATCTGCGGTGCCGAGCACTTCAATAAAAGCCTTTTCTATCGGAATCTGCTGAAAGTGCTTTGCATTCCATGCCGCTATTACCTGAGAAGGTCTAAGTAATACAAAAAAAGCCGCGGCTATACTCCTGGCAAGAAACGATCTTCTTTTCATAGTATCATATCGAAGTAACAAGAAGAGA
>JAFGMZ010000117.1 GCA_016927285.1 Chlorobiaceae bacterium
ACGATACCACCGATCAGCTGCACATCGTAAGGCACCATATCCCAGGTCATTTCGTGGCCCATGACAGTATAGGTGTGACCTTTCAGACGACGGCAGGTATCCTTGACCACCGCGAACGTTTCAGGCAGAACTTCATCGAGCACCGCAGCGGTTGCCTTTTCATACTCCTTTGCCAGACCGTCAAGTTCGTCGTTGATCGCGTCAGCTTTGTCGAGGTCGATGTCAGGCTCTCCGAGCGCGGCTATCAGTTCGCTTTTCTTCTGTTCTATAGGCTGGAGCGTGCCGCGTACTTTGCCGCGGATTTCCGCCCCTTTAGCTTTAAGCTGTTCATCAGACATAGCATCAAAAGAGGCCTGCAGCTCATTGATACGCTGGATGAGCGGCTGGATTTTTTTGATGTCTTTATCGTGTTTTGAACCGAATATTTTTTCGAAAATTTTCAACATTCTTATAATTGGGCTTCCCGCCCGTAATCCGGACTGGTTGTAAAACGTGTTAGATAATTGTTTTCTAAGGTATTGAATTACCCTTTGAGAAAAAAGTTGTCGCACAAGAAAAATGGGTTGTCGGACATGACGCCGGTTCCCCTAAGCCGTATCGAGCCTTTTTACCCGTTTTCTCCAGCAATGGAAGAGCAAATGACCCGCATAACCCGCCAGATCCGGGTTCAGAATCGTCCGGATCTCCCGCTGCAGTTCCATATAGTTTTTAGCGGTTAATGCCATCGCGGCCTTTTTAAGACCAAACCACTCGTACAGATACTGTCGGACATGCGTATCGATAGGAAACGCGTCGAACCGGCCGAGTCCGAAAAGAGCGATGCAGTCGGCGATTTTCGGGCCGATGCCGTCATATCCGCAGAGCTCCTCCCTGATGATGTCGAGCGATCGTTCCGGAGCTGCGAGTTTCCGAAAATCAAGGCGACCTGACGCAACGGCTTCTGCCATTTTTCGGACGTTTGAGGCTCTCGCACAGTTGTTGTTCGTACATAGCCGGAGCTCCCCGGGATGCGCGGCAGCCAACCGTTCAGGCGAAGGGAAACCATAGAGCGTATAGGGGTTTCCCTCGAACGAGAATGTGACAGCATCGCCGAATACCCTGCAGATGTTCATAACCTGACGTCTGATAATCGGCATACCGATACCTTGTGCACACATAAAGGTTACCGCTGTTTCAAAAGGATCCTCACGGAGGACTTTCAATCCATTGAAATCCATCAGTAATGTAGGTGTATTACTACTCGAAAAAAAAAGACTTACATCCGAAAAAAAAGGACCCTTAATATCGATCGTCAGGTAGTGTTCAGCCCACTTCCGCAAAGGCTTATCACCAATCGTTTCTGTGTCTGAGAATACCAATATATGCATTGTATCTTCTGCTATTAAGATAACCGGAGATCCTTGAATAACCGAGATAAAACAGTGTTTATTGTTTGGTGATATGATCCATCTGAAAGTTTGTCCGCTAAATAATGAATCAAAAAGTAACAGCGGGGTATCGGATAGTAATGTATCCATATAACGGATTACTGTTTTATATTTATTCATGCTATAAAACGCAGGATTCCTGTTGTAAAATAAATTTCGCCTAAATACTTTAAAGTATTGTAATAAAATAGAATAAATGCATTCGCATAAAGGCTTATATTTTTTTTAAGGTATCATTATGATTTGATTTATAATAAAAAATAATTTTATTATAAATAGAAATAAATAAGAATAGTAATACTATACTTTAGTTACTATAGGTTTGAAATAAGCTTTTATAAAATATCAGTAATCCTTATTGAGTCCGTACGGTTCTGATTATTAAATGACATAGTAATTTATTGTTAAATAAACAGAGAAAAATCATAAGATCAGGAAAAATCGATATATAGATCTTCATGATATGATGTATTGAATTACTTTAAACAGGGTAATGTATCTGGTAAACAATCCTGTTATATGATACAGACATCATCCTGTCTGCATGATTATATAAAAGAAAAATCAGTATTATCAATACGTTTATTTGATGATCGAGCAGGGATCAGGTGCTATTGGTATGCTGTCGGATAATTTGTTTATTCATTCTCTTTAACCCGGAGACGTTTCGCGTTCAGAGCGCCTGTAAATGGATAATAAAACCGGTTTCAGGTCTTGGATAACGTCAGGTTATTAAGATTCCCTTACAATAATGCGTACATAATCTATGGCCAGGCGATGAGGGAAAAGAAAGATGAAGATCGTGTTATGTGGGAAGAGGCCGGATAGTAGGATAGCCGGATAGCTGTCTCGTTCTCTACCAGGGAGTATAAGAAAGTAAATATTATATGCCGCTGGCGCGCGATATACCCGTCTGATACTCCTGAATGTTCACTGATGCACATGAATTGGATGAATAACTCGTTACGTTTTTTGAACATTGGAGGATTTGCACCTGTTCGGTAATGGGGAGGAATTTCAGGAGTGTCGTGGGCAATGGCATTGCCTTTTTGTATTGGAAATTAGAAGAATATATCATTTTAGCGCTGGCATATGCGAGTGGGGCCGCAGCCTCTCTTTTTTACATCCCGCAGGGATGACATCTCGGTAGCCCGGGGAGGGAAGGGAGTGATCAGTACTGAGTGTGAAGAATGTGTTGCGATGCCGGATGGAAGAGTATTCGTTATACCGTCTTTCCAATCCCCAGCCCCGTAGGGGCGACACTTCGGTAGCCCGGAGTGAAACCCCGGGAAAGAAAGCTTCTCCCGAAATGGGTTTTCGCTCCGCAGGGGCGACAGAGTGGTAACGCCCCGGTACAATCCGGCATTTTATCGGTATGATGGCAGCATTTGGAACCATGGGGGATAGCAGTTGATGAATAATTCAGGTTAAGAGAGCATGCCGAAAAAATGATCAAGCGACTCCTGCCTCGCCTCTTCTGCACGGATCAGTTCGAATGTGCGGTTCCATGCGGAAGGCGCCGTAAGCGATAAAACCGCAATCTCCGCAACATCGCTGCGGTCGATGGAGCCGGTTATCCTGTCGCCGGTATCGAGCAGCAGTCGGTGCTGCAGGGGCGGTCCATCAAGCAGTCCTCCCGGACGGATGATGGTAAAGCCGAGTCCTTCCTTATGAAACAGCTCCCGCACCCCGTTTTCTCCTTCGAGTTTCATGTCGAGCACCCGACCATATTTATTGAGGGGATGGTCGGGTTTGGTAACGGCAAGCGAGCTGATAAGGATGAACTGTTTCACCCCGCTCTGCCTTGCCATCGAGGCAAGTTTGATCACCGCATCACGATCGATTGCCGAAGGGGGCGCTGCCTGTGGATCGGTGACAGCCCCCCCGATAGCGCAGATAACGGCATCGATACCCTCGACAGCTCGTCGGACATCATCGGGACTTTCCGCTGAACCGGTAACGCACTGCTCGGCAACGGTATCGTCGAACAGGCTGCAGGCCTTTTCTCTGGAGCGAACGAACAGCCGGTAAGCTATGCCTCTCAATTGCAGACTTTTGACGATCCGTTGCCCAGTGCGTCCGGTTGCACCGGCTACAAGGACGGTGCCTGAATAGTTCATATACATAATTTTTCTCCGGTTGAGGAATTCAGGGAGCCTATGGAAAAGGGAGATAAGCGATCAACGATACAAGCCGCATAAACAAGAGCGAATAGAGAGGCTCGGAATGTGTCCCGAGAAACCGTAATATGAGGATTTCGATACCGATTTATCGGGACAACACAGCAGGATGGGGCGTAAAAACATTACTGTTATCGAGGCTCCCTTCAGACAAAAAGCGAAAATTTCACGTTCAGGATCATGGTCAGGTCAACGAGTGCATGCAGCGCAAAAACCGAGGGGAGGTCGCGGTACCAGAAAAAGCTCAGGGCCCAGCTTCCGGCAATCAGGATCTGCGTCGGCATGAAGAGCGGCTTGTAGGGACTGGCCTGATTGACATGCTCCGGAAGCATGTCGAGCCAGAAAAGCGCATGGATGAAACCGCTGTATACCATGAAAAAAATCATACCCGAAGCAAAAAGCAGCCAAGGGTTTTTCGTGACCATCGCCGCGAGCTTTTCGCCCATGACAAAAAACAGATAAAACATGAAGGTTTCGGCGATGCCGTTACCGAACGTAAAGACCAGTACCGAAGCGATATCGAGCGATCTGCCCCCGTCATAGGTGGAATTGGTGTAGATAAAGGCGTTGAGAATAACGATTGCCACAGATGCGCCAAGCAGAATCTTACGCCGGAGATCGAAATTCGTATTAAAACTGAAGGTCTCCTTCCTGAAAAAAAGAAGTCCGATAGCGATGGCGATAAACCAGTAGGCGAATACTTTCATTGGTATGGATAATTCCATAATGATACATGGGTTTAAGGTTGTTTGGCAGATAATGAAAGGTGTTTGAGCCGGGGTGCTTCTTCTGCATGGTAGGAACTTCTCACGAAAGGACCTGAGAGCACATGGCGGAAGCCCATAGCGATCGCCCGCTCCTCGTACTGTTTGAATTCGTCAGGAGTCACATATCGTTCAACCTGAAGGTGCTCTGCGGTCGGCTGGAGATACTGACCGATGGTGACGATATCGCAGCCGTGTTCCCGGAGGTCCTGCAGCGAGCGCAGCACCTCATCGCCGGTTTCGCCCATGCCGACCATCATGCCGGATTTCGCGATCAGACCGAACCGGTCCGCCGCCCGCCGCAGCAGCCGAAGAGAGGTGGAGTAGTCCGCTTCGGGTCGCACTTTCGGATAAAGCCGGGGTACGGTTTCAATATTATGGTTCAGCACATCCGGAGCGGCAGTAAGTACCAGATCGAGCGCCGCTTCATTTCCAAGAAAATCCGGGATGAGGCATTCCACGGTTACTTCGGGATTATGCATCCTGATCGACTGCAGGGTATCGACCCAGTGTCCTGCTCCTCCGTCCGGAAGATCGTCCCGATTCACGCTTGTCAGTACCACATGTCTCAAAGCCATTTCGCCTATGGCTTCAGCGATCTTTTGCGGCTCTTTGGCATCCGGATTGCCCGGACGGGAATCCTTGCCTACGGCGCAGAACCGGCAGGATCTCGTGCAGACATTGCCGAGCAGCAGAAAGGTCGCCGTGCCTCGCGACCAGCACTCCTGCAGATTCGGGCACTTTGCCGAACGGCAGACCGTATGCAGGCCTTTGCGGGCAAGGAGTTGCCGTACCGTGCTGAATTGCGCGTCAACGGAAAACCTGAGTTTGAGCCATTCAGGTTTTCTCTGCATACTTTGAGACATAAGAAAAAAATCCAGGTGCTGTATTAGATCAACGTACAGCTGGAATATACAAGAAAAGAGGTAAT